>JBMTDQ010000001.1:0-94047 GCA_049432165.1 Ilumatobacteraceae bacterium
ATTTCAGATATTATGAAAGGCCTTGGAAATGCTCCAGCGCCTTTTCCATTTTCACCTGGGCTTCCGCTTGAATTCATAGGTCCTCCTGCACCTCCGCCGCCTGAACCGCGCGACGACGGTGGCACCGTCGCAGCGCTCAACACGGTGATGTAGCCAAGGGAAGACTGTGTGAGATCGACCTCGCTCGCAATCGCGATGTCATCGAGAGATTCCGCTGCCTTTCGCCAGGCGGTTGCTTCACCAAGCACCACTGCCCAGGCCGAATACTCGCGGAGCACGCCGAGCCGGTGGGCCTCCTCAACATGACGACCTTCGCTTTGCGCAAGAAACCGACGGAACGACTCGGTTTGCAAATATGCCGCCGAGCCAGCGGCCGTGCGTGATGCCGCACGGCCTTTGGTCACCAATTCGCCGAGGGCTACCCCGATCACCGCCGAAACGATCAATATTCCAACCGCCGAGTCGGTGATGAAATTCGGAACAAGATTGTTCGAAAGATTCGAATCGACGACATACAAGAGAGCGCCAAATGAAATCGCCCAGACCCAGGCCCCCCTAACGGTGGTACGCCGATGCCAGGTGCGTAGCCGATGCGTCCACCACCCCTTGTTGTCCAATTCTTGGACAAGTTCAGAGCGTATGTCCTTCCACGTCTCTGCGAATGTCTCGGTGTACTTCTTGTACACGCGGCGACTTTCGGTAGTTCCCGGAATTAAAAGATCAACGAGCCGACGATCGACATCACCGAGATCATCACGACTCACAAGAAGCGAGATATCGACAGCCTGGCCATTCTTCTCGATCTTCAGCACCCCTTGGCCGATCATCGACGACACCCAATTCGACTGCAAATCGTTCCCCGGATGTTCGTGAATGATCACGTTGCCCTCCCATGGGCGAATCCCTTGCGGTGCTCCAAACTCAACAGTCGCCATATTGAACAATTCGGTGTCAGACACGCGAGCTGTTGGTCCTCCCCCAACTGGAATTGCAGCTCCTGCTGCATCTCGTGCGCCAACGATGTTCTTTCCGCGCTGAATATTTTTCGCCACCGAGAGTCCGGCGCCGGCGAGGAGCGCAAGGGTGACAAGGACTGCGAGCACACCTTGGGAAGACGGAACGTCTGGTTCAGGCAATGGGAACTCGCGATCACTCATTCGAACACCGGTGAATTGTGACATTCCTG
The DNA here is from genome assembly GCA_049432165.1 of Ilumatobacteraceae bacterium. Lineage (GTDB taxonomy): Bacteria > Actinomycetota > Acidimicrobiia > Acidimicrobiales > Ilumatobacteraceae > Casp-actino5. The sequence goes on from JBMTDQ010000001.1 coordinate 1,187, forward strand.
AAATATTCAGCCCCGCATTCGCCTCAAGCGGCTCAAGGACAACTTCTTGCCCATACGAAGTGTCGACCAATTCACAGCCACCCTCTTCACCCCAGCCCCCGACCGAACACAGCGAATCATCAAGTCGGAAACCATCAAGAATGACGTGGAATCGATCGGTGACCGGATCTTGATCAGGGTCAATAAGCGAATAATTGAACCACCATTCATCGAGAAGTGCGAATGGCAGGACATAGGAGAGCACAAAGCGGTGCTGGCCGCTTGCCGTCACGTCTGGGTCTCCGACGCGCATCTGGAAGTAGTCGCCATCAAAGTCGGTTGACAGATTTGATGGCATCGTTTCTGACTGAGCAGATATGTCGACAGGAATACCGAGATCGGTTCGGACATAACGCAGATACCCACGCATCTGATTTTGACCAAAATTGATATCGACATATTCGGTCACTTTCATGGCCCCATCGTCAGTGGGTGAGAGCACGATCGTCTTTGCATCAAAGTGAACGACATCCCGCTGAACCCCAAAGGTGCCGCTCATGACGTCGCCACCGATCACCACCGCAAGCACAACGATCGGCAACAACTTTGGCCACAGCCTCATGCCAAAACCTTAGGCCATTGTGTTGAACCTTTAGGCCGTACGATGAGGTCTATGACCGGAACCCTTGTCATTCTCCGCCACGGCCAAAGCGAATGGAATCGCCTCAATCTGTTCACCGGATGGCACGACGTTCCACTCACCGAGCAGGGCCTCGCCGAGGCAACTGCAGCCGGTCACACCATGCGCGATGAGGGGCTTACCTTCGACACCAGCCACACCTCACTCCTCACGAGAGCAGTTGTCACGCAGCACCTCGCTCTCGAGGCAATGGGTCAAGTGTGGTTACCTGTCGAACGGCACTGGCGTCTCAACGAACGGCACTACGGGGCACTGCAAGGCCTCGACAAGGTTGCAACCACTGAACGACACGGTGCAGAACAAACCCACATCTGGCGACGCAGTTTCGACACCCCACCACCTGCGGTTGACACCTCAAGCCCGGAACACCCCGTCAACGACCAGCGCTATCAGCACCTTCCCGCCGATGTGCTTCCGGGCACCGAATGCCTTAAAGATGTCGTCGCTCGTGTCCTTCCGTACTGGTATGACCGAATCGCCCCGCAACTGCTCGCCGGACAGAATGTTCTCGTGACGGCTCATGGCAACAGCCTCCGAGCACTGCTCATGCACCTCGAAGACGTCAGCGCAGATGACATCGCAGAGGTGAATATTCCCACCGGTGTTCCGCGTCGCTATGCCTTCAACAACGGCCTCAATGTTGCGTCTGCCGACTACCTCGGAGATCCAGAAGCAATTGCTGCAGCCATCGAAGGTGTCGCTCACCAGGCAGGAACCCACTGAGAATTCCAAACGGCTGAGTCGAACGACCTGTAGTTCTGCGCGCCAAACGAACTAGCGTAAGGAATGCATGGCTACGGAGACTGAATCAACTACCAGCAGTGATAAGCGGCTTAAGCCTCATCAACTTTCGCTCGGCCTTGGCATCGGAATGGGTGCCTTCATTCTTCTTTCTGGCGTGTTACCACAAATCACGCACTGGCATAACGAGAATGAAGTCCACCGAACAGTGTTCGGCAATATTCCTGGGCCAATTCAAATCGCCTTCTACACCTTGATCCCGGTGATGGTCGTCTGGGGCGCATTCCGCTTCGCCGACCGTATGAAGAACTGGGAGCGAGGAACTGTTGCAAAGCGTCGCACGACCGCGAAGAACGCAAAACGCCGAGCCGCAGACTTCCGCGCTGGCGTGTACATGCGTACGTTGCTTCGTGACTCGGCTGCCGGCCTTATGCACTCGATGATTTACTTCGGTTTCTTGGTGCTCATGGGTGTCACGACAGTTCTTGAAATCGACCACCAAATGCCCGAAAGCCTGAAGTTTCTCCACGGCACCACATACAAGGCGTATGCCTTCGTCGGTGACCTTGCAGGCACCGTGTTTACGCTCGGTGTGATCTGGGCCATCGTTCGTCGATACATCCAACGGCCATATCGCATTCGTATTAAGACCAAAGCTGAGCACGGCGTCATCCTTGGCACGTTCCTAGCGATTGGTATCACCGGCTTCGTCGCCGAGGGTTTCCGTATTTCGGTTGAAGGCATGCCCGATTATGAGAAGTTCTCATTTGTGGGCTACCCACTTGCAACACTGTTCGACGGTATGTCGGCATCAGCCGTGAGCACATGGCACCAGTGGAGCTGGATCGCACACGTTGTCAGTTTTGTGGTGTTCCTAGCGATTTTGCCGGTCACCATGCTGCGTCACGTCTTCACCTCGCCTCTCAACATGTACCTTCGCGACAAAGACCGCCCGAAGGGCGCGATGAAGCCAATGCCAAATCTGATGGAAACCGAGCTCGAGAGCTTCGGGGCCTCAGTTGTTGAAGACTTCACCTGGAAGCAGCTCCTCGACACCGACGCCTGCACGATGTGCGGACGCTGCACCAGCGTGTGCCCGGCACACGCAACCGGTAAGCCACTCGACCCACGCGAAATCGTGTTGAAGACCGGAGAGGTCATGGCTGCGACCGGATCTCCTCAGGTTTCACCTCCGATCGGCGTCGACGGTGAGATCAAGATCGGAGCAAACAGCCTGTTCGAGCGAATCACCGCCGAAGAAATCTGGTCATGCACCTCATGTAAGGCATGCGACGAGATCTGCCCGGTCAACATTGAGATCCTCGACAAGATCCTCGACATGCGTCGCTACCTCTCGTTGATGGAATCAAACTTCCCTGCCGAACTTGGTAACGCGTACCGAGCCATGGAAAACCAAGGCAACCCATGGGCGATGAACCAGGGCGAACGTGGCGATTGGGCAAACGACATTGATGGCGTAGAAATTGTCGATCCCGGTTCACCACTCACCGCTGAGTACCTCTACTGGGTCGGTTGTGCAGGTTCGTTCGACGACAAGAACAAGAAGGTCACCCAATCGATGGCCAAACTGTTGCGCCGTGCCGGCATCGATGTTGCAATTCTTGGGCCAAGCGAAATGTGCACCGGAGACTCTGCCCGCCGATCAGGCAACGAGTATCTCTTCCAAATGCTCGCTATGCCAAATATCGAGATGCTTGACGGAATGGGTGTCAAGAAGATCATCACCCAATGCCCACACTGCTTCAACACACTTCAAAACGAGTACCCGCAACTTGGCGGCAACTACGAAGTGGTGCACCACACCCAGCTTCTTGAAGAACTCATTGCTGACGGTCGACTCGATGTATCTCAAGCAACGCTCGAGGAGCGCATCACTTATCACGACTCGTGTTACCTCGGCCGCCACAACGACGTGTACATGGCGCCACGCAAAGTCGTTGGAGCGATCAAGGGCATCGAGATTGTGGAGATGCCGCGAAATGGCACCAAGGGAATGTGCTGTGGCGCAGGTGGCGCACGCATGTGGATGGAAGAGTCGATCGGCACGAAGGTCAACGACGAACGTGCTCGCGAAGCGCTTTCAACAGGTGCTACCCGCATCGCAACGGCATGCCCGTTCTGCTACATCATGCTTGATGACGGCGCCAAGGCAGCCGGCGCAGATGAAGACCAAGTAAAGGTCGCCGACCTTGCAATTCACCTGCTTGATGCGATCGAAGCCGGAGAGTCAAAAATGGATAACCCTGACTCACCGCTCAGCGTGAGTTTTGACTGAGTAATCGATCACACCAAACGCGACTTGATCGATTCGATCCAGTCGTCGGCGTTTCTCCATCGCTCATCGGAAGATGCTCTAACGTCGCTGGCTGCGCCATCGGCTCGCGGCCACGACCCAAACCATTTGACGTGTCCTTGTTTTGCGTGCAGCGCCCGCATCGTGTCAGCCATGAGATCGTCACCCACGTGGCCCTCAGCCAGGATGATGAAGCAATACTCTCCGAGCCCGCCCTGACGAATCGGGCGAGAGATGAGGTTCGACAAGTTGATTCGGCGAGCGGCAAATTCTTGAAGAATTGAAATCAGGCTGCCCGGTTCGTCCGCACGCTGGAAGACAACGAGGCCAGTACGGTCGTGCCCGGTCGGCAACGCCGCACCATCTCGACGAACTACAACAAATCGGGTTTGGTTTCCTGCCTCATCTTCGATGTCTTCAGCAAGCACTTCAAGCCCATAGAGCTCAGCAGCGACGCGCGGCGCAATTGCGGCAAGACCGCTGGCACCATCCTCAGATACTGATTTTGCTGCTCCAGCAGTTGACGTTGCCGCGAGCAAATTCGCCGTAGGGAGTTGCTCTCGCAAGAACTTGTGGCACTGAGCGGTAGCTACAGGGATCGACATCACGTCTGTGACGTCTGACATCGATGTTCCTGCCGGTGCAGCAAGACATAGATGAATATCGAGCACGACTTCGCGGGTGACGATGAGATCATGATCGAAGGCCAATGCATCGAGAGTGAAGTTGACCATTCCCTCAATCGAGTTCTCAATTGGAACAAATCCGCAGTCAACCTCACCCGAGGTGACCGCATCAAGCACATCAGGAACCGTTCGCATCGGAACGAGTTCGCCTGCTGCGAGATCACTCTGGGTTCTCAGAGCTTGCTCGGTGAAGGTCCCGAATGGGCCGAAAAACGCGACGCGCGGAGTAGAACCGACGCTGCTTGCAGAACCATTCGTTGAAGTCACGTCCGCAAGGCTAGGGGGATTCGGCCCAAGACATGGCACGATATGTCGATGGACGAAGCAGCCCTCACACACTTGATCGCTGCAATCGCTGATGGCTCGGTCGCTCCCGACGCCGCAATTAGCCAACTTCGGCGCCTTCCATTCGCTGATACGGGCGACGCCTTGGTCGACCATCATCGATCTCTTCGTCAGGGAATGCCCGAGGTGATTTATGGTCCCGGCAAGTCTCCAGAACAGTGTGTTGCGATCATCCAAGAGATGTTGGACCACTCCAACGAGCCAGTGCTCATCACACGAACAACCACCGAGCAGATAGCTGCCCTCGAACCGATCATCACCGAAACAACATCAATCCGCTCTGGAGGATGTGTTCTGTTTCGGCCTCCTGAATTCGTTGATCCTCAACCAAATGTCCTTGTCGTCACAGCGGGAACTTCCGATATCCCTGTCGCCGATGAAGCCGCCATCACGCTTGCCGCTTCCGGCATCATTGCAACCCGCCTTCACGATGTTGGTGTCGCCGGATTACATCGGCTTCTCGCTCACCTCAATCAGGTGACCGCAGCGGACGCAATCATCGTCATCGCCGGAATGGAAGGGGCGCTTGCCAGCGTCATCGGAGGCCTCACCTCCTGCCCGATCATCGCGGTGCCAACATCGGTTGGCTACGGCTCAGGTCTCGAGGGTGTGACCGCGCTGCTCGCCATGCATGCAAGTTGCGCTTCAGGCATCTCTGTCGTTGGGATTGACAACGGCTTTGGAGCTGCGGTTGCACTCTCGCGAATGCTGAAGCGGATGGTGACGAAATGACGACCGCAGCATGGTTCCAATGCTCCGCTGGAGTCGCCGGCGACATGACCCTGGCTGCTCTTGTTGACGCAGGTGCCGACCAGTTCTCAATTATCGAGGCTGTGCATGCGCTGAATATTGATGGTTGGGCAATCACCTTTGAAGCAGTCCAGCGCTGTGGAGTTCGTGCCACCTGGGCGAACGTTGTTGTCCACGATCACGACGCTCAACATTCGCACCGGCCGGCTCGCGAAGTGCTCGACCTCATTGGATCATCGGAGCTTTCCCAAATCACCCGTGAGCGAGCGTTGAATGTCTACCGGACCTTGGCCGATGTCGAGGGGGCAATCCATGGCGTACATCCTGATGACGTTGAGTTACACGAAGTTGGAGCGGTCGATTCGATTGTTGATGTCGTTGCATCGTGTGCCGCACTCGAGACCCTGAATATCGACAATATCTCGCACTCACCAATCGGGGTTGGGCATGGAACCGTGTCAACCACACATGGCCAATTTCCGAACCCTGTGCCTGCAGTTAGCCGCCTACTCGCACTGAATAGTGCGGCCACGTTCGGGGTCGACACGACAATGGAAATCGCAACTCCAACCGGTGTTGCGCTAATGACGGTGCTCTCTGCGAGCCCATCAGGCACCCCGATGCCGCCCCTTCAGACGACAGCCGTTGGGTTCGGAGCCGGAACAGCAGACGTTCCGAGTCGCCCCAATGTTGTGCAAGTCGTTGTTGGTGCTCTCGCTGATCAGTCCGTGGGAAGCGGTCAGGCAGCTGTTGAACTCGCGGTCAACGTCGATGATGCAACTGGTGAAGTGCTTTCAGATGCCATTGAGCAGATGCTTGCCGCAGGAGCCTTCGACGCGTGGATTACGCCAATCGTGATGAAAAAGGGACGGCCTGCGTTCACCGTGCACGCTCTATGCGACCCCGCTCGGCTTGAACTACTGAGAGCCACCATGATTTCTCACACCGGTTCACTAGGTATCCGAGCAACGCATGTCGATCGATGGCCGCAACAGCGCTCTGAGGGAATTGTTGTTGTCGAGGGCCACGAGATTCGCGTGAAAATTGCCGATCATCGCATCAAAGTGGAATTCGATGACGCGAAAGCAGCCGCTGTCGCGTTAAACCGTCCGGTTCGACAGATCATTGCGTTGGCCGAGAATCTCGCCGCCAGCTAACCGGAGCGATTGTGAAGGAGTTCTTGTCGAAGCCGCTGCAGGGTTGGCGACGGCATTCCTCCTGACCACTCATCGGACAGCACTCGCTCATACGAGTCCCATTCCTGCCGCAGCCCCGCAACATCGCCATGGCCTCCTCGGGCCTTCATGCGCAAGGCAATGAGGTCTTCATCACCCGGTAGCACTCGCAAGCCTTGTCCGGTAGCCCACATCACCCCGGCGGTATCAGAGACCTCAAGATAGGCATGGGCGAGAGTTGTTGCAGCGGAAATGGAGAGAATCACAAGTTCAGAGGTCAGCCCCTCAGGGTCTGGCCACCGATATGGCTCTCCTTGAAATGGGAGACCCCGCAGTAACGACACCGGCCAACGGAGGTTGCTGATCACCTCTTCGGGCAACAACCCCTGAGATCGTTGCAGCGCACGCTCCAAGACATCGGCATCACTGACAATCCGCTCGTCAACGACGAGATCATCTCCTGAGTCTCGTTGAATCCAGTCACCCGAGAGTTCTTCGTGAAACGCACGGTTGAGCGATCGACGCACATCGGAAACGACATTTGCAAATGTCGTGGGTCGCACAGCAACATCCCACATCGCAGCCTTCGCCCTTGACCGGGTTGGGTGCTCATCGTGAGTTAAGACCCATGCGAGGAGTTCCTGCGAGCGACCACGTTCAAATGACACCAGGTCACCACTCGCAGTCTCTACCGAGACCTCACCAAGAACCCTCACCATAAATTCGTAATCAACATTCGTGTCACGGCAGGTATCTGACGGTCGATCGACATCGATCGTCGCAACTCCGCTGAGAGGTCGATCAGCCTCTGGATCCCTGATCGATTCATCCACATGCGCTTGCCGATGGTGCACCTGCCATTGCCTGCCACGCGGTGACCATGTGAGGATCTCTCCGTCTACGACAGCATCAATGATGAGCCCCACGGGATCCTCCTGATTGTCAGCAGCAAGGTGGAGTTCAGCGATGTCTACGGCCTCGTCATCACAACCCCGATTCCATGGCGACTGTTTCCACTGCTCACGTAGCCGCTCAACTTCGCTTGATGCACCTAACCCAGCGAACAACACACCACCAACTTCAGCCACATCAATGAAGTACTTGCGGCCATGTGAATCTGACCCCAAATTCAGCAATGTCGAAAATGGAAATGTTCCCTGATCAAATCCGGATGCTTCATCGAGATACCACGTGCTTACCGAGGCCACCGTCCAGCCGCGCGGGGCTTCGCAGAGGGCTCCGCCGTTCCATTCGATGCCGCACCTACCGTCAGATTCACTCACGATCACCAGATGTTCGAACACATGCTCAATCGGGAATGTCGCAATCGCTCTCGACACAAGGTCGACACGGGTTCCCTCATCAACTTCGGCACACCGAATAACCGATCGCTGATCAACTGCATCGGCCAGATCATCACCTCGAGCCACTCGAGCGAGACGCATGATCACCACGCAACCCAGTGCGACACTCAAACCAAGCAAACTCAGCTCACTCGCAAGCCAAGCCAGTCCACGGGCATCACGGACTTCACCATCTGTGAGAACGTTCCATAACCAACCCCTCAGGCTGAGGTGGTCCGACTCAATCCAGAGCAGTACGAACGCAGTCAGGCTGGCTCCAAAAAGAACGATGAATTTGTATTCGGCGGTCAGTAACCGCTGACGATGTAGCGACATTCTCATGCAAACCCCCGACCGTTGCCTACAGAAGGTAAACCACATCGCAGGGATGATGTCGGTGAATTTTTAGGGGGGTGGGCAACACGGCCTCACCGGAACTAGATCACAGGACGCCAAGCGTCCAACCCTCTTCTCGAAGCACTGACAGTTGTTCGGCTTCGGACAAACTCGGGCTCGCCCAGTCACGAAGTGAAAGGTCAGCGTCAGCACGAGCCAGCTTCTCGACAACCGTGATCACTTGAGCCGCATCAAGGACGTCATGGCGATCACGGTCAATGTCGAACATGCTTGGCCAAACCTCTGCAATAACGATGTCACTTGGGCCTCCGTCTAACGAATGCTTGCCAAGGCCCGTCTCAAATGGCCAGACCTTCAATCGATTTCCAATCTCATCAATGGCACGCATTCGTTCAACCCATGCCATACCCATCAACATCTGACTGCCAACACTGCCGGGATACGCCAACTGCCAGGAACTAAACGGACGATGACCTTTCGCACGAATTCGGTGCTCTGTGATGCGAAATTCCTCGAAGGGCGCATAGGAATCAGGTCGATACCGAGAAACTCCTTGATGCAAATGTGCTCCGGGGTATCCCCAGAAGGGCCTCACCTTGACGGCGCTCTCACAGCGATCATTCATCTCCGATGCAACTTCGAACCGGTTATTTCGATTATCAGCGGCATCAAGCACTCGTGTACCCACCCATGACCACACATCGCGCCAACTGCTCGCTGATTCACCAAGGAGAGCATCTGCAAAACCAGATGGATACCCGAAGGAAAAATCGCAACCAACCAGCACCCGCTCGCTCAGATCTGACAACAGTTCAACCAGCAATTCGGTGGCACCGTGGCGGGTTCTTGGGTTATGAACTTCCTCCACTTGTCCATCGCAGTCGGCAACCGCCATCCAGATCGAATCTTTTCCCTGCTTGGGAGAAGACTGGGCGCTCCAATCGATCATCACATAACGGTCAAAACACCGAGGTGATGATCGAGCCTGTTCCACATTTCCAGTCTCTCACGACCACCGGCTGAAGGATTTGACCCGCAACGATGTCGTGAACCACGTGTGTCAAATCTGACACCCGAGGGCTCCCAGAGTCTGACTAAAGTGAACATCAACAGAGGACCCGTTCCGAAGCGGGCTTCACAGGGAGAACACAATGGCACACGCATACCACAAGCACCTCGTCGCAATTCCGCTGTTTGCAGACCTCGATGAGGACGAACTCGACGCAGTTGCAGCGATCACGACCGAACTCAATTTCTCCGCTGGCACCGCTCTCATGAACGAGGGATCAGGCGCTCACGAAATGGTTGTCGTCGTTGAGGGAACCCTCGAGGTGACCCGAGCCGGAGAACACGTTGCCGACATTGGACCTGGTGGATTTGCCGGAGAGATGGCGGTGCTCACCCATGCCCGCCGCGATGCAACCGTGACTGCAAAGACTGACATCAAGGCGCTTCACCTCGATGGCCGTGCATTTGGCGACCTCATCCAGCAGGTTCCATCGGTTGCTGCGAAAATGCTGCCAATTGTTGCTTCACGCGTCGTCGAAAACAGCACCCATCACCAGCACTAGGCATTAGCCGCCAAGCACAGCATTTGCCCTGACAAACGCTGCCATCGCAACGACTGAGAGTCCGAGCACCATCCACGGAAAGATTGCTGTCCCTGCAGCGTCAATCATCTGACCAATGACATAGGGGAACGCGAGCCCACCCATACCTGCTGAGGCCATGAACCATGACGTGTCCGATCCAGAGAGTTGGATACGTCGTTCTAGGTACGCAATCATGACCGGGAACTGAGGCGCCGTTGCCAGCCCAATCATGATTGCCCCGATCCACATTCCAGCCGGGCTGCCCTGCGCAATGGTGAGCACGATGGCTGCCACAACGGTTGCCGTCCCCGAGGCTGTCATCACCACCTTCGGCCGAATCCGACCCGACACCCAGGCCGAGAACAACCTCCCACTCGTGAACGAAACCCAAAAGCCAGTGGTGATCATGGTTGCGGCCCGTGAACTGAATCCGACCTCCCCTGCGTATGTGTGGATCCATCCAGCAAAGCCAATTTCAACGCCGACGTAGACGAAGAAAAATGAGGCAGCAATGACGAGCACCCGTCGTGTTGCTGTTGACTGATCGTCTCGCCGAATCTGAGGAGCAGTGGGTGACGGGACGCTAAGTGCCCACAACGCCATCACAACTGCGATCACTCCACCAAGCCGAGCCGCTGTGTCGACACCGAGTGCGACAACCAGAGGGGCGATGAGCGCCCCGACTCCAAAACTGAAGTGCAGCAGATTCATCGCCCGGCCAACGTGCTCACCAAGGTGCCACATCAACAGCGTGTTCGCGGACACATCGCTGATCGATGAAGCGGTTCCAATTGCCACCATGACGCCCCACAGAGCAATCAACGAATTTGCCACCGGAAGCGCCAACAAGGCAGCCGCAACGCACAGAAAACCGGTTGCGTACACACGGTGCCCATCAAACCGATCAAGCACACGACCAGCAATGACCGAGCCGACAATAAAACCAAGCTGCAACGCGAGAAATAGCGACCCGATGTCTGCGATTGAAGATCCGGTTCGGTCACGCAAGGTCGACAACGAAGGCCCGATCATCGTCAGAGCAAAACCAGTAATCGCAAAACTCACCAAGTACAGAGGGGTCGGCTGACGCACGTCCGACAAACTACGGTCAAAGCATGACCCAATCCTCGGATACCACGAATTTGCACGGTTCGATTCTCGGCACCCGAGTACTCAGAAGCGAAGACCCGACACTCCTGAATGGCGGAGCGCACTACACCGCCGATCTCCCCCAACATGTTGTCGACGGTGCTCTGCACGCGGTCTTCGTTCCTTCACCAGTTGCCCACGGGATCCTGCGCGAGGTTCATACTGAGGATGCAGATTCTGTTGACGGCGTCGTTGCAGTCTTCACTGGGACCCAGCTACAAGACGACCTCGGGATAGCTGCCCATCACGGATTCGTACCAATCGGACCCCGCTTCGCTCGCAACCCAATCGCCATCGACACAGTCCGATATGTCGGTGAGCCGATTGCACTCGTCATCGCAGAAAACCGCACAGCAGCAGCAGACGCAGCGCAACTGGTGTGGGCAGACATTGACGTCTTGCCCTCCGTCACCGATCTAGAGGCTGCTGTCGAAGAAGGTGCACCCAAACTCTTCGACGGAGATGAAGGCAACCTTGCATTCGTTGAAGTGAGCGATGCTCCGATCGATCTTGACTCAATATCGGAAACCGTCGTCCGCGGAACCTACGTGAATCAACGAGTCGTTGTTGGCTCAATGGAACCCGACGCGTGCCTCGCCGAGCCGGCTCACGGCGACAACAAGTTCACACTGTGGGCATCAACTCAAATGCCACACATGTTGCGAGATCAACTTGCTGCAGCACTATCGATGGATAAGAGCACCGTCAGGGTGCGCACCCCAGCCGTCGGCGGCGGCTTTGGTGGAAAAGCCGGACTCCACCACGAATACACCGCTATCGCTGCGGCCGCACGCCACCTCAATCGACCGGTGCTCTGGGCCCCCTCACGTTCTGAAGACATGCTGACAATGCCCCACGGCCGAGGACAGGTCCAATGGGCTGAAGCAGGGTTCGACGGCGACGGGCACCTCACCGGCTTCAGATTTAGGGTGCTCGGTGACGCCGGTGCGTACCCCACGGTTGGCGCAGCTCTTGTTGGAGGAACGCGCAGGATGGCTCCAGGCACATATGCAGTTCCCGCATTTCAAGCGCACGCCATCAGCGCAACAACGAATACGACATGTGTTGGGGCATACCGAGGGGCGGGGCGACCAGAGGCAACTGCAATGGTCGAACGACTCATCGACCAAGCCGCTCACGAACTCGAGATCGACCCGATCGAACTTCGGCGTCGAAATCTCCTCGGCGACGACGTATTCCCGCACACGACTCCAACTGGCAACACCTACGACTCGGGGCGCTACCTGCACGCACTCGAAACAGCTGCCGAGCTCGCCGGCTACGAGTCCTTACGAGCAGAGCAAGCCGAGCGACGGGCACGAGGAGATCGCAATCAACTCGGAATCGGTATCGCAAGTTATGTTGAAATCACTGCAGGTGGAAGCTCCGAAGAATACGCCGCAGTCACCGTGCACCCAGACGGCTCGGCAACAATCGCAGCCGGCACTGCAGCCCACGGGCAGGGTCATGCAACCTCGTACGCAATGATCGTGTCATCAACAACTGGCATTCCGATTCATCGAATTACTCACGTTGACGGCGATACGGATCTCCTGCCTCGTGGTGGTGGCACGGGTGGTTCTCGCTCTCTGCAACTCGGTGGTTCCGCTGTTGTTGGGGCACGTGATGCGCTCATCGATCGAGCTCGATCAATCGCTGCACAACAGCTTGAAGCAGACGTTGCTGACATTGTCATCGACGTGGCGACAGGAACCTTCCACGTGGCTGGCGTGCCCTCGACGGTTCTCAGCTGGTCAGATATCGCGCAACAGGTTGAATCTGACGGCGAGCAACTCTCCGCTGACCATGTGTTCAACCAGCAGGGAGCGACATTTCCATTCGGCGCCCATGTTGCGGTAGTCGAATTTGATACAGAAACCGGACGAGTCACCATTGCTCGTCACATCGCTGTGGACGATTGCGGCACCGTTCTTAACCCGGTCATTGTCGAGGGTCAGCAACATGGCGGAATTGCATCAGGTATCGGGCAAGCACTGTATGAAGAGGTGCGTTATGACGGAGATGGTAACCCCCTCACCGCAAACTTCGCCGACTATGGCCTTCCTGCAGCATCAGAGATGCCGTCGTTCGATGTTCACTCAACCGAGACACCTTCACCGCTCAACCCGCTTGGAGCAAAAGGCATTGGTGAAGCATCAACAATTGGGAGCACACCGGCAATTCAAAATGCAGTCATCGATGCTCTGCACCACCTCGGGGTTCGCCACATCGATATGCCGTGCACGCCAGAGAGAGTCTGGGCAGCAATCCAGCAACCGCAAGACCCGTGGCGTGAACCTCCCGCAGCATTCGCCTACGTTGCTGCCCAGCGCGCGACCCCAGCAACTGATGACGCTGTCGAAGAAGCCGCAGATGGCATCTAACTGGCATCACCAGTTCGTTCTGTCGTTCGGTTTATTCTCCACGACATGAACAACACCATCTTTTTGCTTGCCCGAATCATCATGATGGCGATTTTTGTCCGTTCAGGAATCAACCACCTGACGAAAGAAGCCATTGTGGGATACGCACAGTTCAAAAAAATTCCGAATGCCCTGCTTGCTGTGCGACTGTCAGGAGTGCTCTACCTCGCAGGCTCAGTCGGCATCATTTTTGGAGTCTGGGGAGACCTTGCAGCTCTGCTGACCGCGTTGCTCCTCCTCATCGTGACAATCACGATGCATAACTTCTGGACATTGGAAGATGCCGCTGCGAAGGCGACTGACCAATTGATGTTCATGAAAAATGTGTCGATGATCGGTGGACTTCTGGGTCTTGCATGGGCATTTAGCAACGGTGGAGGAATCACTCTCACCGATGCCATTTGGCCAGCTGGCTGATCCGCTTACATTCACGGCCTGCATTTCGGGCAGGATGTCACTATGGCAGCACCATTAGATGGCATCGTCGTTCTCGACTTCTCTCGTGTTCTTGCAGGCCCACACTGTGGACGGGCGCTCGCTGACCTCGGTGCTCGCGTCATAAAAATTGAGCCACCAGCAGGAGATCTCACGAGATTTTGCTACCCGCGGCGCAACTCAATCTCGAGTTACTTTGCGCAACAAAACACCGGCAAGGACAACATCTCGCTCGATCTCACTAAACCTGAGGCCACCGACATCATCCTCGGACTTGTTGAGCATGCGGACGTTGTTATCGAGAACTTCCGACCCGGAGTGATGAAGCGACTTGGGCTCGACTACGAACGACTCGCAGCGATCCGACCTGAACTGGTCTACGCCTCTTCAAATGGCTACGGCACAGGAACTAGCTGGGAGAAGCGCCGAGCATATGCTCCTGTAATTGGAGCTGAAACCGGCCTCATCAAATCACAGGGTGACGCTCGCGACGGTCGATATTTCAACGACCGTCACTCGCACGCCGATGTCTATACCGCTCTCGAACTCACTGTTGCGGTACTCGCCGCACTCAACCACCGGCATGCAACTGGCCGAGGCCAACAAGTTGAGGTGACGATGGCTCAAACCATGCTCTATGTGAACGAGCACACCCACGATGCGCTGTGGGATGAGCCTGTGCCAGAGGGCGTCATCCGGTCTTTCCAGCCAGGTGATTATCAAGTACTTCAACTCGGTGACGGCTCATCGATCATTGTGAGCGGTCACCCGGCAGAGGCCGGAACCTTTGAGTTCTTCATGAGAGCGATCGGTCGTGAGGATGCAATCGATGATCCTCGTTTTGCTGACATTGCTTCACGAAGAAAGAATCTTGCTGACATCAACCAGATGCTTGCCGACCATGCGAAGACCATCCCTGATGCTGTCGCCTACGAAGAAATCCTGTCGAAGCACAATCTCGCTGTCGGCCAGCTTCGGACAGTACGCGAGTTTGCTGAATCAGAGTGGTCGAGCGAAACCGGAGCAATCGTCGAGGTCTCTGATCGTGGCGACGGTGTCGTCAAGATCCCGCAGGCACCATGGAAGTTCAGCGACGGACCTGATGTCGGCATTCATGGCTCGCCGAGGTATCGAGGTGAAGATAACCGCACGGTACTTGGCGAATTGCTCGGACTCGATGAGGCAACTCTTCAACAACTTGAAGAAACTGGCATCTTGTCCTCACATGTTCCTCGTCGCTAATCAATGAGTTCAGATCAACTTCTCAACCGGGCATTCGAACTTGACTCGGCAGATCCACTCGCTCATTGGCGAGATCGGTTTGTGATCGACGATCCCGACTTGTCCTACCTCGATGGCAATTCACTTGGAATGTTGCCTCGCTCCACAGTGCATCGGATCCATGAAGTCATGAACGACGAATGGGGGTCTGGACTCATCCGTTCATGGCAGAAATGGCTGAACCTGCCTCTCACTGTTGGGAACGAACTTGCGCCGTTGCTTGGCGCCGACGACGGCGAAGTTGTTGTCCATGATTCGACGAGCATCAACCTCCATCAGTTATTGCATGCTGCTGTTCGCCTCAGGCCCGGGCGGACGGCGATCGCAGTAGATGCCCACGAATTTCCAACCGACCGCTACGCCGTTGAAGCAGTTGCACGCGAACACGGGCTCAACGTCATATCCCCACCAGCAGGGCAGCGCCTCGACGAGATATCACTCGACAGATGCGCCGTCGTTGTCCGCTCACTCATCGATTACCGAACTGCTGAAATTGCTGACCTGGTTGGTTTCACTCTTCGCGCCCGCGAAGCAGGCGCTCTCGTCATCTGGGATCTCTCACATGCTGTCGGAGCAATCGAGCTCGACCTTCATGCAGCCGATGTCGATATGGCGATCGGATGCACGTACAAATACCTCAACGGTGGTCCGGGCGCTCCCGCATTCTCATATGTGCGCTCCCACCTCATCTCAGACATTGATCAACCGATTCGAGGCTGGTTCGGTCAAGACGATCAGTTCGCAATGGACAGCGCATGGTCACCCAAGCCCGGCATCGGCCGACTCATGATTGGTACACCGTCGATCCTCGCCCTTGAAGCGGCTCGGTGCGGAATTGAACTTTCAAACGAAGCCGGAATGCCTGCAATTGCAGCAAAGGGTCGGGCACTGACTGACTTCGCCCACGAATGTTGCGACGAACTTCAACTCGACTCGGTATCACCACGAGATGCATCCATCCGCGGATGCCACATTGCGATTCGTCATTCCGATGCCAAGGACATCACCCGACGACTCGAGCGCGAATACTCAGTCATCGCGGACTATCGGGATCCTGATCTCGTTCGCCTTGGGTGCTCACCATTGACCACGCGATACGGAGATGTTGCACGGGCAACTATCCACCTCGCATCGATGGTGCACCGGTAAGTAGTTCGTTACCGGGCGAAGGCGGCAGCGATTCGAATAGCTCCACCGTCTGCAACATGCACCTGGCCCTCATCGACAAGTTTGATGAGGTGAGATAAGACCGAACGCGCAGCCGGGCGATGCAGGTGAGGATTAACCTCCGCGTACAACACACGAACAATCTCGGGAACCGTTGAAGGTCCATGCTCATCAATGAACGAAAGCACCTGGCGTTCACGCTGTAGTCGATGCTCAACGAGCGCTCGCGAGTACTCGGCCCCATCAGTGCGGGGTGGGCCATGTGTCGGCCACAGCGTCGCATCGGCCCGGTCGGCAACTTTGTGAAGTGACTCGATATACGCAGTCATCGACCCGTCAGGCGGGGACACAACAGTTGTGCTCCACCCCATGATGTGGTCGCCAGTGAACAAACTTGACGACTGCTCGAGCGAGAAGCAACAGTGATTGGCGGTGTGCCCTGGCGTTGTCACCGCACGCATCGTGAGGTTCTTGCCATCAACAACAATCTCACCATCGACCACGCGCTCGTCAGGTACGAAGTCAACATCGGTTGACTCCTCCATCTTCACCTCGTCTTCATCTTTTTCTTCAGAGGGGTCTGGTGGGACAGCGAGTTCTTCCTCGCCTTCGAACATTCCTTCTGGCTCGTCGACTGTTTCATGTGGTCCGACAGCGAATGTCGGCGCACCGGTCTCTGCCTTTAACCACTCAGACAATGGCGAGTGATCGGCGTGACAGTGGGTGATGAGAATCGCACGAACTCGTTCACCTTTCAGTGCTGCGGCCAGTGCGTCTCGATGGCTATCGAGGCGAGGACCGGGATCAATCACTACGACATCGCCACTACCAATGATGTAGGTGCCCGTACCCCGGTACGTGAACTTTGAAGGATTCTCCGCAATCACACGACGGACATCTGGAGCAACTTGAACGGCCTCGCCGTACACGACGTCGTCGAGAGGAAGAAAGGTTGGTGAAGTCACAGACACGAACGTAGTTCACATCTGCGATAACTCGATGCTCGGTCGCTAATTCTTGTCGTTGCGCCCGTCTTCGGGAGGCTCATCGTCAAGAAGGTCGCTATCGACAATCACATGACGTCGACCGGTTTCACTTGCGATTGCTTGGCCCATGGCAGCAACTGGCAACGCAAGCAACGCCCCGCTCGGTCCGAGGATTGAGAGCCCTGCAAGCGCCGCCCCAAATGCGATCGCAGGATGCAATTCCATTGTTCGAGCAGTCACCTTCGGTGAGATGAGATAGTTCTCAAACTGCTGGTACACGATGATGATGCCAAAGACGATCAGCGCTCGAATCGGTGAATCAAGGAACGTAATCACCACCGGCAACACGGCCGCAAAGTAGGTGCCGATCACAGGAAGGAATTGACTGATTAGTCCAACCCAAAGGGCAAGCGCAATTGGTGAACGCACGCCCGCAGACGCAAACACAATGCCATGAAAGATTGCCGACACTGCGCTAAGCAGTAGTCGCGAATAGAGGTACCCGCCAGTCTTATCGATCGCGAGTTCCCAAATCCGAAGCACTCGATGTTGCGAGGAAGGCCGTAAACGCGAACAGATCGAGCGGCGCATTCTCGGTCCATCAGCAACGAAATAGAATGTGAACAGCACAATCGAGAATGTCGCAAAAAGTCCGTTCAGCGCACGGCCGGTCAGGCGTAACGCATCACCACGTTGGGCCGAAATAAAGTTTTGGACCGCACCATTTGGATCATTGAATTGATCGATCACCTGCGCTGGGTCAATCGATGTTCCAAACCAGTTATTGATTCGTTCAACCGTGTCTGAGATGTAGACCTCAAGATTTGACAGCAGGTCAGCAATTTGTGTCCCGATGAGCGTTCCCATCGCTCCCAGAAATGCCCCAATCGCAATCAGCACGCCAAAAATAATGAGCAACGTCGCACGACCGCGGCGCCACCCTCTTCTCGCTAACCAGTTCGTTCCAGGTTCAATTGCAAGGCTGAAAAACAGCGACAACACGAGAAGCAAGACAAGATCGTTCACACGACCCCACGTGAGGACGACAACATCGGTCACGACTGAACCCAGCCAGAACAAGAAGACAGCAACCACAACCCAGCGAGGCGGCAGCCAACCTCGACCGGAGTCTTCTACCTCAGAGAGTTCAGACACATCATCTGGCACAGTCAGGATCTTAGTGAGCCCCCGTGAGAGCATGTGTCGATGACAGATGCGCAACAAGAACCAGCAGATCAGGTTCGCGCGTGGCTCGCCGACCAGATTCGAGGTCGAGTAGTCGGACCAAACGCTGAAGCTCGCACTGAAGAGTTGTTCACCGCCCCCGGTGAGCGGTGGTTTGATGACGACGCCGCAATTCGAAAAGTGCATCTCGATGCGTCGATGTTCATTGGTGGGATCCGTGCCCTGCTTCTGCAGAGTCTGCATCCGCTCGCGATGTTCGGCGTAGCGCAGCACTCCGATTACAAGAATGATCCATGGGGACGCCTTCAACGAACCGCTGACTTCCTGGCCACGACAACGTTCGGTCCGAAAGAGGCAGCCGAACAGGCGATTGCAACCGTCACTGCGATCCACGACCGTGTAACTGGCACAACACCTGAAGGCATCGAATATCGGGCGAATGATCCTCACCTGCTTGCCTGGGTGCATGTTGCCGAGGTCGATTCATTTCTTCGTGCCCATGATCGTTACGGACAATCGCCACTCGAAGGCTCTGATCGCGACCGTTACATCGCTGAATCTGGTTCGATTGCTGCACGTCTCGGAGCCGACCCGGTGCCCGTCACCGAGCAGGGTGTCGCAGATCTTCTTCACGACTTTCGATCCGAGTTACGGGCAACCCCCCAAGCCCGTGAGGCGGCGCGATATCTCCTCATTGACCCGCCGCTTCCAGCATCGTCGAAGCCCGCTTACGGTGTGATCGCCGCTGCAGGCGCATCACTCCTCCCACTGTGGGCACGCAAAGAACTTCGTATTCCATGGCTTCCTGTCTCGGAACGCCTCGCGATCAGGCCAGCAGGCGACCTCATCACGAGGACAATTCGTTGGGCATTACAGCCCAACCAGCCATCAACCTGAGACGGCTCGCATCTCTTTCGCTAACGAGCCACGCTCAATAATTTCAATCTCGTGTAGACCGAGCCACGCACACATTGTCTCAAGTTCTTCGAGTGCTTCACTAGCGATCTCGAGACGTCGAGCCGGTGTGTCGTCACTGTCTTCAACCCACGATGCTTGAACCAGAAGAACCTGTCGGGCCCGATCGGCCTTCAGATCAAAACGGCCAACGATCCGGTCTCCCAGCAAGAACGGCAGCACGTAATAGCCGTACCGACGCTTCGCGGCCGGCGTATAAATCTCGATTCGATAGGTGAAGTCAAATAGACGCTCATCGCGGTCACGAAACCACACCACCGGATCAAACGGACTAAGAAATGCTCGAGCACGAATCGCACGTGGAATGTACAGATCTCGGGGGCTGTACCCCGGCTGTTGCCAACCCTCCACTGTGACAGCAACAAGATCACCGGTTCGGACGAGATTCTCTACGAGCGGTTTGATATCGGTAATTCGTTGGCGGTGATAGTCAGCAATGTCATGCATCGTGCCGACACCGAGATGACGGACCGCCTGCCGAATCAGTTCCTCGCGGGCAACAGATTCATCAGGAGTCTCAGCCTCTAATGCTGCGGCAGGGAGAACTCGTTCTGGAAGGTCGTATAGACGCGCGAAGTCGTTTGTCCGACGCGTCGCTGCAACCTCACCTTTCCAAAAGAGAAATTCCAATGCGGCTTTGGCCGTATCCCAATCCCACCAGTCGCTCTTGGGAGATGTCCGCGGTGAAAGTTCGCCGGCAGTGATTGGCCCACCCTCACCAATGGCACTCAGCACACGCTTCACAAGACCCGGATGCTCCTTCGCTATCCGGTTGACGCCTTTCCAAGCATGGGGCTGGCTCATTCGCCATCGAAGTAACCGGTGCTGTGAGGCCGGAACATGGCTTGCCTCATGCACCCAATATTCAAAGATGTCCCCTGCTGCGGTTGCAGACGGAATAAGCGTTCGATCATGAGGTCCGAGCCGCGCAAACAACGGAAGTTCCTGGCTACGCACCAACACATTGACGGAATCAATCTGAATGATTCCCATGTCGTCGAATGCCCGACGGAGATGCCGCCGATCAACCCGACCAACAGGTCGTTCACGGTGAAAGCCCTGAGCGGCAAGAGCAGCTCGACGAGCCTGCGAGATTGTGAGCCGGTGACTAGCCGTCACGCAGAGTTACTCGTTCAGTCTGCGACGCTGATCGTGACCGACTCGATGACTACGTCATCAGTTGGGCGATCACCCGCTGCAGTTGGGACGTTCTGCATGCGCTCAACGAGTTCAAGTCCCTTCACCGTTTGACCAAAGAGGCTGTACAGCGGTGGGAGTTGGACACCGCTCGGTCCGCTGATGAGGAAGAACTGGCTGCCGTTGGTGTTTGGTCCTGCATTCGCCATTGCAAGCGAACCGATCTGGTATTGACCTGGCTTCGGCAATTCATCGTCGAATCGGTATCCGGGGCCACCACGACCGGTGCCAGTTGGGTCGCCGCCCTGACACACAAACCCATTGATGATGCGGTGGAAGATAACTCCGTCGAAGTAGTGATGGAGCGCAAGGAACACAAAGTTGTTCACGGTCACAGGAGCATTCACTGCGTCGAGCGCAATAACAATCTCTCCAGCTGCTTCGCCCGCAATCGAGACTGACATGGTTGCCGTGTAACGCTTAGCCGGGTCGATACCCATCTCTGGGGCCTCAGGGAACTGCTGCTGTCGAGGTGCGGAGCCATCAAAAAGTGGAAAAGGTGTCGCCATACGGCCAGACCTTATCGGCGGAGTGACACCCGTCGGCCAGACTGTATGGGTGAGCAAAGTAAAGACGTCCCATGTGTGTTCAGAATGTGGCACCCACCATCCCAAGTGGACTGGACAATGCACCGGGTGCGGAGGGTGGAACACGCTGACTGAAGAGGTCATTTCCACCGGACTTTCCGTTGACGCCTCATCGGTGAGCGCACCCCGAACACGATCGGTTGATGCTCGACCTCCTGTCGCCCTCGATGACGCCACGACTGATACCGGCTCGGCCCGCCCTACCGGAATTGCCGAGCTCGATCACGTACTGAGTGGTGGGCTCGTCGATGGTTCGGTCACCTTGCTCGGTGGCGAACCGGGTATCGGCAAGAGCACGCTGCTTCTGCAGGTCGCGCATCAGTGGGATGGGCCAGTTCTCTATGTCTGCGCCGAAGAAAGTGCCCAACAGGTGCGCCAGCGGGCCGAACGACTCGGCGCAATACGGCCCAACATCTGGCTACTCGCCGAACATGGTCTCGGAGAGATCGCAGATGCTATTGACAGCACGAAGCCTTCGCTGATCATTGTTGACAGCATCCAGATGATCTCCGACCCAGTTGTCACCTCAGCTCCGGGCTCTGTTGCTCAAGTCAGAGCTACCGCACAATTTCTTGTCAATCTCGCGAAACGGCAGTCGATTCCGCTCGTTCTTGTTGGACACGTCACTAAAGAAGGTGATCTTGCTGGGCCCAGGGTGCTCGAGCATCTGGTCGACACCGTCTTAAGTTTCGAAGGCGACCGCCATCACTCACTTCGCCTGGTTCGAGCGGTCAAACATCGCTTTGGTTCAACCAATGAACTCAGCGTCTTCGAAATGACAGGAGATGGACTTACCGGAGTTGCCGACCCAAGCCAACTGCTGCTTGCCGACCGCAAAGAACAGATTCCGGGGTCAGCGGTGGTACCGACCCTTGAAGGCCGTCGCCCACTCATCGTTGAGTTGCAAGCACTGACATCTGTCGCACCTCCCGGAGTTCCCGCCCGAAGAACTGCTCAAGGAATTGATCAATCACGACTCGCCATGCTGCTCGCCGTGCTTGCGCGCCACTGTGGAGTTCCGACTGCCGCGACAGATGTCTACGCGTCGGCAGTTGGCGGTGTTCGAACTGCCGAACCAGGCATCGACCTCGCATTGATCTTGGCCATCGCATCATCGATTATCGACCGTCCACTACCGCCAGATCTTGCCGTCTTCGGTGAAGTTGGGCTTGGCAGCGAAGTCCGGCAGGTTGCCCAGCCTGATCGAAGGTTTGCAGAGGCCTATCGACTCGGATTCAAACGGGTCATTGCTCCGCTGCGTTCACCTGACCCAGTCGACGCCATCGAACTCATTCGCGTCGGAGATGTCGGCGAGGCGCTGCGGGCAGCAGGTCTCACCTGATAACCCCATTGCGATAATGGCATTCGTTGCCCTCGTTTACGCCACTTCTTCGGGTCGATCGTTAGCCTTGGAAGCGTGAACCTTCGGCTCGCACTCGCGCAACTCAATCCGACTGTCGGTGCAATTAACGCGAATCTCCAACAGCTCAAAGATGCCTATACCGACGCTGTTCAGCAGAACTGCTCACTCATTGCTTTCGGCGAGCTCAGTGTCACCGGCTACCCACCGGAAGACCTTCTGCTCAAACCCCGGTTCATTAAAGATCAACTCACAGCGCTGCATGATTTCGCTGCCTCGACATTGTCATGCGTGGCTGTCGTCGGTGTCGTCGACTCTGACGGTCAGCAACTGTTCAATGCGGCTGCTGTGTGCTCGGACGGAAAAGTCCAGCACATCTACCGAAAGAGAAATCTCCCGAATTACAGCGTGTTCGATGAGAAGAGATACTTCTCGCCAGGATCCGAACCGCTGCAGCTCATCGGTGTCAACGGTGTTGCGGTCGGCATCTCTATCTGCGAAGACATTTGGGTTGACGACGGCCCACATGTCGAACTCGTTGCAGCAGGGGCAGAACTCATTGTCAGCATCAACGGCTCCCCATACCACCTCGATAAAGACGCAGAACGTGAGCACCTCATTGCAAATCGAGCTTCTGATCTGCAGGTTCCAATCTGCTACGTCAACCAAGTTGGTGGACAAGATGAACTCGTCTTCGATGGCGGATCATTTGTTGTCGATCACGATGGTGAGTTAGTTGCTCGGGCACCACTGTTTAAAGAATCGTTGCTCATCACCGATGTCAGCATTGAACCTCGCGACGGGCGGGCTCAGCCGGCGATTGACCTTGGTAATGAATCAGACGCCGCGGCCCCTCACCCATCACTAGCGCCGATCGCCGAATCGATGTCAGGAGATGGCGAGCTCTACGAAGCACTTGTCTTGGGGACACGCGATTACTGCCACAAAAACGGGTTTAGCGACGTGGTGATTGGGTTATCGGGGGGTATCGACTCAACACTCGTTGCCTGCGTGGCGGTCGATGCCCTCGGGCCAGATCACGTTCACGGTGTTGCAATGCCTTCGCGCTACTCCTCAGATCACTCTTTGACCGATGCTGAGGCGCTCGCTCACAACCTCGGTATCGATATGCGAACGATCTCGATCGAGCCGGCATTCGCAGCGTATATGGACATGCTTGATCCATCGTTTGAAGGACGGCAACCGGGATTGACATGGGAGAACGTACAGTCACGCTGCCGCGGTCAAATCCTCATGGCCCTATCAAATGAATTTGGCTGGATGGTCCTTACCACCGGAAATAAGAGCGAGGCAGCGGTCGGCTATTTCACGATTTACGGTGACTCAGTCGGTGGATATGCAGTCATCAAAGACCTACTCAAGTTGAAGGTCTACGACCTGTGCCGCCTGGTCAATCAACGATCCGGGAAAGAAGTGATCCCCGACAACGTCATCACCAAACCTCCTTCGGCAGAGCTCCGCCCAGATCAGCGAGATGACCAGAGTCTCCCGCCTTATGAGGTACTCGACCCAATTCTTTCGCTGTATGTCGAACAGGATCGAACGACGACAGACATCATTGACGAAGGCCATGACCCCGACATGGTCTCTCGCATTACCCGACTAGTGGATATCGCCGAGTACAAACGACGGCAGTCACCTCCCGGTGTACGCGTTACCCGTAAGGCCTTTGGTAAAGACCGGCGAGTGCCGATCACCAACGGTTACCGCTGAGCAGCAAGCTCGCTGAGAAGTTCGACTGAGCGATCAAGCTGATCGATCGGGACCAGCAGATGATCATGGTGATGGCCAGCGACAACGTTGCAGGCGATACCGCCATTGGCCAAGGCCCCACTCACCGCAGCGGTGAGGCCGACTCCTTCCAGCGAGGAAATCACCGACAGCGTGATCCAACCAAGTTCAACAGGATCGATGATCCCAATCTGTCGGGCATCGTCACTCGAGACCACGATCGAGACCCCCTCAGGCTCAACGACTGTTGAATAGATCACCACTCCATCTGGGACTGACTCAACCCCTGGGACTGTGGCGTATACGAACGTCCCGGGAACCACCACCGGATTCATTTCGCGAATCATTTCATCGCGGTCAGAAATCACCGATCGATCATCAGCCACAGCAGTTCTGGCCAGACTGCCCACCGACATCCACCACCGATCGCGCACCAAGAACGACGTTGGCAAATTGGGTGTCATGGTCTGCTTGCTTCACGTAGTACTCCCAACGGTGCCCATTCGGGTCATCCACCCAGGTCTCAACCTTTTCTGCGAAGCAGCAGATGGTGTCATCAACACCTGTCGTCTGAAGACCGGCACTTGACAATCGTTGCTCTTCTGCGACCACCTGATCTGCTGTTTCGACCTCGACACCGAGGTGATTGATTGTTCCAGCCGGAGCATCAGAATTTTCAAAAATTACGAACTTCATCGGAGGGTTCTCGAGCGCCCAGTTGGCGTAACCGTCCTTCACCTTTGTTGGCTCTTCACCGAATAACTTGCTGTAAAACGAGATCGATTCCGTGAGATCTCGAACATTCATCGCCAACTGAATACGCATAAACGACAGTATGTCAGCAACACTGGAGGCATGAAGACACATCAGGTCGGCATTATCGGTCTCGGAACAGTGGGTGCCAGATTCGTGGAGCAGTTCAATCTTCACGAACGGTTTGAGCTCTCCGCCTGCTGGGACGCATCAGCTGATGCCCGAGCCAGGTTCGCCGAGACAGAGAATGTTGTCGACACGGCACAGGCTGTAATTGCAAACTGCGACGTCGTGTACATTGCAGTCCCGCCAGCCGCTCATGCAACGTATGTCGAACAAGCCGTTGCAGCCGGCTGCGCGATTTTCTGTGAGAAACCGCTGGGCGTCGACATTCCAGAAAGCGAACATATTCTTCAACTCGTTGAGTCATCAGGACTGCCGAGCGCAATCAACTACGTGTTTGGTTCGGCGCCCTCCGCCGTCGAGTTGGCGCGAAGAGTTTCGAACGGTGAACTCGGCGACATCAGTTCTGCAGAATTCATGATGCACCTCACCGAATGGCCTCGAGCGTGGCAAGCGGCGGCAACCTGGCTTGCAGAGGCCGAAGAGGGCGGCTGGATTCGTGAAGTCGGCTCGCACTATGTCTTTCTTGCTCAACGACTTTTTGGCGAAGTCTCACTTGAACAGTGCCTGGTACGCCGCCCTGCTCCACACCTTGCCGAGAATCTTGTCACCGCTCGGCTGACGACATCTCCAACACCGTTCACCATGCACTGCGAGAGCGGCTCGGCCGGAATCGACTCGTTGATGTTTACCGTCCGAGGTTCTCGACAGTCGATGCGAATTGTCGACTGGTACAACGTCGAAGCAACCGACGCTGACGGCAACTGGGCAACGGTCGAGATTGCAGCAACTCCCTCTGCACCGTGGGCTGCATACCGGGCACAACTCGATGGCCTTGCAGCAATGCTCGACGGAGAGGAACATCATCTGCCGACATTTGCCGAGGCCTTGGGTGTCCAGCGCGTCATCGAGGGAATTCTCTCGACCTAGGAGGGGCTCAAGGGCCCAGCCCTCAGACCCATTGCGGGTGAATTACATACATCGCTGGAGAAGCGTCATTTTCGTCGATTCGGGGCATCGGGGCAATGAGCCCCCATCGCACGAAGTCATCGATGGCTTCCTGCACAGCAAGTTCTTTCAGCGGAATCCACCACTTCTTACCGCCACCCAACCGAGCGATGCCCTCCACATCGATCTCAAACGTCGTCCCACCCGATGCGTGCATCTTTTGGTTCTCGACGATCTCCAACAAGATGTTGTTCCAAATTCTCCAATGCCATCGGTCTAACTCTCCATCTCGGGCTCGCTCGTCAAGCACACGAGCCATTCGATGCTCGACTGGCTTGACCCACATCTTGTCGCGAATGCAATCCAACATTCCTTGGAGAACGTCGACAGCCTCGGAGATGCCAGAGCTGGCGTCGGAGTCGTTGTGAACAACACTCTGTAGACGCTCAAGTGGACGTACGATGCGCTGGTCGTCGCCAATCAGTGGCATCACGACTGACGACGCTTTGTTAATCGCATTGAACAACGGCTGCGGGTCGGACGTATTGGTGGATTTCAACACCATCTCGATGTACTCATCGACGAAGAACTCAACTTTTGGAACTTCCACACCCTCACTGTTGCCACCTCGCGGTCATTACGCACAACTTTCCGAGGCAAAACCTCAACAAAATGCAGTCGAGGTTCGTCGTCACCGAAGACCAAAAGGAGGAGCGCGAGCAACAGCCGATCGGACGTTCATTGATCGAAATCAGAGGAAAGTTGCGCGCCTATGGGAAATAGGTACCCGAAATGACACCATGGAGGGTGATGATCACCTTCAATAATTCGTTACGTGAACAAATCGTTGGCCACCTTGCCAACCACGACCGCCGAACTTACCCGCTTGAAGGAAGACGACATGCGGCGGTTGCGATCACCATCGTTGACTCTGACCCGGTCCTGCACGACGGAGAGCATCCACTTGAACCGGAGTTCAGCGACATGTCCATGGTTCCAGGCGATGTCGAAGGGCTTGACGGCAGAATGGTCGGCGTCGCAGGAGGAGCCGCATTCCTTCTCTGCCGACGGGCTTCACGACTCAACAGCCACTCTGCTCAATGGGCACTTCCTGGCGGACGTATCGACGATGGTGAAACCGTCGAGCAGGCAGCCCTGCGTGAACTTCATGAAGAGCTTGGATTAGAACTCGGTGAGGACAGCGTTCTCGGTCTCCTTGATGACTACCCAACCCGCTCGGGTTACGTCATCACCCCAGTAGTTCTGTGGGGTGGGGCAGATCCTGAACTCATCCCATCGCCGGATGAAGTTCGTGCTGTGTACCGCATCGGTGTGCACACGCTCTGCCGTGAAGATTCGCCGCGATACGTCGATATTCCTGAGAGTGACCGACCTGTTGTTCAAGTTCCTCTCGGTGGAGATCTGATTCACGCTCCGACCGGAGCTGTTCTCGTTCAATTCCGGTGGGTTGGAATTGAAGGCAGGGCCTCAGATGAGGCGAGGGTCGACCACATGGAACAGCCCGTATTTGCGTGGAAATAGGCCGCTACCACTCGCCATGGACGGTGATGTCACCAAAGCGCTCCCAAGTGTTTCGTGCTCGGTGACAGACAATGGCTGAACCCGTTGGCAGCTCAATGAGTGGGACATCTGATGAGAGGTGCTGAGCTCGCTGCAACTGTTCTGCTGCCCAGGTCTCAGACTCGGTAAGCACCGCCATCCCTTTGATGAGCCCAAGGCCGAAAGTGAACGCGCCACCTCGTGGGTCTGTCATCGGGTCACACATCGCTGAAGCGCTCGCCCCGACTGCGGCCACCACACCATCTCGACTCAGCACACCTTGAATCGACTCCCATAGCGGGGTGTCCTTCAATGCTGTTCGCAGGTGTATCGGTGAGTCGCCCACTAGCCAAACTAGGCCAACGTCGTCAACCATCGATACAAAGTTTGGGTCACTTGACTGCGCACGTGTCAACGCCATGACGGGGACGATCTCAACCCCAAGTCGTTGCCCCCATTGCTGCGCGGACTCAACAAGCAACTGGGGTTGTTCAAATGCGTCTGCGGTTGGAAGTACCGCTACAGGCCCAGATCGCCCTTGAAGGAGCGACGCATCGACAACGTCGTTACCGATAAAAGGACTTCCACCGAACAGAGCCAACGTCCCAAGGTTTTCACCGGCCATCGGATCATCGTAGGCGGCTGTTCAGAGCACAACCTTGACTTCCCAACATCACACATTGGTTCAACTCATCGTTTTCCCTATCGTGTCCAAATGTCGCCTCAATCGATCAGACCTGTCGACGTTGAGGGAACTGGAGTGATGACCCCAGGAAGACTCAAGGAATATTCCTGAATGATGGACGAAGGCATGTCGCGCAGAGGGGCAGAAGACCTAGCCCCGGTTGAGCCAGAGCCGTCAAGGTGGGTGCTGCCAAGTGAGGGTCCAACCGATGATTCGGCACTGGTAGCAATCGGTGGCGATCTCGAACCTGGCACACTGCTCGCGGCGTACCGGATGGGACTGTTCCCAATGCCGGTGCCGCGTCGACGAATCGGGTGGTTTTCTCCTGACCCGCGCGGCATTCTCCCACTCGATCAACTTGTGATTTCACGATCGCTTCGCAGAAGTCTCAAGCGGTATACGGTCTCGCGCAACGAAGCATTCACCGAGGTAGTCACCAATTGCGCAGATCCCCGTCGGCCGAGCGGTTGGATCGACCGTTCGATCATCGACGCGTACACCACACTTCACCAGTTGGGTTGGGCTCATTCGATTGAGGTGTGGGACGACGACCGGCTAGTCGGAGGGCTCTACGGCGTCCGAATACACGGCTTTTTTGCCGGAGAGTCAATGTTTCATCACGCAACGGACGCCTCGAAAGTTGCGCTGGTGCATCTTGTTGATTGGTTTCACAATTCACACGGCAAATTGTTGGATGTGCAATGGACAACAGACCATCTCATCAGACTCGGTGCCGTAGACATTGCACGTCACGATTATCTGCAGTTGCTGAAAGATGCGGTTCTGCCGTTTAGCCGCAAGAATGATCCTGCCGAGTCGCAATAAGGAGTTCGAACATGCCAGACAAGCCGTGGATGATGCGCACCTACTCAGGTCACTCAACTGCCCGCGCGTCTAACGAGCTATACCGAACCAACCTTGCGAAAGGCCAAACCGGTCTCTCAATTGCATTCGACCTTCCAACCCAAACCGGATTCGACCCTGATGCCGAACAAGCTCGCGGTGAAGTCGGCAAAGTGGGCGTGCCAGTTGCCCATCTCGGTCATATGAGAACGTTGCTCGAAAGCATCCCGCCTGGGCAAATGAACACCTCCATGACGATCAACGCATCTGCTGCCTGGCTGCTCTCTCTGTACGTTGCCAACGCTGCCGAGCAAGGAACTCCATCGGTTGATCTTCGGGGTACAACCCAAAACGACATCGTCAAGGAATACCTGTCACGCGGTACATATATCTTTCCGCCTGAGGCATCTCGCCGGCTCATCGTCGACATGATCGTCTGGTGTCGCAGGCATGCCCCCGCCTGGAACCCAATGAATGTGTGCTCGTATCACCTTCAAGAGGCAGGAGCGACACCAGTTCAAGAAATCGCCTACGCCATGGCAACGGCGATCGACGTACTTGATGCCGTCAAGGCATCAGGCCAGATCACTGATGATGAATTCACCGGGGTATTTGGCTCGATCTCGTTCTTTGTCAACGCAGGAATCAAGTTCATCGAAGAGATCTGCAAGCTTCGCGCAATGACAGATATGTGGGCTGATATCGGTCGAACCCGGTACGGGGTAACCGACGAAAAGGCTCTCCGGTTCCGTTACGGGGTGCAGGTCAACTCACTCGGACTCACCGAATCGCAGCCCGAGAATAATGTTCAGCGAATTGTTCTTGAGATGTTGGCGGTCACCCTGTCAAAGCATGCACGGGCAAGGTCGGTGCAGCTGCCCGCCTGGAATGAGGCTCTCGGCCTTCCAACTCCGTGGGACCAACAATGGTCGTTGCGAATGCAGCAGGTCCTCGCCTTCGAAACCGATCTGCTGAACTACGACGACATTTTCGACGGATCACATGTCGTCGAACGACGCACAACCGAATTACAGGAAGAAGCCACAGCGGAACTCAACGATGTTCTTGAACTCGGAGGAGCATTCGCAGCGATCGACACTCTGAAATCCCGTTTGGTTGGTTCGATGGCCGAACGTACTCGTCGCATCTCATCGGGTGAGCAAACCGTTGTCGGAGTCAACTCATTTACCGAATCTGAACCATCACCACTCGGTGGCTCAGAAGCAATTCTCCGTGTTGACCCTGCAGTCGAAGCCGAAACGATTGCCGATCTCACAGCCTGGCGCAATGAGCGTGACCAGAACGCGGTTGACCAAGCGCTGGCTGATCTCAGAACAGCAGCGGTGAACAACACCAACATCATGGATGCATCAATTGCGCTTGCAGTTGCGGGTGGTACCACTGGTGAGTGGGGTGCCACCCTTCGCGAGGTTTTCGGTGAATACCGTGCTCCAACCGGAATCGGCGCAACTACCCGGTCTGACAAGTCACTCGCCGCAGTCGCAGCAATAGTGCGTGAAATGCCCGGTGGTCCCCCTCGGTTGCTCGTCGCGAAACCAGGTCTTGACGGCCACTCAAATGGAGCAGAGCAAATTGCTGTTGCTGCTCGTGATTCCGGGATGGAAGTGGTCTATGCCGGAATTCGTTCCACTATTGACCAAATTGCTTCAACCGCTCGCGATGAAGATCCCGACGTCATTGGACTATCAATCCTGTCCGGGTCACACCTTGAACTTGTCCCCCAGGTGGTTCAGCGGGTTCGAGCGCTAGGCGTAGACGCTCCAATCGTGGTCGGTGGCATCATCCCTGACGAGGATCAGCCTCACCTACTCAACAGCGGCGTTGCGGCGGTCTACACCCCGAAGGATTACGAACTCTCAGGAATTATGACCGATATCTGCGAACTTGCTTCGCAACATCGGATCAAACAGAACTAACAAGACGTTCGCGTTCAATCCAGTTCTCTAGCAGCGGAGATGACTCGAAGCTGGTGATGAGCGCGTATCGAGGGGCATTGCCTGGGTGCACCACGACATGCCATAGCCGCTGTGTGTCAACGATGTACCGAGAGCCTTGGTGCAACGGAACTCGTCGCTCTGTTGCCGCGTCAGGTAGTCCGTCTGCATCGTTGTCCATCAACAGCATGTAACTGTCGGGGCAATCCGTCAGTTCAACCCACGTGCGAACAACCCAGCCCTCGCCGTCGGGGTTGAAGCGGTTGTTGTCGTCGCGGTGAAGCGATCTGATTGCAGTTTCGCGATCTTGTGGTTCGAGTTTGATGACTCGAACGCGCCCGAAATTCGCTCCAACGCCGTCGACATAGCTTCGTAGTGTTGGCGCAATCTCAGCGTTTGATGTCCAGAGGGCGTCCTTATCTGTTTTCCCCTTATCCCAGAACCCTCGACAATCAAGTTCGCCATCTGCGGATGCGAGAGGAGCGAAATTGGTATCGCCACCACTCTTCCAATCCATGTACTCCAGACGCTCCCACTCTTCGGTTGGGATAGCCACAGGCATCGGCGAAAGTTCAACAACTCCGTCACTATCAAGGGAGCGCATGCGGTAGTGATCTGTATGAAGCGGGATCTTTACACTCCAATGTTCACTGTTGGGCCAGAAGCTCATAACCATAAGTGTAAAGAGTTAGAAGAAGTGCCATGGTGCACCCCAACGGATCTAACAGTTAGCCCGCACCAGCGATCGTTGAGTCTGGTGGAAGCGTCACGATGACAAAACCCTTCGGGATCTCGATGATCTCACCAACTTGGATATCACTTGCATTCTCAAGTCCATTCAGTTCAACGATCTGTTTCATTGGAACACCAAAGCCAGCAGCAATCGCCGACAATGTGTCCCCTGATCGAACCTCATAGAAATATCGATTGGTATCGGGCAGCGTTGTTGTCGTTGAGGTTGTCGTTGTTGTCTGAATAGGCGGCAAAGGATCAAGCGAGAAGTCATTGCTACATCCCGATGCGAGCGCGAGAACAACCATGGCGGTCCCCAGAACGAACTCTCTGACCGGGAGTAGTGATGATGGTTTCAGCATGTGTGGCAGATGTCCTCCGCTAAGAACTCTACGGCGAATGCGCCCTAGCCTCACGCAGGTGGAATCCCCCAGAACTTTTCCAGGCGCAGTTGTCCCTCACCGCCAGTATCGGGTCGATGCCGATGGAGTCGGGATTGCGGTGAACGAATGGGGTGACGAAAAGGACCCCGTTCTCGTACTGGTTCACGGCGGCGCAGATTTTTCTCGAACATTTGATGTGTTTGCTCCGTTGCTCGCGGCTGCTGGATGGCGAGTCGTCGCATGGGACCACCGCGGCCACGGTGATAGCGATCACACCCATCTGTACTCGTTCGAAGCTGACCTACGCGACGCCGTCCGAGTTCTTGACACAGTCGCTCCTCAACAGGCAGTGGCCGTTGTCGGACACTCAAAAGGTGGTGCGATCATGACATCACTTGCTGAGGCCCAAGCCTTTCGATTCCGCTCCTTTGTGAATCTTGATGGGATTCCGTACCGGCGACCCGGGCCAGACCTCCCTGAATTTCAGCGGGCTGACGCTCTCAATACCGAAATCACCGCGTGGCTCGAACATCGTCGCCGCTCGGCAGCCGGGTCGCGTAAACCCGGCAGTATCGAAGAACTTGCTCGCCGGCGGGCCCAGATGAATCCTCGCCTCTCAACCGAATGGCTTCAATATCTCGTCACTGTCGGAGCCAAAGAAGACGAAGATGGTTGGCGGTGGAAACTAGACCCATCGATGAGGATGGGCGGCTTCGGGCCTTGGCGGCCAGAATTTGGTTTATTCAGGCTTGCCGGTCTCGGCGTGCCATTTCTTGGTGTACTCGTCGGCGCCGATGAGCCAATGGGATGGGGAACCAAGCCGCATCAGGTTGAGCAATGGATGCCTCGCCACGGGCGCCTCGAATACTTCGAGGACCTCGGGCATTTCATTCACATCGAACAACCACAAATGGTTGCCGAGATGACGCTTGACTTTCTGGGGAGTCCATCGTGAGCACCACCACACTTCGCCACAATCGAATTGATCTTGCCCTTCACCAACTACGACCGGCTAAGGGCGTCGACCAGCCACTGCTCCTTCTTCATGGTCTCGGCGAACGGACACCATCAGCAGTCCCAATTGATGTTGATAGTTGGTCCGGAAGCATTTGGGGACTTGACTTCACCGGCCACGGTGAATCAACCATCCCCGTCGGAGGCGGCTATTCCGCCGAAGTACTTCTCGGCGATGTCGACGCCGCAATCAATCACCTTGGAACAGTCACACTGATTGGCCGTGGTCTTGGTGGCTACATCGCTCTATTGGCTGCAGGAGCACGAGCCGATGCAGTTCATGGAGCAATCATCACCGACGGTCCAGGACTCACCGGCGGCACCTATGAGTCATCGGTACCCCAAGTGGCCCGACTCGTGAACCTCGGACAGTCCCCTGATCCATACGCCCTACACGAACTGAGTCGTGATGTGCGCGCGCCCGAGTACGCACTTGATTTCGTGAAGTTCAGTACCGATCGTTCAGATTTGGCAGAGCCAATCAATGTGTCCGCTAGATATCATCCCGCATGGCTCAAAGCGGTTGCCGCAGCACCCGGGGTTGCATCGCTTCCACTACCGGAAGCCCTCGATCTGTACCGGGCCTAGTTCACGACGATCGGTCAGTGATGAACTCAGCCAACTCAACGAGCGGTTCGATCGATTCTGAGGCAATCACTGGAGAGTCAAGAGCCTGAATTGCCAACGAGACGTTGGTTGCAATAAGCCGCTCGAGCTCATTTAGGGCACCAACATCAATGATCGTTTGTTGAATTTGAGCGACCTGTTCATCAGATAAGTCAGGTGACCCCACCCTGTCCAGAATCTCGCGCTGGCTCGACTTTGCAAGTGCCACTGCACGAGCAAGAAGTGGAGTGGGTTTGCCTTCCCGTAGATCGCCACCAACTGGTTTTCCAGTTATCTCGGTGTCGCCAAACGCTCCCATTACGTCATCTCTCATCTGAAACGCATCACCGAGAGGCAAGCCATAGGCGCTAAGTGCCTCGATGACATCAGTTGTGTCTCGTCCATCAACCAGCGCCGCACCGAGATGCAGAGGTCGTTCAACCGTGTACTTCCCGCTCTTGTATCGACAAATGCGATCAGCCAGCTCTATGCGTCTG
Source organism: Ilumatobacteraceae bacterium (assembly GCA_049432165.1). Taxonomy (GTDB): domain Bacteria; phylum Actinomycetota; class Acidimicrobiia; order Acidimicrobiales; family Ilumatobacteraceae; genus Casp-actino5. The sequence goes on from JBMTDQ010000001.1 coordinate 35,765, forward strand.
TCGCTTCTCACAGACCCAGTGATATCGAGCAACTGGCCGATGTTGAGCTCAATACGAAGCTCATTCCAGAGTTCGACGGCTGCTCGTGGAGCTCCGACAAGAAACCGATCTGCAAGCACCGCAGCGACATCACCAACGAGGATCGCAATGCCTTCTCCGTAGCGACGTGACTCTCCATCCCAGCCCTTCTCCGCGTGAAGATGTTCAAACCGACGGTGAGTTGTTTTGGCTCCCCGACGGGCATCTGCGTCATCAAGTACGTCGTCATGAAAGAGCGCAGATGCATGGGTGAGTTCGATTGCGGCTCCAGCACCAGTGACCAACCCATCAATGGCATTTGCAGCGGAAGCGTCTCCGCCTGCGGCGATAAATCCCCAGTAACAAAATGCTGGTCTAAGTCGCTTGCCTCCAGAGGCCACAAGGCGCTGAATCTCAGAGATCGGATCTACTAGAAGGTCATCAAGATCTGCCCATCGCTGAATCTCGGCGACAATCTCACGCTGCAAACGCTCATCAACACGAGATGCAATCGAGATGAGGTGGTTCGGAACCGTTGTCATCAGTCGTTGTCGACCGCAGGCAAACCGGAAACGATTTCATCAACTCGAATTCGGGCAGCACCAATTCGCTCCCGACAAACCGCTATCAGCTCAGCTGCCCTACTCACTCGATCAGCGAGACGATCGACATCAACATCAACTGCTTCTAACTCGTTCAATATCTCGTCGAGCTCGGTCAGCGCATCGGCATAACTCACTTCTTTTGCCATCTCACTCCTCCTCCGGAGTTGTCTCGTCCACAGTACTTCGCACGGCACCGTCCACCAATCGAGTAATCAATTCGTCGCCCGGTGAAAGCACTCTCGCCGATGTCACAAGCCGTCCATCTGCGGTTGTCGTCATTGTCCAACCACGCTCAAGGAGTCGTGCCGGGTCAAGCAGAGCAAGCCGTCGCTCCCTCTCGGTGATCGACGTGTCAATTCGTTCGATCGTCAACGATGTTCGCAACAGCCGATCTTGACGAGACCTCAAACGCTCAGCACTTCGTTCGATTGCAGAGTTTGTTCGGGTGACTACTCGGCTGGCACGAGACTCAAGACGATCAGTCTGGGTGGCGAGTTCGAACGAAGCACGTTCAACAACCGCACCCCACCTTGTTTCGATTTCGTCGACAAATCGCTGTACTCGGTCGATTAACCAGCCAGCACACGCCGTGGGCGTCTTCAGTGCAGTGTTGGCAACCTCATCTGCGACGGTCGTATCAATTTCGTGACCAAGCCCTGTAATAACCGGCAGCGGACAGGTTGCAATCGCTCTGGCGACACCTTCGGTATCGAACGCAGCAAGGTCATTGCGAGCACCTCCACCTCGAATCACCGCAACAACATCAGCACCCTGCTCTACCGCTGCCGAAATTCCCGCAATCACCATGGCTTCTGCCTGATCGCCCTGCACTCGAGCATCGAATGCAAGCACATGGAAACTAAACCCACTCGATTCAAGCTCGTCGGTGAAGTCATGCCAAGCAGCAGAACCCACACTTGTCACAACAGCGACCCGTAACGGCACGATCGACACGCTGTGCTCCGCATTTTTACGAAGCAAACCCTCCACTGTGAGTGCCGCAAGGACGCGATCTCGGCTCGCCGTGATGTCTCCCAACGTGAATCGAGGATCAAGGTTGGAGATCTTCAGGCTGAGCCGCCCGGTTGGTGCATACACATCCAGGGTGCCAAACACCCTCACTTTGGTACCGTCGCGCAATTCGAGTCGATTCGATGCCAGCATCGGTCGAAGATTGCGCTTCACATTCGCAAAGAGCGCAACGTTGACAGTTGCTTTCTTGCCATCTATGTCTTCAACGAGCGAGAAGTAGGTGTGCTGCCCTTGATCTCGGTAGCCGCTGATTTCTCCAGTCACCCACACTCCAGCACCGAAACCACTCTTCAGTTGAGTGTTGATCGCGTCGGTGAGTTCACCAACGGTAAACGTGGGGCTGAGATCAGCGTCGGGCATCAGTACCAGGGACGGCTGATGTGCTGACGGGCGGTCAGCGGGCTTCGCAGCCACGGCCGACTGCCAAACCTCCACGCCGTCACCTGGTCAGGGGTCTGGATTGGAGCAACGGGCCGAGGCCATAGTGCTTCGATTGCCGCAACAAGTGCGGCTGCCTCTTCATCGGTTGGCGTTGGGCTCACCGAATACAACTTCGGATCACTCATAGCGGCACATTTCCATGCTTGCGTTGCGGAAGCTCTTCGCGTTTGGACTCGAGTACCCGTAGAGCCGCCACCACCTTCTGGCGTGTTTCTGAAGGTGCGATGACGTCGTCAATAAAACCTCGTTCAGCTGCGGCGTATGGATTCGCGTAACGCTCTGTGTACTGCTCGATCAGTTCTGCTCGACGGGCAACTGGATCTTGGGCCTGCTGGAGTTCGCGACGGTAAATAATTTCAACAGCACCTTGGGGACCCATCACAGCGAGTTCAGCAGAGGGCCACGCAAACGCGAGGTCGGCTCCGACCGACTTTGAATTCATCACGACATACGCACCGCCGTAGGCCTTACGGGTAATGATTTGAATTCGCGGCACGGTTGCTTCACAAAAGGCGTAGAGCAATTTGGCACCATGACGAATAATGCCCTCATGTTCTTGATCTACACCAGGAAGGAATCCTGGAACATCAACAAAGACGAGCAACGGAATGTTGAACGCATCGCAGGTCCGAACAAAACGGGCGGCTTTTTCTGAAGACTCAATGTCGAGGACACCTGCGAACACCATTGGCTGGTTACCAACAATGCCAACCGTTTTACCATCGACTCGTGCGAAACCACAGATCATTGATTTCGCCCAATGAGGGAAGTACTCCATGAATTCACCGTCGTCGACGACCGAGGCAATGACCTGCGCCATGTCATAGGGCATGCTCGGACTATCAGGCAGGATGGAGTCGAGTTCCGGACAGAGTCGATTTGGATCGTCTGTTGCTTCGATCGCTGGCGGGTTCTCAAGGTTGTTCTGCGGAAGAAGCGACAGCAAGTATCGCACCTCATCAAGACATGATTTCTCGTCATCGGTCACAAAGGTGGCAACACCAGATTTCGATGCATGCGCCATCGCTCCACCGAGCGCCTCGAGGGTGACGTCTTCGCCTGTCACCGTCTTCACAACATCAGGACCTGTGATGAACATGTGGGACGACTCACGAACCATGAAAATGAAGTCGGTCATGGCTGGTGAATACACCGCTCCACCGGCGCATGGCCCGAGAATGACCGAAATCTGCGGAACAACACCAGACGACATGACATTGCGGCGGAAAATTCCACCGTATGACGCAAGGCTGACAACACCTTCTTGAATTCGAGCGCCAGCGCCATCGTTAAGTCCAATCATCGGTGCACCCGTCGACAGGGCAAGATCCATCACCTTGTGAATCTTCTCCGCAAAAACTTCACCTAGCGCACCGCCGAACACGGTGAAGTCCTGACTGAAGATGAACACCTTTCGGCCATCAACAGTTCCCCAACCAGTAATCACGCCGTCGGTGTAGGGCTGCTCCTCAAGACCTGACTCATGGGCACGATGACGTGCGAGCATGTCGAGTTCATGGAAGCTGCCCGGGTCGAGCAGATAGTCGATTCGCTCACGGGCAAGCATCTTGCCTTTTGCGTGCTGCCGCTCTACCGATCGCTCAGATCCGGCATGGCGGGCGGCCTCCTTGCGGTTAAGGAGGTCGTCGAGACGTTCTTTCATTGTTGACACAGCGAAGACGCTAATCGACAGTGACCACAGATGCTGTGGTCGCCTGCGTGACATCTGTCGTTGCTACCCCGGCGACAGTTGTTTCTGAAGGAACAATTGTTGTTGTCAACGCGAGGGTTGTTGACGTTGTTGGCACTGTTCCATCCTCACCAACGATGGCTAATGGGCTCGTCACAACGCTCGAGAGACCTGACTCGAACACTGCAGACAGAGTCACCGTCCAATTCCCAGTGACGTCGAACGGAAGGCCGTCTGCAGCACCGAGACGGGCGACTCCAACGCCGTTCAATGGGATGTCTTGGATTGTCCCTCGTCCGTAACTTCCGACCTCAGGGTCAAACTCCAATCGCAGGCTGACAATCGTTGCCGGGGTCGACAGCACTTCCACTTCTAGGGCATTCAAGCCAAGGGCTCCCGGGTCAAGTGATACCTCGGCAGCGAACCCTGCACCCTCATCAGCAAGGGGCATCACTAATGCGTATTCGCGGTCAGGAATGAGCGAAATTTTTGGTGGGTTAATCGCAAGCAACCAGCCACTAAACATGAGGACGACGACCCCAACAGTCGCTTCCGTGGCGAATACCCGCCTGAGGCGCATTGCGCTTCGGCGAGTGAGATGATCAACACGACTCAGTCGGTGACGAACCATGCCCCTCGCCTTGGCCGCAACGAACAACATCACGCCAACCGCTATCAGCTTCAGGATGAGTACTCGGCCGTGTGAACTCGTAAATAGAGCATCGCCATCAAGCCTCATCGTCTCGGCGACCCCGGTGATGACGACGACAAGAATTGCAGGACCAGACACCCGTGAGTACGCACGGACAGCATGAACAAGGTCCTGGTCACCAGGCCCCGCAAGAACAGCCCGGCCAACAACGACGACCCCTCCCAGCCAAACCGCAACGGCAACGACGTGCAACATCATGACGATCAGCCCGATGAGGGCAAGGCTGCCACCCACTCGACTGAACGCGAGTGTGATCACAGAAACGGTCGGAGCGGCGATCGCAAGAGGCCTCGAGACATCATCGAGCACCGTTTCTGGACGGTAGGCGACCCAAACCGATGCAATGACTGCGATCAACCGAACAATGGCAGCCGCACCGTTCCAACCCTCGGTGAATGTTTGAGCGAAGCTAAACGGGTTGAGCGAACCGGTGAACGACTTTCCGGTGAGCGACGATGTCAGCGCAGCCGTGTGCAAGTACGTGCCTCCCGCAGCGATCATCCACACCTTGAATGTGAAGCGCTGAGTGATCTCGTACAGGGGCCCCTCAGGCCACCCAAAGGCAATAACGGCAACCGCCCCAAACAGGATCATGATCCCGTAGGTCGAGATAACCCCGCCCAACCACACTGAACCGCCTGTTGATCCGACCGCCTCGACGTCATCTCCAATCGAAGTGGAGTTGGTTGCTGCCGAAGCAGCAGTGGGCACTGTTGAATCTGTCGACGTACCTGAAGCAGAGGGAGTGTCGGCAGAAACCGAAAATGCAATGAGGTCTGTCGCTATCGCTTGATCAAGATCATCACGCAGTAGCCAGGTAATCGTGCACGCTCCCTTGGGGAACGGGCTCAACACCTCAACTGTGAACGTCACATCGTCGTCGCCAAGTAACGGGATTCCGGTGCTTTGAGGTTGTGCTGGAGTCCCGCACCCAACTGCAACGGTGAATGCCTCACCGGTTGCAACTGGTTGTTGAAAGGTGAAGGTCATGATTGCGGGTGATGTCCCCAACGTTGCACCATCTGCAGGACTCGATCCTGCGAGCGAATTTTCGCTTGTTTGAGCATGCGTAGCAGCCGGCAATGCAGCGACGACTGCAATTGCCACACCAATTAGCGCAAAAACCCTCGAGATGAGTCCGCGAATATCGGCGCGATGCTGGCGAGTGAAGTCCACATCGCCACGGTAGTCATCGCACCTCTCTCACCGCTGTCATCCCCTGCGGGTAGTCTGGCCTCACATGGCTACTCAGTCGCTATACCGCCGTTACCGTCCGCGCCGCTTCGATGAACTTCGCGGTCAAGAACACATCGTGCACGCCCTGCGTGAGGCAGTGAAGGCAGGCCGCGAAGGACAGGCGTACCTCTTTTCAGGTCCGCGCGGAACTGGCAAAACAACAACCGCTCGAATTCTTGCAAAGGTGCTCAACTGCACCAATCCTGCAGATGGTGAACCATGCTGCGAGTGTGACTCGTGTATCGCAGTGGAGCGCGGAAACAGTTACGACGTTTTTGAACTTGATGCAGCCTCAAATAACTCGGTTGAGGACATCAGAAATCTCATTGACAAGGTCTCCCTAGGTACCCCCGGTCGACACAAGGTCTACATTCTCGACGAAGTCCACATGCTGAGTGCCGGTGCATCTGCCGCCCTACTAAAAGTGCTCGAAGAACCACCAGAACATGTGGTGTTCGTGCTGGCGACAACGGACCCACAGAAGTTAAAAGACACCATCAGGTCACGCACTCAGCACCTGCAATTCCACCTGCTGCCGAGCGACACACTCGCAGAGCACATCAAATGGGTTGCACAAGATGCAGGCCTCGAACTGAACGACCACATCATCGATGCAGCCTTATCGAAAGGTGGTGGCTCGGCGCGAGACACGCTGTCTGCTCTTGAATTACTCGCCGCCGGTGGTAGCGATGTTGATGACTCGATAGATCTGTCGGAGTTCGTTCGAGCGTTGGTTGATTCCGATACCGGTATTGCGCTCAGTGCCACTGCTCACGCTGTCTCAAACGGCCACGATCCGCGGACGTTGTGCGAAGAACTGATCCGGCATCTTCGTGATCTCTTCCTGTCGGTCATGTCGCCTGAATTGGTCTCGGTTCGCCACGATCAACTTGATCAACTCGCCAGTACTGCCCGAGATGTCGGCACCGCATCAATTGTTCGAGCAATGGAACGTCTTGGTTCCGCTCTAGTCGAAATGCGATTTGCTCCCGACCCGCGCATCATGCTTGAGATTGCGCTCGTTCAACTCACACGTGACGATGGGGCAGACGATCAGTCTGCGCTCCTTGCACGCCTGGAGCGACTGGAACGGAGCGTCGCAGAGGGTGTTACAACACCAGTGAGGGAGACCCCCCGTAGCAGCGCAACCGGAAAAGCAATCGTCGGTGGTCGAGCCCGTCGGTCTGATGCCAGTGGATCAATACCTCGGCCAGAGTCGGCGGCAACACAACCAGCCGCAAACCCCGCTCCGGATCCTCAACCAGCCGCTTCCCCGTCAGACGCAACCGAACCCGCTCCAGCACAAACGAAACCGACTGCGCAATCCTCGCAACATGATGCACACTCTGTTCAATCAGTCTGGTCAGACAGTATTCGATCATCTCTTTCAGGAATGGCGAGGGCTCTCTTCGCCCCAGCGTCAATCGGTGAGGTGGTAGCTACTGACAGTGGGCTCGCAGTGGAGGTCCTGCTCCCTAGCGAAGTGCACGCGCAGAAATGCGGTGCTCATCGCGAGGCGGTGCAACAGCAACTTGCTCAGTCGCTCGGCACGGTGGTCGAACTCACATTGAGTGTTGAACGAACGACACCAACTGATGCTTCACGGGGTGCGTCAGAAATTGTCGAGGAACCAATCGACCCGAACGACATCATCGACGCTCCCGTAACCCCTCAACGCAGCCCAGAGGAGGAGATCGCAGATATCTTCCCGGGCACCCGACTGATCAAAACAAGTGACGACTGACCATGGCCGCAGTTCACACTCCACCAGTCCAAACGCTGATCGATGAACTCGGTCGGCTTCCAGGAATCGGACCAAAATCAGCACAACGCATCGCATTTCATCTGCTGAAAATTCCTGAGATTGACGCCAACCGGTTATCGGACGCTATCCGTGAGGCAAAAGCGCGGGTGCAATTCTGTGAACGCTGTTTCAACGTTGCAGAAGCTTCGCTATGCCCCATCTGTTCCGATGAACGCCGCGACAGCACAACGCTCTGCGTTGTCGAGGAATCACGCGACATCATCGCAATCGAACGAACCGGAGAATTCAAAGGCCGCTATCACGTGCTCCTCGGTGCAATGAATCCTTTGGAAGGCATCGGTCCTGACCAACTGAAAATTCGAGAATTACTTTCCCGCCTCGGCCCCGAACAGGTCACCGAAGTGGTGATCTGCACCAATCCGAATACTGAAGGCGAAGTAACGGCGATGTACCTCGCACGAATGTTGTCGCCGCTTGGCATCACCGTCTCTCGTCTTGCCAGTGGGCTCCCGGTCGGTGGCGACCTTGAATACGCCGACGAACTGACGTTGGGTCGCGCCTTTGAGGGGCGCACACGGATCACCGAAGCGTCGTAATTCCTTCAACTACCCGCAACGTTGCCAAGGTGCACGTTGAACTATGAGCGCTCGTTAGTTCTGAAACGCTCGCCACTTCTGGAGAGACTAGACCTTGATGATGAGGGCATCGCCTTGGCCGCCGCCGCCGCACAACGCAGCGGCGCCATACCCGCCGCCACGTCGGCGAAGCTCATGAGCAAGGGTAAGTGCGAGCCGGTTACCGCTCATTCCAATCGGGTGACCGACCGCAATCGCTCCACCGTTCACATTGACGATGTCATCGCTAATTCCGAGATCATGCATTGATGCAATCCCGACTGCAGCAAACGCCTCGTTCAATTCAAACAGCGAAATGTCGCTAACTAAAAGGTCAGTCTTTGCGAGGGCTGCCCGGATCGCATTTGCTGGCTGAAGGAGCAGCGAAGGGTTATCCGGGCCGGCAACCATTCCATACGAGACGTACTCTGCAAGTGGCTCAAGCCCGCGATCGGCGGCTGCGCGTTGTGACATCATCACAACAGCCGAGGCGCCGTCAGAAATCTGCGATGCGTTTCCTGCGGTAATTGTTCCTTGGCCACCGAATGCACCTCGCAGCCCGCCGAGGCTCTGCTCCGTTGTATCCGCCCTGATGCCCTCATCCTCGGTGACGGTGATTGCGTCACCCCGGCGCTGAGGAACCTCTACCGGAACAATCTCCTCTGCGAGGCGTCCATTCTTCGTTGCATCGGCTGCACGCTCGTGCGAGGCGGCTGCGACGCGATCCTGTTCTTCCCGACTGATAGAACCATCCGCGTATTGTTCGGTCCCTGTGCCCATCAGACATGCGTCAAAGGCACACCACAAGCCGTCTTTCACAATGGCATCTTCGAGTTCTGTGTTGCCGTAACGGTATCCACCCCTCGCACCTGCCAATAGGTGAGGCGCGTTTGTCATCGACTCCATTCCGCCTGCAACGACAATGTCAGCATCACCGCTCATGATCATCTGGTGAGCGAGATAAATCGCATTCAAACCAGAAAGACACACCTTGTTGACGTTGACCGATGGAACACCCATCGGAATGCCTGCTCCTGCGGCCGCTTGGCGCGCTGGCACCTGCCCCTGACCAGCCATCAATACTTGACCCATGATCACGTGATCGACCTCAGCAGGGTCGACGCCGGCTCGCTCAAGAGCACCCTTAATCGCAATTGAGCCAAGTTGGGCCGCTGACATCGAGGTGAATGCGCCGCTCATTTTTCCGATCGGAGTACGTGCTCCAGCAATGATGTTCGAGGAAGTCATATCGGAAACCGTACCTCGCATTTCATTCGGCTTGGACGTTGGAGTTACCGGGCGGTAGGTTTCGGTTATGTCATCCCCCAATTCTGAGACACTTGCGATCCAGCAAGCAATTATCGAGGGCGCCTCTGGTGGGGAACTTGCGGCGCTTCCTCTTCCTGAGTCGTATCGGGCAGCGTTTGTAAAACGCGATGAAACCGCAATGTTCGAAGGGGTTGAGTCCGCCGACAAAGACCCTCGCAAGTCGCTGCACATCGGTGAAGTTGCCCTGCCCGAAATCGCCCCCGATGAGGTGTACGTCGCAGTGATGGCATCTTCGATCAACTTCAACACGGTGTGGACTTCGATCTTTGAACCACTTCCAACGTTTGGATTTCTCGACCGACTAGCGCGCGAATCTGAGTGGGCAGCCCGCCATCAGCGTGACGAACACATCATTGGGTCCGACGCCTCTGGTGTCGTGCTCAGAGTGGGTTCTGCTGTGCGAAATTGGAAACCTGGCGACCGAGTCACCGTGCACTGCAACCACGTCGATGACCAGGACCCGACGGCGCACGACGACTCGATGCTTGCAACGAACCAACGAATCTGGGGCTTCGAGACCAACTTTGGCGGACTCGCCGACATCTCGGTGGTGAAAGCCAACCAACTCATGCCCAAGCCAACCCACCTCACGTGGGAAGAGTCGGCAGTAAATGCGCTGTGCAACTCAACGAGTTACAGAATGCTTGTCAGCGATAACGGAGCACGCATGAAGCAGGGTGACTCTGTGCTCATCTGGGGTGCCACTGGCGGTATCGGTGGGTACGGAGTGCAATATGTTCTCAATGGCGGTGGAACCCCAATTGGCGTTGTCTCTTCTCCAGAGCGTGCCGCCTTGTTGAACGATCTCGGCTGTGAAGCGGTGATCGATCGTCGGGCAGAGGGGTATTCCTTCTGGAAGGACGAACACACCCAAGATGAATCGGAATGGCGGCGTTTTGGTGGAAAAATTCGCAGCCTCATTGGCGAAGATCCTGACATCGTGTTCGAACATCCGGGCCGTTCAACGATGGGTGCATCAATCTTTGCCGTGCGTCGCGGTGGCACCGTCGTCACCTGCGCAGCGACGTCGGGCTACATGGTGGAGTTCGATAATCGTCACTTCTGGATGAAACTCAAGCGTCTCCTGTCATCCCACTTTGCAAACTACGCCGAGTCATGGGCTGCGAACAGGCTGATCGATCAGGGGCGCATCCAACCTCTTCTCAGCAAGGTGTACACCCTTGACGAGACAGGTGAGGCGGCGAGGGCAGTTCACCGAAATGAGATTGAAGGCAAGGCTGGCGTGCTGTGCCTTTCCCCATCGAAAGGCCTCGGTATCGACGATGCCGAGAAGCGTGACCGCATCGGCGAACACAAGATCACGACCTTCCAACGTCACGCTGGCTGAGTTCTCAGGCAGAATATTCACATGTTGCTTACCGAAATTGACCACGTTGCGATTGCCGTTCGAGATCTTGAGGCTGCGATCGACTACTACAAACGAGCATTTGGCGCGACGGTTGACCACCGCGAGGTCGTTGAATCTGACGGTGTCGAAGAAGCATTGCTGAAGGTTGCAGAGAGTTACGTACAACTCTTGACTCCAACGCGAGATGATTCCCCCGTTGCAAAGGCGATTGAAAAGCGAGGCGAAGGCCTCCACCACATTGGCTACCGGGTCACCGACTGTGCTGCTGCGCTAGAAGCGATGGTCGCTGCAGGGGCCACGCCAATCGATGCCGCACCCCGGCCGGGTAGCCGCGGAACAACGGTTGCGTTCATGCACCCAAAGGGAAGTTTCGGCACCCTGATCGAACTCGTTCAGGAATAGCTGAGAGCAATGACGAACCCTCCCGCAGCGGTGCTGTGGGATATGGATGGAACACTCGTCGACACTGAGCCGTACTGGTTCGCCGCCGAGTACCGCTTAGTTGAGTCATTTGGGAACACGTGGTCCGATGAGCATGCCCATGCCGTCGTCGGTTTTGATCTGTTCGACACAGCCGGCTACATCATCAAACATGGCGGTGTTGATCTTGAGCCGGTCGCTGTTGTCGAGTACCTGCTTGATGCCGTCATTCATGCTTGTCAAGAGCGGCTTCCATGGCGACCCGGGGCACGCGAACTGCTTCAGGAACTTCATTCGTTAGGGGTGCCGTGTGCACTTGTCACAATGTCATGGCGGCGCTTCGCCGAAGCGGTCCTCGCTGAACTGCCGTCTAACACGTTCGCTGCCACTGTGTTTGGTGATGAGGTAACGCACGGCAAACCGCATCCTGAGCCATATCTCAAAGCTGCAGCCTTGCTAAGCGTCGACCCGCAAGAGTGCGTAGCGATTGAGGATTCACCTACCGGTGTTGCCTCGGCACATGCCGCAGGATGCCGCGTTCTTGGGGTACCCAACATGAAGCAACTCAACGCCGGTGATGGAATTCGAATCATCTCTTCACTGGCTGACGTCGACGCGAGGTCGCTATGGACGACATAGCAACGACACGATCTGGGCGTCGATCGACAGTTCAGTCGTGGGTGCTGCTCGGGTTCTTCGGAGCATTCTGCGTGGTTGCCTTCACAGTCGCCCTTTGGCCTCGGGAGTCGCCCGTGACAAGTCCCGTTGCGACTAGAACGCCAGTGCCTCCGGCACCAGCAACCATTGACGGTTGGACGCCATATTGGGTGTTAGATCGCATTTTGGAGCAACCAGATTCGGGTGCATCACGTTTGAGCAACCTGCGCGAAGTATCACCATTTTGGTTTTCAGTGACGGGTTTTGATGCAATCGAATCCGACACCTTCACTCCTGATGATCTCGCTGAGGAATACATCGCTCAACTTCGAGACGCCGGGGTGGCGATCGTGCCATCGCTTCTCGATCGAATGGATGCAGGACAGATGGCAACGATCCTGTCGGACCCAGTGGTTCGCTCTGCGCACGTAACAGCGATCCGAGAATTCGCTGAGCGACTTGATGCCGACGGTATCGATATCGACTACGAGCAATTTGCCTTCGCTGATGACCCGTCAACATGGCCAACGACGCTCCCCAACTGGGTTGAGTTCATCGCAGAACTCTCAGAAGGCCTTCACGACGATGGCCGAACGTTGTCAGTAAGCATCCCGGCGGTTTACGACGAACGTGTCACTGGCGATCGTGGCTACTGGGTCTACGACCATGGAGCAATTGCTCAATACCTCGATTCACTTCGGATTATGGCGTACGACTATTCGGTCGTTGAACCAGGACCAATCGCTCCGCTCGATTGGTTTGAGCAGGTCATCAACGGCGTCCTCCTTGCGGTGCCGCAACAATTCCATGACCGAATCGTTCTTGGAATTGGTTCATATGGCTACAACTGGCCCACAACGGTCGTTGGAGAATGCCCTGAAGATGCACCGGGGCGAACCGGCGTGAATCCAGGAACTCTTGATGATCTCATCTCTCGACGCGACATAAAACCTGTTGCTGATGCGGTCACTGGCGAGTGGACGGCAACATACGAACTCGTGGTCGACAACGGTGTCACCCAATGTGTTCAAACCCGACAACTCCACTGGATCGACTCTGACGGTGTCGCACTCCGAGTGGAGCTGGCTCGGCGTGCTGGAATAGAGGGTGTGGCGTTATGGGCTTTGGGATACGAGGACGACGAGGTGTGGAATGCCCTCGTGTCGTCAGCAACTAGGGACCTGACTCCATGACCAACGACCTCAACGTTGATACTGACGAACTGCGCAAGGTTGCTCATCATGTATTTAGCGGTGAACTCATTGAGGCCACTGTTCGGGGACAGCGATCCAATGCAACCAGCAATCTTGAACGTGTCCGCATCCGGCCAGTCACCATTTCTGACAACTCTGTGATTCAGTTCGAAGAATTTGATGGCACTCGCACGAACGTCAGCAATCTTGACGGTTCCGCAGCAGTCGAACGGTTCATTGACCTCTTTCTGGATGGCATGCGCACTGCATACATCCGGATGGTCGGGCACGATCTGCAAATCACAATTTCTCGACGAGGCAAAGTTCAGCAGGTCCGACATGCTGCATCCCGCGAGACCGCTGATACCCAACATAATCGCCAAAAACAGCATCTCATCCCCGAGTCCGCTCCGTTCCTCGCGCAGGTAGGGATTGCTACCGAGGCGGGCGAGGTTCGTCCAACTGCTCGGGATAAGTACCGGCAGGTACAGCAATTTGTTGAAATTCTCGACCGCCTCGTGGATGAGCACGATCGCTCGATCCCGCTACACATTGTCGACCTTGGGTGTGGATCTGGTGTGCTCACCTTGGCTGCGCACTACCACCTCTTGTCCGCAGGATTTGATGTCCATACGACAGGAGTTGATCTCAAAGGTGAACTGATGGCGCAACTCAACAGCGACGCTGCGCAGCTCGGTTGGACCACCATCACATTCGTCACTGGAGCAATTGCCGATTGGCATCCTGAACCTGATTCGCTTCCTCATTTGGTGATCGCGTTACATGCCTGCGACACCGCTACCGACGATGCGATTTCCCGAGCAGTTGAGTGGGGGAGTCATCATCTCTTGGTGGCGCCGTGTTGCCAACATGATCTGCAGCGCCAAATTGACCGTTCGCAGATTCCAACAGGTTTTGAGTCACTCGTTCGCCATGGAATTGTTCGTGAGCGACTCGGTGATCTCCTGACCGACGTCTTCAGAGCCGACGTACTGTCAGCCCTTGGCTGGCGAACTGACGTCATCGAATTCGTTGACAATCAGCACACGGCGAAGAACATCATGATCCGCGCCTCACAAACCGGTACAGCAGATGATGCAGCTCGACAGCGGGCCATTGACGTAACGACTCAATGGTCGGTACGCCCTGCGCTCACACATCTGCTGGAGGGTTGATTAGCGACGTCACTAGCTCGGCGAGAGCGAGTGCCCCAAGTTCACCGCTCCACCGACCTCGAACAAGTCCACTTTCATCGATGAGGACCATGAACGGAAAACCTGTGACGCCGAAGGCTTCAGCAGCAACGAATGTTGATCGGCTGCTGTCAAAGGCATCGGCGATGATCTCGTAGGTCCAGTCTTTCTCAATCAACCAGCGCTGTGGCGGAAAATTTGGCCGCTGAGGCGAAACTGCAGTGCTCACACCAACAACCCGAAGCCCGTCCGGCCAGACGCCGGCGTCACGAATCCGATTTATCTCGGGTATCTCGTTGTTGCAGTGCGGGCACCAGTGGGCCAAAAATACGACTAGCGTTGGAACGCCGGCTCCAGGCCGTACTTCAACCGTGTTCCCCTCGAAATTTTCTCCGATGATTGCTGGGATCTGAGTTCCAACCGCTTCATCGTTGTGAGAATCGTTCAGAAACGGCAGAGCGTCTCCGATGACCGCTACTGGGCGCACTTGTCCCTCGAACTCTTCAGGAAATTCGACGGTCTCAGGGATTGTGCCGGCAGTCATGAGTTCGTCCTCAGCAGTATCCAGTTCATCGGCTTGTGATGCTTCACCTGCTGGCGACTCATTCGATGAGGTCGTCGATGTCTCACTATTGAGGGCAGCATCCGATCGTTCAGCATCCGCCGACGCGGTTGTGGTGACGGCATTCGTTTCGAGTTTGATCACCACATCCGATGAACATGATGCTGCAAGAACACCGGCAATCAATGCCGCTGCAACAACCCTCACTCTTCAACACGCTCCGGGATTGCATTCACAACGATGAGTGTGATGAAACCGATGAGGGCCATTCCGGCAAGAGTGAGAAACCCAAATGATCGGAACCAGATATCGGTGCATGAGGGGCCAGTTGCGGCGCAAGACCCGGTGTCAAGTGCCGGCCGCCATTCAATGAGATAGTGCCACGCCGAGATACACGCTCCAATGGCTGCGATTGGCAGCACATAGAACCGTGCTGCGGTATCACGTCGAATAAATGAGACGAGTCCGATGATGGCAATCGGGTACATCGCAATTCGCTGGAACCAGCAGAATCGACAAGGGATGTAGTTCGCAACTTCCGAGAAATACAGCGAGCCGATCATTGCCCCACCTGCGACACACAACGTGATGGTTGCACGAAACTCCCGAACAACGTTCAACACACTGTCTTGACCAGTCACCCAACCGACCACAATCACTAGCGCCGCTACGCCAACGATGACCGCAAGCGTTGCTGACAAGGTCTCCACCATGTCTGTAACTTCATACGTCGACAGTGCGATGAATGTCATACACATAGTCTGCCGGATTCATCAGGCACTCGCAGTACGTAACGACTAGGGTTCTTCACATGCTCGAGTTCACATCGATCAGCGTTTCCTCTTATGAGGCGTCATCTCTTCCGCAGAAACTCCAAGAATCATCAGCCGATGGTTGGTCGGTCGTCTCCATTGTGAACGCCGGCTCTGACATCGTTGCCTACCTCTCACGTCCAATTTCTGCATCTGGAAATCAGGCTGCGACGGCTGCCCCGGCACAAGAACCCGCCGATGCGGGCGATGTGGGCTGGGGAATGCAATCAGAGGCCTCAACCTCTGCTGAGAGCGCTGTTGCATCGACTTCAGCGTCGTCAACATCGTCATCTGCAGCAGCTCCTGCCGGTTGGTATGCCGATCCATCAGGACGATTTGAACTTCGTTATTGGAACGGCGAGAAGTGGACCGAACATGTGTCACGAGCCGGGCAGCAATCAACTGACCCACCTGTTGCCTGACCCGTGCGCGCAACCTCTCTTGGTCATGCCGGAATCCTCATCGAATGTGAGGCCGGATCAATTCTCTGCGACCCGTGGTTTGAACCAGCATTTTTAGGATCTTGGTTCGTCTTTCCTCGAAACGATCAACTCGATGAGGACCTTCTGCGGCGCATCGATCAGGCCGACTACCTCTACATCTCACATCTCCATGGTGATCACCATGATGCACAATGGCTGAAGCACCACCTCCGCCGAGATATTCCGATCCTGCTTCCTGACTACCCAACCTCCGAGCAGCAACGAGAACTCGAGCACCTCGGATTCACAAACTTCATTCGAACCGAAAACGGCGTGGAGCAGGTTCTCCAAAATGGCCTTTCGGTAGCAATTCACGTGGAGACCTCGATCACTGATGGCCCGGGTGGTGATTCAGCGATCGTCGTGAGCGACGGGGCACATCGGCTCGTTAACCAAAATGATTGCAGAACCCATGACCTTGCTGCACTGCGTTCACATGGGCCGGTCGATCTTCACTGGCTTCAGTACTCAGGAGCAATTTGGTACCCAATGGTCTACGAACTCGGCGCAACTGAGATGTCCGAGTTGTGCTCGTCGAAGGTGGAAAGCCAGGGTGCGAGAGCGCTGAAGTACGTCGAAGCACTCGACGCGAGGTGCGTGGTCCCGAGTGCGGGGCCACCTGCATTTCTTGACGACGGGTTATTCGAACTCAACATGATTTCGGGTGACGAGGCGAGCATCTTCCCGGATCAGCGCTGGTTTCTCGATCAGCTGTCAGCAACTGGCCACCACGGCGTTCTCGCTATTCCTGGCACGACCATTTCTGTGACGGCTGATGAAATTTCAGTTACCCACCCGCTACCACTCAGCGAGATCGACGCAATATTCGACGACAAACGCGGGTACCTGCAGCAATACCGGTCTGACTGGCAGCCCTGGCTTGATGAGTTACATGCATCTTGGCGGCGGGAACAAACCGATCTTGTCGCACGAATCGCTGCTTGGTGGGAACCACTCATGGCAAAGGCCCCAACGGTATGCGACATGATTGGTGAACCAATATTGATCCGTGCCGTAGATGAAGAGGGCGCGCTGCTTGAGATTTTTGTTGATGTGCGGATGCGTAAGGTGCTCGACGCAAGCACCGTTGAAGACGCCTCCTCCAAGGCCAGCTTCAGGTTTACCTTTCCCCGCGATCTTCTCGAATTGACTGTCGACAATTCCGCAGTCGACTGGTCGAACTCGCTTCTTCTTTCATGCAGGTTCTCGGCATGGCGACGTGGACCGTATAACGAATACGTCTACAACTTCTTAAAGTCGTTGTCGGTCGAGCGGATGACGCGAACCGAGGAAGAAGCTCGATCAAAAGTGCTCGCACAACTGTCGACGCACCAAGTTGACGATGAGGTCGAAGTAGGCGGCTTTATTGTGCAACGGCGGTGTCCGCACAGGAATGCTGACTTCTCGGTATTTGGTGAAATTGACGGCGACGATCTCGTCTGCACATTGCACGGATGGCGTTTCGATACCGCAACTGGCCGCTGTCGAACGAGCGACGACCACCCGGTTCAGATCAGACGTCGGGAAACCTGAGACGCTCGCCAAAAATTGCGACGCTTTGTCGCAATGGAACGAGCTCTCGGCGATGCCGCCGCTCAACCTCATCAACAGCATCAGCAACTTGCTGCCGAGCATGTTCAAGTTCGCGTCGAAGGCGTTCAACTTCTGCCTCGAGTTCCATGACTCGCCGAATACCTTCGAGATTCATTCCCGCATCGACAAGTTCAGCGATTCGTCGCAATAACTCGATGTCATCATCGCTGTACCGGCGGTTACCACCATCGGTACGCGCCGGCTGAACGAGACCCCTGCGCTCGTAAATTCGCAGAGTTTGTGGGTGCATTCCTGCAAGTTCAGCCGCAACTGAAATCACGTACACCGCTTGCTGTGAAGTTCTCCTGTTCATGACGCGCTTCCATCGTAGACCGTGCGGGATGTTGGATCGTCCGTCAGGACCTCTGCAAGATGTTCGATAGCTTCTCGTTGCTCATCGGTCAGCGAGGTCGGAACTTGAACCGCGACTCGAACGATGAGGTCTCCACGGCTTGTCGTGCCGCGTGTCGTCGTTTCGATGCCGCGACCACTCACGCGATGACGAGAGCCGCTCTGAGTTCCTGGTTGAAGTCGGAGGCGGACGGTGTCTCCCTCGAGCGTTGGAACATTGACTTCAGAGCCCAACGCAAGCTTGGTGAATTCAATTGGCAGGGTGACTTCGAGGTTCATTCCATTTCTGGTGAATTTCTCATGAGGTTGAACAGTTAGCTCAACGAGCAGGTCACCCGAGGGACCGCCATTTCTGCCTGGACCTCCACGTCCTTTCACTCGAATGGTTTGCCCATCACTCACTCCAGGTGGGATACGCACTTGGACAGAGCGATGCCCGACTGTCGCTCCACTCCCGCCACAGGTCGTGCACGGATTGTCAATAATTCGACCATGCCCATTACAGCTGCGACAGGGCGACGAAAATGAGAATGGTCCCTGATTCTCATCGACAGCACCGCGTCCACCACACACTCCACAGATTCGGGGATCGCTTCCAGGGCGAGCGCCTGACCCAGAACAGGTTTCGCATCGACCTTCGCTCGTCACGTTAAGACTTGTTGTCACACCTTTTGCGGCGTCGTAAAACGAGAGGGTGAGTCGGGCCGCCTGGTCTGCTCCACGCCTCGGCCCAGCACTGCTTCGTTGGCGACCGCTGTTGAACATCTGTCCGAAGAGGTCACCAAATCCACCCATGTCGCCGGCGTTAAAACTGAAACCGCCTGCGCCAGCTCCACCTGCCATTGGGCCAAGTCGACGAACTTCGTCGTACTCCGCTCGCCGTGCTTCGTCACCAAGCACGTCATACGCAGCGCTGACCGACTTGAACCGATCTTCGGCGGTGGCGTCCCCCGGGTTTTTGTCCGGGTGGAGTTCGCGGGCAAGTTTTCGGTACGCCCGTGTGATCTCTTTCGCTGTCGCTTCTGGACCAACTCCCAGCACTGAGTAGTAGTCCGTTTCGAACCACTCTCTCTGCGCAGCCATATCGTGCCTCAGTCTTTCGTTCGAACCATCGCAGGTCGCAGAGTGCGACCTTTCCATGAGTAGCCGCTTCGGAGAACCTCGGCCACAACAATGTCACCGCCATCACCCGCTTCATGGGCAACTGCTTCAGCGGTCTCAGGATCGAACGGCTTGTCGGCGATATCCATCGTCTCCAAGCCAGCCTTCTTCAACTCAACGAGCAACACGTTAAGAAGCGGGCCAACCTCGTCGGGATGACGTAAGTAGGCAGCTTCGGTTGCATCAAGAACTGGAAGCAGTGCCTCAGCAACTCTGCTTGTCGCACGATCAACTTCGTCGATGATTTGATTGGCAACGCGTTTGCGGTAGTTCTCGAAGTCGGCTTGAGTTCGCATCGCGAGTTCACGGAATCGTTCTATTTCAGCCGCGGCCTCATCAGCGGGGTCGCTGGCTGACGAATCATCACCCTCGGTTAGGTCATCAAGGCCCTCAAGATCGATCGCGTCACCTGCGCCAAAGTCAGAGGTCGCCGATGCCTGTGCCGTTGATGGGCGAGTGGTCTCGGAGGTGAAATCTTCCACCTCCGAGCCACGCTCGTCCTGCGGGTCGAGCACATCGTCATCATGCGATGACATATCGCTCACTGCTCGTCAACAATCTCAGCATCGACGATGTCGTCATCTGCTGACCCGTCAGCCGATCCTGAAGCCGAGGTTCCAGCAGCGTTATCGCGAGCGGCTGCCTCGTACAGCTTCTGGCTGAACTCTTGGCTTGACGCCATGAGTTTCTCTGTTGCTTCCTTGATCGCTGACGTGTCGGCGCCCTCAAGTGCGGACTTCAGTTCAGCAAGTGGGCCTTCAACTGCAGCCTTCTCTTCTTCAGAAACATTCTCACCCTGTTCACGAAGCACTTTTTCTGTCTGGTACACCAGCGAATCAGCGTTGTTACGCACCTCAGCCTCTTCACGACGAGCCTTGTCCTCTTCAGCATGAGCCTCGGCATCTTTCACCATCTGATCGATCGCATCTTTGTCAAGGGTCGACTGGCCAGTGATCGTCATCGACTGCTCTTTGTTCGTCGCACGATCTTTGGCTGCAACATGCACAATGCCATTTGCGTCGATGTCAAAGGTGACCTCAATTTGAGGCACGCCACGTGGCGCAGGTGGAAGGTCAACCAACTGGAACTTGCCAAGCGTCTTGTTATACGACGCCATTTCTCGTTCGCCCTGAAGCACATGGATCTCGACCGACGGCTGCATGTCCTCTGCCGTGGTGAAGACTTCGGTCCGTTTTGTCGGAATGGTGGTGTTACGTTCGATGAGGCGTGTCATCACGCCGCCCTTAGTTTCAATTCCGAGGCTCAGCGGGGTGACGTCGAGAAGCAGAACGTCTTTCACATCACCGCGCAGAACACCAGCCTGAACAGATGCACCTACTGCAACAACCTCGTCTGGGTTCACTGTCTTGTTTGGCTCTTTGCCGGTCATCGACTGAACGAGTTCAGTCACTGCTGGCATGCGGGTCGAACCACCAACGAGGATGACATGGTGAAGATCACCCTTTGAGATTCCGGCGTCTTTCAGCGCTTGTTCGAAGGGAATGCGACAACGCTCAATGAGGTCGGCTGTCATCTCTTGGAATTTTGAACGTGACAGCGTCTCGTCAAGGTGCAGAGGTCCATCTGCGTTCGCTGTAATGAATGGAAGATTGATCTGTGTCGACTGAACTTGGCTGAGTTCGATCTTTGCTTTTTCTGCTGCTTCCTTCAAGCGTTGCATTGCCATGCGGTCACTCGACAGATCGACGCCCTGGGCATTCTTGAACTGAGTCACAAGCCAGTCGATGATTCGCTGGTCCCAGTCATCTCCGCCAAGCACGGTGTCTCCGTGGGTTGACTTCACTTCAAAGACGCCATCACCGATTTCGAGAACCGAGACGTCGAAGGTGCCACCACCAAGGTCGAATACGAGGACCGTTTCATCTTCTGACCCTTTGTCGAGCCCGTACGCAAGAGCTGCTGCGGTCGGCTCGTTGATAATCCGGAGCACCTCGAGGCCGGCGATGGTGCCAGCTTCCTTTGTTGCGGTGCGCTGTGCATCGTCGAAGTAGGCAGGGACCGTGATCACCGCTTGGGTAACGGTGTCACCAAGAAAGGCCTCAGCATCACGCTTGAGTTTCATGAGTGTTCGAGCAGAGATTTCTTGAGGGGTGTACTGCTTGCCATCAATGTCGTCGCTCTTCCAGTTTTCGCCCATGTGGCGCTTCACTGAACGGAAGGTGCGATCTGGATTGGTGATCGCCTGACGTTTTGCGACCTCTCCGACGAGAACTTCTCCGGCTTTCGAAAATGCAACTACTGAAGGGGTCGTGCGTGCGCCTTCTGAGTTTGGAATGACGACGGGCTCACCCGCTTCGAGAACTGCGACAACAGAGTTCGTTGTTCCGAGGTCAATACCGACTGCCTTTGGCATCTGGTTGTGCTCCTTGTGTTGGTCACACTGCGTTGTGTGGGGGGTTTATCCACAGTGTATGACCAACAGAGAATCACGCCAACCTCTGTAACAGAAAACTTGAGTCGCTTAGACTCAAGTTTTCTAAAACCGTTGCTATATCAGGGTGAAAGGTGTTCAGGTCCAAACGAATCTGGTAGCAAACCGTTCATCGTGTACATGCCCAATAACCCGTCTCGACTACACGCGTAGATGATTGTTCCTTCGATCGCAAACTCACGGATCTTTTGCCGGCAACCTCCACACGAGGTCGCCAAACCCTCAGAATCACATACCGTAAGCACATACTTGGCTTCACGCTTACCGTCCGACGCCATCACCGCTAGCGCTGTTGCTTCAGCGCAGAGGCCCTGGGGGTAGGCCGAGTTCTCAATATTCGCCCCGATGTACATTTCGCCCGTCGGAGTCATCACCGAACACCCGACGTGATAGTTCGAATACGGGGCATGAGCGCGCGATTGCACATCAAGAGCAGCATCAAACAAGCTACGAAGCACATCGTCCATTTCTGCGGGTGGAACCGCTTGGTCGTACACCGTTCGATCAGGTATCTGCTGAGTCATAACCCAACCATACGCATCTGACAATCCCTAGCGAGTTACTCGACAGCAGAGCCATTAACACGCCTCAACAACACCGATTTGTGACACATCATCAACCACCCATCCACCAGAACTCCTGATCAGACCAACTACACCTGCGGTTGCCACAACTGTCCCCCATTGGCCCTGCATGCCGCTAAAGGAGCCAAATCCAGCATCTTCAACCACACATAATGAGGCAACTGCTCGACCAGCGGTGTCAATACGCACCCCTGTCACAACGAGCTCCGCTTCGGTTATTACATCATCAGTCGGTGGCGTTATCGACGATCTCAACTGCTCACCAAGAACTCGAGCAAATCCACTTCGGTGCTCGAAGGCAGACGCCCAAGCAAACGACCCCGCTCCCTCTGACACTGCCTGTCGTTGAGTGTTCCAGGCGAGCCTCAGCACCTGCGACACATTCTCCGTGGTTGCCGAGTCAGCCGTCTCACTCACCGCTATTGACCCACCAACCCACCTGACGACCTGCAACACATCAGAACCGTTCGGTTCCTCGATCTCGGCTGAAGAGTTCCCGTCACCCTCATCAGAATCCATCGCATCTCGATCATCGCCAACGAATCCTCCTGGTTCAGCATCGGGCGATTCGACATCGACGATGACCTCAACATCTTCGATCGCCTCGACATCTGCGTTTACCACCGGCGGATCCCCCAAGAGAAGGAGTTCGAGTCGCAATGGCGGAACGTCTGGTTCCGGCAATTCACGGGAGTCGACCGAGGGGGTATCTGACCTGCCTTCTGATACCGAATCGGGGAACACCTGCGAAGTCGGTTCGATAGCAATGGTTGAGGGAACCGCAGGTGCTCCGACACCGAAGGCTGACGAAGATGCATCGACGGATGAGATTCCTGACGGCGCCGGCCAGAATCCGATCAGCATCGTGGCGCCAACGGCAACCGACACGGGTACCGACCACTGTCGCCTGGATTCAGTAAACGCCACCTCTTCCTGGTGCTCAAACACAGAAGCAGACTAGAGAAGGACATCTTTGTCGTGCCGTCGAATTTTCCACTGGCTGAGCGCACTACGGTCGTGGTGTGAATCTTCGCGAACTTCAAGATGTCATCGATGCCACGTACGGTGAGCGCGACCGTGAGCGGGGAGTCGCCCCTACAGTCGCCTGGCTATGTGAGGAACTCGGGGAACTTGCTCAGGCGGTTCGAAAGGGAACACCAGCCGAAGTGGAACACGAGTTCAGCGACGTACTGGCGTGGATCGCGACTCTTGCAAACCAAGTTGGCGTCGACCTTACCGATGTCGTCGATCGGTACCGAGAAGGTTGCCCTAAGTGTTCAGCCCTGCCCTGCGCGTGCTGAGACGAGTTTTCTAGACCAGAAGTTCTGCAATCTGAATTGCGTTGAGGGCAGCACCTTTTCGAAGGTTGTCGTTCGCAACGAACAGCGCCAGACCTCGATCACCATCAACCGACGGATCACGGCGCACCCGACCCACGTAACTCGGATCGCGCCCCGCTGCTTCAAGGGGTGTGGGAACATCCCGCAGTTCAACTCCGGGAGCCGCTGACAACAACTCAACGGCACGTTCCACAGAAATTGAGCGCTCAAATTCGAGGTTCATCGATAACGAGTGGCCAGTGAATACGGGGACGCGAACGCAGGTGCCAGAAACTCGCAACTCAGGAATACCGAGAATCTTGCGACTCTCATTGCGGAGTTTTTGCTCCTCATCAGTTTCAAGCGACCCATCCGAGACCATCGATCCAGCGAGTGCGAGCACGTTAAAGGCGATCGTGTCAGCAAACTTTTTCGCGGGAGGGAAATCAACCGACCGGCCATCATGCGTAAGCGCAGCAGCATGAGGAGCAACCGCCTGCGCCTGAATGTCAAGATCTTCAACGCCAGCTAAGCCACCGCCAGAAACCGCTTGGTACGTCGAGGCGATCAGTCGAATCAGGCCCGCTTCGGTGTGCAGAGGCTTGAGAACTGGCATCGCTGCCATCGTCGTGCAATTTGGGTTCGCAATGATCCCTTTCGGAATATTGGCTACTTCCTCCGGATTGACTTCGCTCACGACAAGCGGAACCTCAGGATCCATTCGCCAGGCCGAGGAGTTATCAATGACGGTCACTCCAGCAGCAGCGAATCGAGGGGCAAGTTCTCGTGACGAGGTTGCACCTGCGGAAAACAGCGCAACTTCAAGCCCCGAAGGATCGGCCGTCGATGCATCTTCAACAACGATGCTTGATCCATTCCACTCGATGGAACTACCAGCTGAGCGGGCTGACGCGAAGAATCGAATTTCCTCTACCGGAAATCCGCGTTCGACCAAGAGACGTCGCATCACGCCTCCTACCTGACCTGTTGCACCAACTACTCCAATGCGCATTCCGGCAGGCTAACGGCGCACACCGGCGAGCAGTCGCTCTACAGAAGGTTCAGACCACAGTTGCGGTGATCCACCAATGGTTCTGGTTGATGCCGTCGAAGCGTCCACGTCGGAACGCCCCATGAAGATCGTCAACAGGGCCACCTGACCAGATCGTCACCCCGTCAATCGAACCACCAAGTGTGTCGAGCACTTGCCTCGGCGAAATTCGACTTACCTGCCATGCCAACCGAGTAATCGAGCGACGTTGGCTCAACCACTCACCGATTCGCGGCAAGCGAAATGCGTTCCGCACAACAATGCCGAGTGGCAACAGCAAGGGATCAAGACGTGAAGGCCCACGGAAGTTCAGCGCAATACGACCTCCAGAGCGAGTCACACGAACCGCCTCGCGAGCCAAATTCAATGCATCGCCTTGCGCGCAATGCTGCAAGGTGAGATAACTGAATGCAAAGTCGACTGAGTCATCATCAAGGGCCAGTGACCGACCGTCGGCAACCTCGAGGGTGCGCAGATGATCTGCCCGACCAAATCTTGACACGGTCTCGTGACAGCGCTCGAGAAAACCAATATCAAGGTCGGCAGCGATGACGTCGTTGAACTCTCGCGTAAATGCTGCCGTCATTCGCCCAATGCCGGACCCAATTTCAATCATCGTTTGCTGATGGTTATTTGGATCACGAAGCCCGAAGGCCTCTAGGTACGCGGGCACCTCTTCATCACCAGTGGCGACAAAATCGGCAAGAGTGAGATGATCGCCAGTGGCATTGTTGAACACCCAACCTGTCTCTCGAACAACCTCATCGGCACTCGTATGCCGATCCGAAACACGACCGGCCACCTTCCAAGCTATGAGTTGAGATCGAGGGCGCATCAGAGAAGATTCTCGCACATCAGGGCGCACGGCAACTGTGTACGAGTGGTCACTTGCGTTCGGGTAAGGGAGCGGAATATGACTCGCCTGAGTCCAAACCGAATTCGGTGTGGAGACTGCGCGCAGCAGTCTCAAGATCGCTCGCCGCAATCACCACAGAAATGCGAATTGTTGACGTCGAGATCATCTGAATGTTGACGTTCGCGTCGGCGAGGCAACGGAACATTCGGGCAGCGATGCCGGGCGAAGTTTTCATACCTGCACCGACCAGCGAAACCTTCGCGATCTCGTCGTCTCGGGTGACACCCACTGCCGACATTTCGGTTGCAACTCGTGAGACGATCTCTTCAGCGACTTTGAGGTCAGCGGACGGAACCGTGAATGAGATATCAGTCGTTCCCTCCGTTGACGTGTTCTGAACGATCATGTCAACGTTGACGTTCGAATCGGCAAGTGGCTCAAACAAGGTTGCTGAAATACCTGGTCGATCTGGAACACCGAGCACGGTGAGTTTCGCCTCGCTCGCATCGGTGACAACACCGGAAATAATTGGATCTTCCATTGAAGGCTCCTCAGAGGTCACCCACGTTCCGTGCTCCCAAGTAAAACTCGAACGCACGTGAAGAGGGACATTGTGATTTCGGGCAAATTCAACTGAACGCAGAGCAAGCACTTTTGATCCGGCGCCTGCCATCTCAAGCATTTCGTCGAAGTTGATTCGTGACAATTTGTGTGCTTGGGGAACGATTCGAGGATCAGCAGAGAACACACCGGTCACGTCGGTATAAATCTCGCAAGAATCGGCATCTAGCGCCGCTGCAAGTGCGACGGCCGTGGTATCGGAGCCGCCTCGGCCAAGAGTCGTGATTTCACGGTCCGTGGACACGCCTTGAAAGCCGGCGACCACGCAGACATGCCCGTCACTCAAGGCGTCTCGAAGGCGATCACCCTTGACTTCAAGAATCTTTGCCTTGCCGTGGGCCGTATCAGTGATGATGCCAACTTGGCTTCCCGTGAAGCTCATGGCGTCAATTCCGCGTTCGGCGAGTGCCATACACAACAGCGACATCG
The DNA here is from genome assembly GCA_049432165.1 of Ilumatobacteraceae bacterium. GTDB lineage: Bacteria > Actinomycetota > Acidimicrobiia > Acidimicrobiales > Ilumatobacteraceae > Casp-actino5. The sequence goes on from JBMTDQ010000001.1 coordinate 62,312, forward strand.
AGACACGTTCACCCGTCGTCAACAACATGTCCATCTCGCGGCCAGGGTGAACCGTTGAGACATCATTTGCAAGTTTCAGCAGGTTGTCGGTCGATTTCCCCATTGCCGAGACAACAACAACGACGTCTGCACCACGCTGACGGGTGTACGCAACATGATCCGCGACCGCTCGCATGCGATCGGGATCAGCAACCGAAGTGCCGCCGTACTTTTGGACGATGAGTGTCACAAGTCCAAAAGCCTACGGGCGTCACGAACGGTCGGCGACCGTTAACGACACAACATCGAATTCGAGAAGCGAAGCGCCGGTTGCAACGGGATGCTGGGGTTTTGCGTCTCCTGACCCTTCATCGGTGTGCGTTTCACGGTGCTGATGCGCAAAGGCCTGCCCACTTCGCCATGCTTGAAATGCTTCTTCGCTTTCCCATCGCGTCACTACGAAGTAACGATCATCCCCAGCGGTCGGCCGAAGCAGCATGAACTCCTCGAAGCCAGGCTGGTTATCAACCATGCCTGCGCGTGCCGCAAACCGAGCTTCAAGTTCGGGACCTGCACCTTCGGGTACCTCAATTGCGTTGATTTTTACGACTGACATGTCTGCATCGTCGCGCAACTTCGACATCATGGCCATATCTTGCCTCTTAGCCAGCGAATGAGCGCCGATATTCTGACGGTATGGCCGGCGATACAAAGTTCTCAGTGAACGGCACGCCGGTGACGATCACGGGAGAGCATCCTCACTTGCTGTCCGCCCTGCGTGACGAGCTCAACATCACTTCTCCAAAGGATGGTTGTTCTCCTTCAGGACAATGTGGCTGTTGCACAGTGCTGGTCGATGGCCGGGCAATCGTCGCCTGTCAACAGTCGGTTGAGTCCTGCGAAAACCGTGAGATCACGACTCTCGAGGGTTTGCCGGAATCTGAACGCCAACAATTTGCTGATGCGTTCGCAGCCTGCGGTGGCCTTCAGTGTGGATTCTGTATTCCTGGCATCGTGATGCGGGCACACCATCAGATTGCAAAAAAAGGTTCCAGTCTCACCCGCGAATCAATGGCTCCACATCTCGGTGCTCACCTCTGTCGGTGTACCGGCTACGTCAAAATTCTTGATGCGATCGAAGCTGTCGCTCACAACACCCCAGTCGATCCGCCAAAGGTTCAAGGCGGTGTTGGAGCCCGCGGAATGAAATATGAGGCGCAGCCACTCACCCTCGGTGACCGGCCATACATCGACGACATTCGTATCCCCGGCATGCTTCATGCTGCGCTTCATCTCACCGAGCACACCCGCGCTCACATCATTGGCATCAATGTTGAAGCAGCAAAAAACGCTCCAGGAGTCATCGCTGTCTATACCGCCTCAGATATCCCTGGCCAGTTGCGGTCAGGTCTTATTCATAAAGATTGGCCACTGATGATTCCCGTCGGGGGAATGACGTCCTACGGCGGTGATGTGCTTGCCATCGTTGTCGCGGGCACCCGCGAGCAAGCGAGAGCTGCAGCCACACTTGTTGAGGTTGACTACGACGTGCAACAACCTGTTGTCGATCCGGTGGCAGCTCTTCAACCAGACTCGCCGATCGCTGTGTGGGGAACCGATTCAAATGTGCTTTCGGTGAGCGCCTACCAGCGCGACGAGGGGTTGACGATCGATGAGGCATTTGATCGCAGTGCACATGTGGTGTCAGAAACGTTTACCACTCAGCGAATTGAACACGCGTTCCTCGAACCTGAGTCAACGCTTGCTGTCCCGTCAGGTGAAGGCGACGAACAAACTCTGCATGTCTACTCAGGCGGCCAAGGTGTGTGGGATGACCGAAATGACATCGCTTCCATTCTTGATATTGACCGAAGCCGAGTAACTGTTGAACTCGTGTCAAACGGTGGCGCGTTTGGCGGCAAAGAGGACATGAGCAACCAGGGTCATGCTGCTCTTGCTGCATGGCTGCTCAATCAACCGGTGAAATGCACGCTGAGTCGCGAAGAGAGTTTCAGGATGCATGCGAAACGGCATCCGATCACTCTTGAGGTGAAAGCGGGCTGTGATGCCGATGGTGTTTTAACCGGCCTGCACGTGCGTGCGCTTGGTGATTCGGGGGCATACGCCAGCGTTGGAATGAAGGTTCTCGAACGCGCAGCTGGCCATGTGGCGGGGCCATATCGATGGAAGTCGCTCGACATTGAGGCGACTGCCGTTCGCACGAACAATCCAGTCTGTGGGGCGTTCCGAGGGTTTGGTGCTAATCAGGCGCAGTTCGCAACCGAAGGAGTGATCGATCGTCTTGCCGAGTTGGCTGGAATCGATCGTTGGGAATTTCGGATGAGGAACGTCATCTCTCCGGGCGACATCTGGGGACCAGGGCAGATTATGGATGAGGGTGCTGGCGGAGCCCGTGAATGCCTTCAGGCCATCAAATCTGATTACGAAGAGGCGCTCTCAGCCGGACGTGCCGTCGGGCTTGCGATTGGTATGAAAAATTCAGGTCTTGGCAATGGCTTCAGGGAAGTTTGCGGTGCGGTTGTGAGATTCCGTAGCGATGGTCGTATCGAGGTTCGCCACGGCTGGACAGAGATGGGCCAGGGCGTTCACACAGTTGCACTGCAAGTTGCTGCTCAAGAACTCAATGTTGATGCAGAGCGTATTGACGTGGTCGTCGACACCACGAGAGAGCTTGGCTTTGGGCAGACGACGGGAAGTCGGGGAACTCTCATGACCGCAGGCTCAGTTGCGGCTGCCTGCGCAACTGCGATTGCGTCAAATTGTGAGATTGATGTCGATCATTTCGGCGAATACGTCGTTGATTGGACACACCATCTCGGTGACCCTGAGCATCCAAACCCAACCATCCATTCGTGTTTCTCATACGCAGCACAACTTGTCGAAATCGATCGCTCGTCAGGTGCCATCGAACGAGTTCTGGCTGTTCACGATGTTGGCAAAGCGGTCAACCCAACACTTGTTGAAGGACAGATTCAGGGCTCCGTGCACATGGGTCTCGGCTATGCATTGAGCGAAGACTTCCCGAGCGATGAATTCGGGATGCCAACCGCCACAACATTGCGGCAACTCGGCATCCCGCGTGCGAAAGACGTCCCACTCATAGATGTCAAGGTGGTTGAAGTCCCTCAGCCCCGCTCACCATTCGGCATTAAAGGTGTGGGCGAAATTGGTCTGGTGCCGACAGCTCCCGCAATTGCTGGAGCTCTCCATGACTTGGACGGCGAACGGCGCCGTACACTGCCCATGCGCCGTCAGTGACGCCGGCGTAGTTCACACTCCGTTAACAATCGAGATACCGGTAAGAAACCGCTCGTTGACAGACTGTGAACTACCCCTACAAATTGCGAATACCGCCGAAAGGAATCCCGTGGCGTACCAAGCTGAATACATCTGGATCGATGGCCATGAGCCAACTCCACAACTCCGTTCAAAGACCAAGGTTCTTGCTGATGAAGTGACCGATCCTCCCATTTGGGGTTTCGATGGTTCTTCAACCGAGCAGGCAACAGGCGACAAGTCTGACTGTGTACTTCGTCCGACCTTCACTTGCCCGGACCCAATCCGTGGCGGCCGCAACATTCTCGTGATGTGCGAGGTGTTGCTCGCATCAAACATGCGCGCGCACCCAACAAACACTCGGGCAGCATGCGCCCGCGTTGAGAAGAAGTACAAAGATGACGAGATGATCTTTGGACTTGAGCAGGAGTACACCATGCTCCGCCCTGACGGCTCACCTCTTGGCTTCCCAGCCGGTGGCGGGCAGCCCGCACCACAGGGCCCGTATTACTGCGGTGTCGGCACCGGCCGAGTCGTTGGCCGAGAAATAGTTGAAGAGCACACCCAGGCATGTATCGATGCCGGTCTTGCAATATCTGGAACCAACGCAGAGGTCATGCCTGGCCAGTGGGAGTTCCAGATTGGACCACTCGGACCCACCGCTGTTGGCGATCAGATGTACGTCGCTCGCTGGCTCCTTCACCGCATTGCTGAGGATTACGACGTAGTCATCAGTTTCGCTGCGAAGCCGATGAAGGGCGACTGGAACGGCGCCGGCTGCCATACCAACTTCTCAACCGTTGCAATGCGCGACAACTACAAGGCGATCACCGCAGCATGTGAAGCCATTGGAAAGAACTACATGATGCTCGTCGAGAACTACGGAGACGGCATTGCGGACCGCCTGACCGGTCAGCACGAGACCGCCCCTTGGAACAAGTTCTCCTACGGTGTCTCTGACCGCGGTGCATCAATCCGTATTCCATGGCAGGTCGAGAAAGATGGCAAGGGCTACGCAGAAGATCGTCGCCCAAATGCCAACTGCGATCCGTATACCGTTGCCCAACTCATCACCGAGACTGTGTGCTCGGCTGCTGCAAAGGGTTCCAAGAAGCGCTGATCATTTCAGCGTCACTTGGTGACATCGCAATGAAGGGGGCCTCGTATGCACGAGGTCCCCTTCGCCGTTTTTCACTGCCAGAATGAGGTATTAGAGGAGGAATCATGCGTGAACAGCAATGTGACTATGTGTTGAAAACTGCATCAGAGCGCGGCGTCCGCATGGTGCGACTGTGGTTTACCGATGTGCTCGGAAACTTGAAGAGTTTTGCGATTAGCCAGAACGAACTCGAAAACGCTCTCAACGATGGGATGACGTTCGATGGCTCGTCGATCGATGGGTTTTCGCGGATTCAAGAATCTGACGTGCTCGCAATCCCAGATCCAGACACCTTCCAGATTTTGCCGCTTGGCGATAAAGGCGCTGCTGAAGCTCGGGTGTTTTGCGATATCCACCACCTCGATGGAACACCGTTCAGCGGAGATCCTCGCCAAGTGCTGCGTCGACATGTTGAAGCAGCCCGCAACGAGGGGCTCACCTTCTATATCGCTCCTGACATTGAGTTCTTCTATTTCAACACTCCACAGGCCGGCGAGCGACCAGTACCACTCGACAACGGTGGCTACTTTGACTTGACCACCCGTGATGTCACAGGCGATCTTCGCAAACAGACCATCCGCACACTTGAGCAAATCGGAATCCCGGTTGAGTATTCATTTCATGAAGATTCGCCGAGCCAGCAGGAGATCGATCTTCGTCACGATGACGCTCTGACGATTGCCGACTCGGTGATGACCTTCCGACTCATCGTGAGAGAGGTCGCAGCCGCCCACGGTGTGTATGCGACCTTTATGCCAAAACCTCTCGAAGGTGTTCAAGGTTCAGGAATGCATACTCACCTGTCACTCTTCACTGGCGATGACAACGCGTTTTACGACGAGAATGATGAATACAACTTGTCTCCACTTGCGAAGTCGTTCATGGCTGGCCTTCTCCGCCATGCAGCGGAAATCACTGCCATCACAAATCCAACGGTGAACTCCTACAAGCGTCTGGTTCCAGGATTTGAAGCACCAGTTCATCTCAGTTGGGCGCGAAACAACCGGTCAGGTTTGATCAGAGTGCCAATTCCGAAGCGTGGTAATCCTCTTGCTACTCGACTTGAGTACCGATCTCCCGACCCCAGTTGTAACCCGTATCTCGCATTTAGTCTGATGCTTGCCGCAGGGTTGAAGGGTGTTCGAGAGGGATATGAACTTCCCGCGGAAGCCGACGCGAACTTGTTTGAACTTGATGATAACGCTCTCTCCAAACTGGGAATCGGCCAGTTGCCGCAGTCACTCGCAGAGGCGCTTCGTGCAATGGAACAATCGGAGTTGGTTCGCGAAGCACTCGGTGAACACATTTTTGAATGGTTCCTACGCAATAAACGACGCGAGTGGCTCGACTACAAGACGCACGTCAGCCAGTTCGAAATCGACCGATATCTGGGGACACTGTGACCCAAGCCGAAAGCGGAACCATTCTCGTCGTTGGCGATCCCATTTCGGCTGAACTTGCGCGGACCCTCGACCTCGGCGGTCGAACATGGCATGGCATGTGCCTCAATGACGATCCGGACGGAGTCGAACCGGTTGATGGATGGGTGGGGGCAATTATCGACCTATCCAACGATCCGGAATCAGGCTGGTCAGTAGCCCGTGGCCTTCGCCGTTCAGATCGTGACCCGGTGCGCACTCTTATTCTCGTGAGTGGCGGACAGATCGCTGAGCTCAGCCATCGAGATGATCTGTTCGATGACTTCTGCTTAACGCCGTTCCACCCCTCCGAACTTGAAGCACGCCTTGACCATCTTCTTGCGACGGTTGGACCAGTCGCAACCCGATCAGAGGTGGTGCTGTACGAGAATCTTGCGATCAATCTTGAGACGTACCAGGCCTCGGTATCAGATCGACCGCTCGACCTCACATACATGGAATACGAACTATTGAAATTCCTCGTCCAAAACCCTGGGAAGGTGTTTTCACGCGAAATGTTGTTGAGTCGAGTGTGGGGCTACGACTACTACGGCGGCGCAAGGACTGTTGATGTTCACGTTCGCCGCCTTCGCGCGAAGCTTGGTGAAGAACACGCCGACCTCATTCAGACAGTTCGGTCGGTCGGATATCGCTTCGGTCACTTACGCTGGCGAGCTTGAGTTATTCTGCGAGCCGCTGAATTCGGCGTGACGCAGATGCATGAGCAACCAGCATCTCCTCAGTCGAATCTGAAACGAGGCGACCATCTCGTACCACCGGCAGGCCATTGATGATCGTGTCCCGAGCCCCGGTCGGACCGCAACGTAACCATGCAGCAATCGGATCAGACACAGCCCCTGCATATGCAATGCCGTTTTGATCCCAGACTGCAATGTCAGCAACAGCGCCGACACTCAATGTTCCTAGCTCACCCGATCGTCCCAGGCAAGCGGCACCTCCCAAGGTCGCCATCTCAAGAACTTGACGTGCGGTGATTGCGTCTGCGCCATCGCGAAGTTTTGCGAGGAGCAAGGCCTGACGGGCCTCGAGCCACAGCGAACCAGAATCTGCCGATGATGATCCATCGACACCTAACCCTACGTGGCATCCCGCATCGCGAAGGGCAGTCACCGGAGCAATTCCAGATGAAAGGATGAGATTCGAACTTGGACAGTGTGCAACGCCTACGCCCGCTGAACCCAAGCGGCTGATCTCATCGGCATCTGGCATCACACAGTGCGCAACCCAGCTGCGGTCACTCGCCCAACCCGTGCGCTCCAAGTACTCGGTTGGCCGACATCCAAACGTGGCAATGCTGAATTCATCATCTTCGGCATTTTCCGCAAAGTGAGTATGCAAACGTACGTTCAGATGCTCAGCAAGTTCTGCTGTTCGAACGAGCAGTTGCTCCGTCACGCTAAATGGTGAGCATGGAGCGAGAGCGATTTGAGTCATCGAACCCCACGAATCATCATGATGTCGATGTACGGCAGCCTCGCAGGCAGCAAGAATTTCGTCGTCGTCCTCGACGACATCATCTGGGGGTAGGCCACCGTCTTTCTCAGAAAGTGACATTGACCCCCGAGTTGGATGGAAACGAACACCAAGATCAAGCGCTGCTCTAATCTCAGCGGCCAACAGATCTCCAGAATTTCGAGGGTGCACGTAGAGGTGATCGGTTGACGTCGTGCATCCAGAAAGCGCGAGCTCGGCGAGGCCTATCCAAGTGGAAAGATAGATGCTCTCTTCATCAATTGACTTCCAAAGTGGGTACAACGACTGCAGCCACCCGAAGAGTGGCTTGTTAGTCATGTCCTGAAACGCCCTCGTAAGGTTCTGATACAGGTGGTGGTGAGTGTTGATCAGACCAGGGGTGACGAGACACCCCGACGCATTGATCAGAACTTCACCGTGCGGTGGATCGCCACTACCAATTCCATCGATACGACCATCTGCTACCGAAACCCAGCCGCCTTCCAATTCGCGCCGCTGGTCGTCCATGGTCGCCACAAGGCGGGCATTTTTGATGACGAGATCGGCCATGTTCCAACGCTAATCAGTTGAGGGTTGCCGAATCGACGTCTCTCAGCAAAGAACGTTCCTACAAATGCACCTTGATCAGTCGTCAATCTCAAGGAGCTCGCTGCCCTCAAAACGACGTTCGCCATCGCGCTGAAGGACCGCTCCGAGAATTGCACTGGCTACACCACCGCTGATCCCGATAATGACGGGAAATAGCGCAAGAAGAATGATGATCGCAATTGCACCAGGCATGGGAATAGTCTAGTTGCTCGAACCTAGAAGGACAGTTTCGACGTTTGTCTCTTATGACTCGGGCAAATACGCCCAAGCCTCAATTTCGACTGCGCCGTTGAGCGGAAGTGCGGCCACACCGATGGTTGATCGTGCTGGTCGATGGTCGCCAAATGCCGCCACATACGCTTCGTTGAATTCGGCAAACGTCGACATGTCGGTCAAAAAGCACATTGTCTTTGCGACATCAGAAAGGCTCGCTCCGTGTTCAGCGAGACGATCTACAAGATTCGCAACCGATTGTGTCGTCTGGGCCGTAACACCCTCGACGAGTGCGCCATCGACGACACCCAGCTGGCCAGAAACAATGATGAAGTCGCCTGCTCTAACAGATGGGGAATATGGACCGATCGGAGTAGTCATACCGACACCTTAGATTTTTGCTATCAGCCGACGTTTACTGGTTTCGCTCTGCTGCGAGCGACGCTTCGAAGGTACGGGCCTCATCCCAACGCCCCTCTGCGAAACGTTTCGCCTGAGCGGACCACGTTGACGGGTCATGGCGTGCATACCGAGCACCTGCATCTGCGAGCATCGACCGCAGCGTCTCTGGCTCTGCCCGAGCTAGATCCCACCAAGTGCGTATCCCTACACCGTGACACAGACCCTCAATTGCAGGCCCGATTCCGACCACTGCCTTTAGGTCGTCCTGCACCAGACGACGTCCGAGCACTGCCGATCCAAGAGCAACATCCGGGCGCGAATCAATGCTCTCTTCAACCGACAATTCTTGTTGCGACTGCATGTGCGGCTCATCATCGACACCGTCAGATCGTGGCTCATCCGAACCATCATCTGTACGAGTCGCATCGTCGGTGTTATCGACCTCGGTGACGGGAGCCATGAGGCGTGCTTTCATTGATTCAACTTCGGCCTGCAGGGCATCGCGTTCCTCAGCGACACGTCCGAGCGTTGTCGCTCGCTCGCGAAGTTCTGCCATCTCTTGTTCAAGGTCATGTTGAACTTGCTTGCGAGCACGAGATACCTGCCGACTCGCTGAAGCGCTTCTCAGCACCCAGCCGACTACAAGACCAATCACTGCCGAAAGACCAAACCAGATGAAGCCAACGGTCAATGTGTACGGCATCGATTCAGCACCTTTCCAAACGGCATTTCGAAAACGACACCACTCACGCTACCGACACGACGATTTCCACACGTCGGCTGAGCACTTTGTCTTCAACTCCCTCAACGATGATGGGCTCAGCCGATCCGACTCCTTCTGAGCTCACAATTGATCTCTCCACGCCCTGAGCAATCAACGCATTCGCAACAGCAGCCGCCCTGTCGGCGCTGAGTTGAAGATTCGATGCAGGGACTCCATCGCTGTCGGTGTGACCCCTCACTACAACGTCAATTCCGGGGACACCGATCAGAAGAAGAGCGACGCGTTCGAGAACACTGTCACTTCCCCAGACGAATTCGGCTCTCCCCGATACAAAGCTCACTGGCGACCCAGCAAGTAGTTCAGCAATTTCGTCGTTGAGGGCGTCAACTTCGCCCTCAGTGACAGGCAGTTGGGGGGCAAGCAGGACTTCTGCGCTGACTGAACGAGCGACAGCCTCCATTGCAGCGGCCCGGGTTTCATCGAGGTAGATGCCGTTGATGCTGATACCTGATTCTGAAACCGTAAGTTCGCCCGTGTCGAGGGTGTCGAGCATTGCGGTCAGGATGCGTTGTACCGCACCCACTGAAATCACCTCGGTAAAGAGGTCGAAAGTATCCACATCGACTGTTGGTCTGATCCCTGGTTCAAAGGATCGACCAGATTTCTCTGCTAGGTCGGACATCAAGCTGAGAACGTCATCGCTCAGGCTTGCACCCGACGCTTCAACAACGCCACTCGAGAGACTGACCTTAAGAAGTGGAAGCACGCCGGTTCCATCTGCCTGCAGCACCGTATCGATGAGCCAAATTTGACGCCCTCCAACCTCCAGGACCTCGATGACTTGGGCATATCCATCAATCGTTGTGACTCCTTCGATCACTTCCACTCTGCTCGACTCAACCGAATCGAGCATGTGAATGTTGACGAGCGCAATTGTCGACGCCGACTCACTCTCGATTTCTGCCAACAAGTCGGCACCAAGTTGATCAAATGCCCCATCTACGGGTGCGAGGAGCACTGTGATTCCACTTAGACGGTTCTCAAACCCGACCGAGGCCAATAGCCGTGACATCGTCGTCAACTCAGGGTCACTCTCAAGCACCGATACCAATAATTCATCATCATTGACCGGCAGTGCCTCGGTCGTTGTCGTTTCAGTCGATGAGGAACCGAGTGTGGTCGTGGACCGAACAATGGTGGTCGTCGTTACAGGTGCCGCTGTGCTTGACCCATCAACTGTCGGGGCACGAAGGACACGGCACGTGCGGTCAGCCACAATGGAATGAACGCCACGAACCGAAGCGAGGTCGGTAACCAGTTGAGCAGGAAACTCGACTGGAGCTGAACAAAAAACTGTTCCGTCTTGGCCTGAGAAACTGATCCCATTCACCAACGGCTCAACCTCAATCGCACGTTCGAGGGTTCGAGCTTCTAGGTCTCGTTCAATTGAGGAGACGTAGAACGGGGCTCCTGCAACAAACAGTGCCGCAGCAGAGATGATGGCAAGAGCGAATGTTTTGCGAGATGGTGTGGGTGTCAGGAGAAGCTCTGCCCGCAGCCACAGGTGCGGCTTGCGTTTGGATTCGTAATTGCGAATCCTGACTGGTCAAGCCCATCTTTGTAGTCGAGTGTCGCCCCGACGAGGAGTTGCGCCGATGCAGGGTCGACAACAACTTTCACTTCACGAAGTTCTTGGCCAAAGGTTGCTTGCTCATCATCAGAGGCAACATCACCATCAAAAAACATCTCGTAGGAGAATCCGCTGCAGCCACCAGGGCGCACGGCAACACGAAGAGCGAGTTCTTCCGCTCCCTCGCTATCGAGAAGATCTCGGACTTTTGAAGCTGCTGTGTCGGTAAGCGTGATCATGATGAACCTCCTGGACTAATCAAATTGTATACGTCAAGGAGACCCGAAGGCCACTCATGGCTAGTCTGAGGACATGTCGGCTGAACGTGCGGCACCGCCAACCATTGAAGAAGTGACCGAGGTGTTGTCGACGGTGATCGATCCAGAACTCGGAAGCGATGTTGTTTCGCTTGGAATGATTCCGCGTACCGAAGTCTCACCTGAGGGGCGGGTTGTGGTTGAAGTTCGACTCACCATTTCAGGATGTCCAATGCGGGCCGAGATCAAGAAGATGGTCGAGCAACGGCTTCTTGTTCACCCCGGAGTAACAGACGTTCGTCTCGAATGGTCAGAAATGGACTCCGATGAGCGTTCTGCTGCGATGTCGACCGCTCGAGCAGCGGCTCGAGATCGTGCTCCTGAAACCGCAATCGGGCAGCGCTGTCAGGTGCTTGCAATCTCGAGCGGCAAAGGAGGGGTTGGTAAAAGCTCTGTCACCGTCAACCTCGCTGCCGGACTCGCAGAGCAGGGTTTCACCGTTGGAGTTCTCGATGCCGATATCTGGGGATTCTCTGTTCCTCGCTTGCTTGGCATGAGCGATCGCCTTGACGCAACCGAAGTTGATGGTCGGCCGCGCATCGTTCCGAATCGCCGACAGGTCGGAAGCGGAGTGCTCGAGGTGGTTTCGACCGGGTTCTTAGTTGAGGAGTCCACAGCTCTCATGTGGCGCGGCTTAATGCTGACGAAGGCTGTTGAACAATTTCTTCGAGATGTGGCCTGGGGTGATCTCGACTACCTGCTCATCGACATGCCTCCGGGGACTGGTGATGTCCAGATGGGTCTCGCTCGTCTCCTTCCACGAACCTCACTTCTGGTCGTCACGACTCCGGCAACTGCTGCTCAACGTGTGGCACAACGTGCTGCCGATATGGCTCAGCGGTCGTTCCTCCCAGTTTTGGGCGTCATCGAGAATATGAGCGGGTTCATCTGTGAGCATGGAGACTTCCACCCCGTATTTGGGGAAGGGGGAGGTCAGTCCCTTGCAGATGCCATCGACGTTCCCCTGCTCGGCTCCATTCCGATCGAAGCGTCGGTATCAGCAGGTGGCGACAACGGTGAGCCTGTCATCCTCAGTGGGTTGGGATCAGCGGCAGCCGCACTGCGATCGATCGTTGATCAAATCGTGGGCAGTGTCGCACCACCAATGGGTGCTGATGAGCAGCTTGATGGCTGTGCCACGAAGATCCTCGCCGCCTTTGACGACGCCTTTGCTGCTGAAGATCAGCGGAATCTGGCAAACACAAATTCTGGGAGCGGCACCGAGTCGTAGTCGGCATCTCCAGGTACGGCGATTCCAACCACATTTCCATCTGCGTCAGTCTTCATCCGAGGCAGGATTGTTGGTGGAAGACCCATCGCCTCACCCCCTGCGAGCGCTGCATCCGCAGACTCAAATTGGCTCAGCCATTCGAGATTTGCGACGGTCGGAGGGAACATCTGCAGCTCGCCATCTTCCCATCGCTTCAGTGCGTCCTGTGGTCGAACCCACAAACTATCGATCGTCTCTCCTCCATCATGCAGAGGCTCCTGCACCTCGGGAGCCCGGGCCAGAAGGAATCGGGTATCAAATCGACGACCTTCTCCTACAGGTGTTATCCAGTGGCTGACGAATCCGATGACATCGGTGACCAATCGGAGATCATGACGCGCGCATAACTCTGAAAGCGACTCTGTTCCTTGATGGATCGCTTCCCGTGCCTCGCTCATCGGCCCAACAATGTCCCCTTCGAACCTGATCATCTCGGTCTCGGTTGAGCGTCGGGCAAGCAGAACTCCGGCTTCTTCGAAGCTTTCGCGAATTGCAGCGACGATCCAAGCGAGGCCACCACTTTCGAGGCCGAGCCGTGCAGAGGCTTGTGCGTCGTCAAGCCCGTCACAGATTGCTTCGAGTTCGTCAGCGTGGTCATCTCCGTCGACTTTCCCACCTGGAAACACATATTGACCGCCGGCAAATGCCGCCGAGAGTGTTCGGCGCAGCATGAATACTTCCGGTCCATCAGCACCATCGCGCACCAACATGACGGTGGCAGCAGGACGAACCGGGATATCTGCGGCGCGTGGTCGTTCAGGTTGGTCCGGTGTTGCTGATGCGGTGTCGCTGGCCATACGTCGACCGTACTTCGCTGCTCACGGTTCTACCGAGGTCAGACGTCGCCACCGTCATCACCGGCAGGCTCCGGGTCTCGGCCAAGGCGGGCGTACGTCGCTGATGCGATCACAATTGCCCCAAGCACGACAGCAACAATTTGCCAATTGTTGTTCAAATTGGTGATGACACGGCGCTGGAATTGTTCGACAGCAACCGTGATCGGGTCGCTGTCACCGTTGACGTCGACCACCCAGAAGTAGTACGCAAGATACAGACCCGACAACACCACGAAGATTCCAGCGATCGTTTCAACTCGGTGCATGCCTCGCCGTAACACTCCCAACAATCCGATTTTGGCAACCGCAAGTGAGACCGTTAACGCCGTAATCAACAATCCCATCCCGGCGGCATACGCAGCGACATTCCCAAGCGCCCCAACAAACCCATTGCTCCGAACAGCAATCAACGTCGGTAAGAACAGCCCAATCGTGCAACCCAGTGATGCGACGGCGTAAGCAATTCCAAAGAGGAACATCGAGCGCACCCCGCGATCGCGACCGCCCACATCAAGGCGTGGCAGCGCAAGCCCAACTCCACGACCCATCAGCATCGCAATTCCAAGGATCACAAGGCCGACTGCAATCACAATTGTTGCGTAGCGGGCATTTTGCTGAATCCATGAGGTGAAGTTGTAGGTCACGAGACCAACAATGATGAATACCGACATGAACCCGGCCGTGAGTGCCGAACTCACCAACAACGCCCGTCGGATACTCGCCCGCCGGACTCCGAGGCCAGACGACACCTCAGAAGTGTCAGCCCCAAGAAAAAACATAAGGTAGGTCGGCAACAGCACAAACCCACAAGGGTTAACTGCGGCAACAAGCCCTCTCAAGAACGACAGCGTCATATATCAGCGCCTTCGACAAGACCAAAATACGTACCGATCGCTGCGGTCAGCTCATCCGCCGTGAGAACTCCGGCATCCCCAAGAATTTGGCCCTGGGCATTCACGAACACGGTGTATGGAAAGCCGACGGTGCCGAGGGCATCGGTGAGTTCGGCGAGCGGGTCTCGGTAGAGGTCGTATGTGACTCCCATCTGAGCAGCGAAGTCCGTCATTGCCTCAGAAGAATCAACAGGGTTAATCCCGACGAAGACGACGTCGTCTCCGAATCGATCATTGACTGCAGCAAAATCTGGCATCTCGCGACGACACGGAGGACACGCCGCGAACCACAGATTCACCACCATTGGCTTCCCGATCAGGTCCGACGAGTTCACGGTGCTCCCGTCAACATCAACGATGTCAACCGATGGAAAGAACGCCCGGGTAATGACTTCGCCTGCCTCTGAAAGCTGATATTCACCTGGGTTCGTGAGCACTGCATCGACGTCATCGTCGACGATGGCATCGCGAACCTCTGGTGCGCCAACCGCCACGAGCCCCACCATCACGATGCCCATCGCAAGTGCGAAGAGACGTAGGCGGGTGGACCGGTTCACCCTGACAGACTATTAGGCAACGAGGTGCGGTGGCACGGGAACTTCATCAACCACAAGTGCGTCTCTCTTCACTTTTGTTGGGCGTCCCCGCCGAGGCCGGTCCTCAACAATGACTCCGTCCATCAGGAGCTGTCCACCCCATACGCCATACGTCTCGCCTCGTTGAAGCGCTCCGCTTAAGCAATCGTCAGCCAAGCGACATCGACTGCAGATTGCTTTTGCTCTGGCGAGTTCGTGTGCGTGATCTGAGAAGAACAGGTAAGCAAGCCCACCTTCTCCATCTGAACAGCGTGCACGGTCAAGCTGTAACGGTGTGGTGTCTGGAAACTCTGGAATGTCAATCTGAATGCTCATGCCTGTTAAGAGCACGAACATTCAGATAACTCGCACTTTTTTACATTTTCAGCAAGATTTTCCCAACGTTTGCATCTGCCTCCATGTGGCGGTGAGCATCAGCGATGTCATTGAGATCAAACGTCGTATCAATGACTGGCTTCATGTCGCCAGATTCAAACCGGGGCAGCATCTGTGCGGCAAAGCCCTGCACAGCAGCAATCTTTTGCTCAATCGGCCGATTGCGCAGCGTGGTGCCGATCCATGTCGCCCGTTTGGCGAGAATCAGCCCCGTGGTGATTGACGATGCTGCCCCTCCCATCAGCCCTACCTGCATGATGGTGCCCTGCGAGGCGAGCGCTCGAAGGTTTCTGTCTGATTCTTCTCCGCCAATGACATCAAGGATCACGTTCATACCTTGCGGGACTGCTTCCTGCAGATCTGACAGCCAATCCGATGGGGACCGCTCAATCACCAAGTCGGCTCCAAGGGCCCGGCAAGCATCGGCCTTACGGGCCGAACAGGTCACCGCGATGTGTGCACCAATCGATTTTGCAATTTGAATCGCTGCGGTGCCGACACCACTTGCGCCGGCATGCACGAGAGCCCATGCTCCAGATGTGAGCCCACCTTGCGCAATGAGTGCATCCCATGCGGTCAGAAACACCTCAGGGATTCCTGCCATCTCCTCGTCGGCAACTGCTGTCGGAACGGGCATCGCCATCCGTTCGTGCGTTATCACCATTTCGGCATTACATGCACCTGCCTCGATTCCCATCACTCGATCGCCTACCGACCAGCGGGTGACGCGAGACCCAACCGATTCGACAAACCCGGCATATTCGAGACCGAGAATTTCGTGTTCACGCTTGATCGGATCGGGATAGCCACCTTGACGTTGCAACGTGTCTGCTCGATTACATGCGCTATACGACACGGCGACACGAATCTCATCTGGCCCAGGAATCGGATCGGGGACATCCTTCACCACAATGGCGTCTGGTCCCCCGTACTGTTCTACAACTGCTGCTCGCATGTGACGAGTGTCGTCGGCGGAACACCCCCGCGTCAATCGTTCAAGACTGAGAATTTAACTTCAGAGCTTCAGCGACCTCTTCAGGAGAGCGAAAGACGACCTGCTGATAGTGCTGCAACTCAGCAACACTCTCTTTGATGTCATCGAGTGCTCGATGCGAATTTGGCTTCCACGGCCGTCGTGCATTTGCCTCTGGATACCAACGACGCACCAATTCTTTGATACTCGATACGTCGACGCTGCGGTAGTGGAGGTAGTTCTCAATCTCGGGGAGATAGCGAGCGAGAAACCGGCGGTCAGTTCCGATTGAGTTTCCACATAGTGGAACGGTTCCGGCTTCGGGGCAATGCTCTTTGATGAAGTCAAGTGTCTGCTGGCCGGCCTCTTCAAGAGTCAATGTTGACGCCGAGATTTGCTCAAGCAGGCCCGATTCTGTGTGCATCTTTGTCACAACTTCGTTCATGCGGCTCAGCACTTCATCAGGCTGGTGGATCACGAGATCGGGGCCTTCGGCAACGATATTCAAGTCATCGTCCGTGATGATCGTTGCGATCTCCACGATG
This sequence comes from Ilumatobacteraceae bacterium, assembly GCA_049432165.1. Taxonomy (GTDB): domain Bacteria; phylum Actinomycetota; class Acidimicrobiia; order Acidimicrobiales; family Ilumatobacteraceae; genus Casp-actino5. The sequence continues at coordinate 79,021 of JBMTDQ010000001.1, forward strand.
ACGTCACTCATGTGATCAAGTCCGGTCATTTCGAGATCCATCCATACCAACACGTCAATGATGTTACGCGCCAACAGCAACGTTCTGCAGATGTGAGATCCAGTCGGCACATTCGGCCACGATCTGGCACCATAGACGTATGGCTCCCACAACCTTCGCAGAACTGCTTGCGATGGAGGGAGTGCATGAAGAACTCGCAATACGGTCAACCTTTGGCTTTATGGCATTTCATGGAGGTGGTCTCGAAGCGGTCACCGACACCATTGCCCGGTCGGCTGCAGAAGCGGCGAACGCGTCATATTACGGAGTGCTGCATCCCGAGAATGACCCTCCGCATCTTCCATCGACGCGTTTCACGCCTGACGAATCTCAGATGATGACAAATTTCCTGAACCATGTTGATGTTGTCGTCACCATTCATGGCTTTGGCCGGCGGGGACTATTCACTTCGCTACTGCTCGGCGGTACCAATCGTGATCTCGCAGCACATCTTGCCGACACGCTTCGCCCAAGGCTTCCTGCCTATCGACTCATCGATGACGTCGAGGAAATTCCGCAGAATCTCCGGGGGCTACACCCCAATAATCCGGTAAACCTTCCACGCCATGGTGGCGTGCAGATCGAACTACCTCCACGTGTGCGAGGGTCATCACCTCTGTGGTGGGATTGGGAAGGCGGGCTCACGCCACACACGGAGATGCTGATTCAGGGATTAGCTGAAGCGGCTCGAGTGTGGCCACTGTCCACGTCGTAATTTCCTCACACCTGTGAGTGGTGGGCTCCCTGCAGCGAACCTTCTCACAGAAATCGAGGAATCAACATGATGTACGGAGCAAACCCCGAGCAACTCGCCCAACTTGGCAGAACCTTGCACGATCAAATGTCAATGATCAATCAACTCATCGCAACAGTCGACAAAGCAATTGGGTCAACAATGTGGCAGGGTCCAGCTCGTCAGCGCTTCGAACAAGACTGGAATAGCTCGTTCAAGCACGCTCTCCACCGTCTTGATGAGGCGTTTGGCTCAGCGGGAAGAGACTGCATGCTGCGTTCGGAGGAACTGCTCAGAATCATGGGTAGCTGACCTGCTTCCCGGAGGCGTCCATCACTTTCCTACACTTGGGTGGTGGCACACATTGACTTCACCATCGAACCTTTCGTTGAAGGGCAACCGGGGGCGCACGTCACCGAGCCAATCGCTGCGCTAGCGGCTCTCGGAGTGACCACCGAATTTGGGGCGTTCGGTTCAAGTTGTGAGGCTGATCCGAGCCTCATGCCAGAGGTTGTGGCAACTGTCTTACGGGCGGCATTCAGCAACGGCGCAACGCGGGTGAATATTGAGGTTGTCGGAGATTCAGCCACGTGAGCGATCAGGATCAACACCCTCTACTTACCTCAATTCAGCCGCTACTCGAAGCGATTGGAGCATCGGCAGTCCCAAACCCTGAGGCACTGCCGTCAGATATTCCGTTGGAATTCGAGGGTGAAGTCATTGCCGCAGTGAGACTTCCGAAACTGCACGGCGCCCTCGATCGGCTGATCGAATCGGTAGAAGTCGAAATCGGTGGGCGGCTTGCTGACATGTCCCGCGAGGAAAAGCAACGTGCCGTAAGGCTTCTCGATGAACGAGGTGCCTTCACGTTGCGTCGAGCGGTTGAAGACCTCGCCGACGCAATGGGTGTGAGCCGGATCACCGTGTACAACTATCTGAACGCAATTCATCGCTAATGCTGCGCGGTGACCTCATTGACGTTGTCGGCTTTGATGCTGACGACACCCTGTGGGAGTGTCAGGACGCATTTGATGCAGCAGAAGCGCTCTTTTTCGACATAGTGAGTCCATATGCATCGCAAGGTGTTGATCTCGCAGATGCTCTCCTCTCTACCGAGCTCGGGAACCTTGCAATCTCTGGCTACGGCGTCAAAGCCTTTGGCCTCTCGATGATTGAGGCTGCTGTGACTGCAACAGGTGGGACAATTCCGTCAAGCGCCATCGGAGTTCTGGTCGATCACGTTCACGACATGTTGCGCGAACCCGTGAAACTTCTTGACGGTGTTGCCGATGCTTTGCAGTCTGTCGCTCAGACTCATCGCATTGTCATGATCACCAAAGGTGACCTTGTTCATCAAACTCGCAAGGTTCGAACATCTGGGTTAGCCCACCATTTTGAACACATCAAAATTGTCTTAGAAAAAGATGTCGAGACATATCAGGAAGTTCTCGACGAGTGGAACATCAATCCGTCAAGGTTCTTGATGGTTGGCAATTCGGTTCGTTCGGACGTGATCCCTGTCCTCGAGATCGGGGGGTTCGGTCTCCACATCCCGTATCACGTCACTTGGGACCACGAAGTTGTCGACACAATCTCACACGCGTTTGATTCGCTTGACTCAATTTCGATGGTCGCGAACTGGCTGGCCAACGAGGTCAACTAATCGCAGGTCAGAGGCGTCGGAGTCGAACTTCAGACACTCGATGATCTTGCCCTTTTCGAACAATCAGTGATGCTCTATTTCGAGTAGGCATGATGTTTTCGCTGAGGTTTACACCGTTGATGCGTTGCCAGATTGATCTCGCCATCTCGACCGATTCTTCGTCATTGAGATCGGCATAGTGAGCGAAGAAACTGTCTGCTCGTTGGAACACCGACTGACGGAACGTGAGAAAACGTTCGATGTACCACTCTTGAATGTGCTGCTCATCAGCATCGACGTAAATCGAGAAGTCGAAATAGTCCGACACAAACTCAGAGTCATCTCCACCAACCTGTAAGACGTTGATGCCTTCAACAATGACGATGTCTGGTGAATCGACGCCAACACGCTCATCGGGAACAATGTCTGACACAATGTGGTCGTAGACGGGGGCAGATGCCGGTGTTCCGCTCTTCACCTTACGAAGGAACTCAATGAGCGACCGAGTGTCGTAACTCTCAGGGAAACCTTTGCGATCCATGAGACCACGTGACTCAAGTTCGGCATTCGGATACAAAAATCCGTCAGTGGTGACCAGGTCAACTGCCGGGTGGTCAGGCCATCTTGACAGCAACGCTTGCAAGATTCGACTAAACGTACTTTTACCAACGGCAACTGAGCCAGCGACTCCGATGACATAGGGGACTTTCGGAGCGTACGCGCCGAGGAATGTCGCAGAAACGCGGTGAAGGTCTTGAACGGTGCTGACATAGAGGTTCAGCAAACGACTCAACGGCAGGTAAACCGCAGCGACTTCTTCGAGATCAATCCTTTCGTTGATACCACGAAGTTGCTCGAGATCTGCCTCTTCCAGCGTCATTGGCGTAGCGGCACGAAGCGCGGCCCATTCGGCCCTGTTGAACTCGATGTACCTGCTTGGCACGGCAGTGACCCTACGCTAGAAAAGTGGCGGATCAACCATCGGTGGCAAACAATGATGAGCGTCGCCGCCTCGGCTCGTGGTACACCCCGCCCGCTCTCGTCGATCAGATGTTCACAGTGCTCACCAATGACAGGTGGCCTCTCGAACATTCGCACTTACCGCTGCGTGTTCTCGACCCCTCGTGTGGAGACGGGAGGCTGCTTCTTGCAGCTCGGCACCACTTTGACACAGCCTGCACTCTCGTCGGCTGCGATATCAGCCCGTCAACCCGGGCGATCAACGAACAACGTGACATCGACTTCGTTGAAGCAAACGGGCTTGATGTTGATTGGTCGGCCTACCAGGGTCAGGGTGGCTTTGATCTCGTGGTGTCAAACCCTCCATTTCTTTCACAACTTGCAGTTTCGACATCTCGGAAAGGGGCCAGCAAACTTGGCGGCGGCCCATACGCGAACAGTGCTATGGAGTTTTGTTTAACGGGAGTTGAGGCATTGCGACCTGGCGGCCGGCTTGTCATCGTTCTTCCTCAGTCGGTACTTGCCTCGAGAGATACCACAGAGTTGAGAACCCGGGTCACATCGCTTGCAACTCTTGTGAACTCTTGGTGGACGTCAACACCACAATTTGATGCTGATGTGACGGTGGCGGTCCTGGTATTTGAACGACGAGCAACAGCGGTCGCAGGCAGCGACGCTCCGTGGACAAGCGCAATTACCGATGCCCTCGGGATTCCCCCAGTTCCGGAACTCGCAACAGATGGAACGATTGCAGATCACGCAACGGCGACTGCAAATTTCCGTGATGAGTATTACGCCCTCGTACCAGCGGTAGCTGACCACGAGCATGGCCCGCCACTCATCACCTCGGGGCTCATCGACCCGGGTCGATCGTTGTGGGGCACAAAACCAGTCCGGTTTGCTCACCAACTATTTGAGAACCCTCGTGTCGACGTCGGCAAACTCACTGGGCGCTTCCCGACTTGGGCGGAGAGAATGCTGAGACCAAAGGTTCTCGTTGCTGCTCAAACCCGAACCATCGAGGCGGTTGTCGATCGTCACGGCGAATGGTTACCAAGCGTTCCTGTCACCACAGTCTTCGCAAACTCACATCGAGATTTAGAGTCGATCGCTTCGGTCATTAACTCGCCGATCGCTGCCCTCATTGCATGGCACGGACGCGCCGGAACCGGCCTCTCACCGACCTCGTTACGACTCTCTCCCGCATCAGTTCTCGGCCTTCCATGGCCAAGGTTCGGCATTGACCCGCACGCGTTGGCTGAACTGGCAGATGGAAAATTTGCGGAATTTGGGCTGAATATGTGCGAATCCTTTGGAGTGAACGGTGCCGAGGCTGAACGCATCACTTCGTGGTGGCAAGACGCTGGACGTCCGCGGCAGAAAAGAACTCCATCAACTTCATAAAACTGATGAGGTCTGGTTGACTTAAAGGGTGCGAACCCGTCACATGACCCCTTTTGCCAGAATGTTCTTCTTGGTGGGAAGTGCGTGTGCAGTCGCTGCATGTTCTTCTGAGCCCGTGCTCGAATTATCAGCCGGTGCACGTGAAGGGAAATCTCTCTACGACACAAATGGGTGCGCCTCCTGCCACGGTTCGAACGGATCAGGAGGGGTGGGTCCGGCGCTTGCCGGAATTGCTGGAACCAATATCGCTCTGAGTGACGGCTCGTCGGTAATCGCCGATCGGGCCTACCTGGTGGAATCAATCCTGCAACCACAGGCACAACTAGTTGACGGTTTCAACATCAAAATGCCGCAGAACCAGCTCACGGCCGAGCAAGCCGATCTGGTTGCACAGTTCATCGAGGAGCTAGAGGCCAAATGAGAAAGGCCTTCGTAGGGGCCATCATCGGTCTGCTGGGCATCACGTCGGCATGTGGTGGTGAGCAACGTGAATTTGCCGGATTTGTAAGAACCCCTGCGCCATCATCTCAGGGAATCACGCTTCCTAACATTGCTTCGGGTGCAGACCGAGAACTCATTGCCGGCGACAACAATCTCCTCGTGCTGTATTTCGGTTATACGAACTGTCCCGATATTTGCCCGACCACCCTGCAAGACCTCACCGTTGCTCTCAGACGTCTGGATGATCCTTCAAATATCGAGGTCGCAATGATCACGGTCGATCCAGATCGCGATCTTGAGGTTCTTGACGCATACGTCAAGAGTTTCATTCCGACCGCCGAGGCGCTCGGAACAGTCGACGAGGCTGCGTTAGCAATTGCTGCACAACCGTTTGGAGCGAGCTACTTGGTTGACGACTCAGGAGGTGAGATCGAAGTTGCTCATTCGACCTCGTTGTATGTCGTTGATGATGAGGGAACACTGCTTCTCACATGGCCATTTGGCACTGCCTCGGCAGATATTTCTGCCGACCTCGACGACCTCCTCTCAGGGCGCCGATGAAGAAACTGCTGATTGCCTTCATCGCTGCTGCGGCCGTCGTCACTACAGCAGCCATCATCGTGAGTCGCGAAGACTCCATCTTGCGGACTTCTTCGATCACGACGGCGGCTGACTATGAATACGAGATTCCACTCGGCACAGGCGAGCGAACTGACGCCGGCGAAGAACTCGACATTTTCCCGTGGCTCCTGAAGGTTCGCGTTGGTGAGTCGATCCGCATCGTGAATAACGATGACCGCGACCATCTCATCGGGGCGTTCTTTGTAGGGGCTGGTGAAACACTCACGCAAGAGTTTGTGAGCCCTGGCATGCTCACTGGAGAGTGTTCGATCAGGCCAGGCAGCAGTTTCACGATTCAGGTTTTCGAATGACTGAACGGCACGCATTGCCGTCACGAGTTGCGATGTCGATATTCGCTGGTCTCATCATCGCTCTCGTTCCGGCCAGTGCAACATTTGCCGATGCGCCTGGCCCAACCGACTACCGGTCAACGATCACTTCCGTTGAAACCAACGATGGGCTTCCACTGCCTGAAGGCGTCAGCATCTCCATTGAGGGGCACGATTCGTTTCTGGCACTGACCGTTCCTAAAGGAGTTGCGGCCGAGGTGCCCGGCTATGAAGGAGAGTCGTATCTGAAAATTGATGAGAACTGCACCGCGTCAGAGAATCAACGTTCGATGTCGACTTGGTACAACAAAGACCGATTCGGTGGAGACGCATCGACCGACCTTGTTGATAACGATGCCAATCCCGACTGGAAGATCATTGGTTCAACTTGTTCGGTTGCTTGGCATGATCATCGCATTCACTACATGTCATCAATTCCGCCAATCAACGCTGAACCGGGTGATGTGATTGTGACCAACTCGATTGCTCTCACGATCGATGGGCGAGATGTTGTGGTTTACGTCGAAAGCGAATTGGTTGCTCCGGCCTCTCAATTGCCCGCCATCGTCGGTGCGATTGTGGCTTTCGCGATAGTTACGGTGATGTGGAGAGGGACAACTCTGGCGCTGCTGGTGTTCCCTGTTTCGGCAATTGGAATCATCATTGGTGGAGCGCAGTATCTCTGGGCGCCCGCAAATACCGGGCCCAACATCAGCGTCTTCGCTCTTCCATTCATCGCTGCGGCAGCTGGTATTGCCGCATATGTAGCCCGACAAAGAGGGCTCTTGTTCGCCAATGGATCGGTCTTGCTCGGTGGCACAATGCTCACGATCTGGGCAATACTTCGAATCGATGTGTTCAGCTATGCGCTACTGCCAACATCACTTCCTTATTGGGTTGATCGCTCTGCCACCGCGATAGTTGCGGTCAACGGAATTGCCTTTGTGAGTTATTCGATTCAACAACTCTGGCGGATGTCGATGGTTCGGCCATAAACCGAACTAACGACCGACTAGCCCTCGTCGACCTCGACGGTGACAGTGAGGTCATCAGCACTCTCGAAATCGAGCGTTAACTCGAAGGTGTCGCCAACAACAAGTGGCCCAACAAGATCGATCAGCATGATGTGGTATCCGCCCGGAGCCAGACGAACTGTCGAACCCGCAGGTAACGGCAACTGGTCGATCTCTTGCATCGACATCGCACCGCCGTACATTGCTCCATCGTGCATCGATTCGTGATCCATGTCGGAGGCGTCATGATCCATGTCACTCGAACCATCAGACATATTCATTGCTTGCACGACTTCGTGTATCTCTGCATGGTCAGCGATGTCCTGTGGAACTGTCACGGCAATCAGTGCATCGTCATTTGTTGCAGTGATCTTGAAGTATGCGGCCCCGGTGGTGACCCCGGCAGGACTAACCCGTGCCCAGGCATCTTCGACAGAGATTTGATCGCTCGCACCGCAACCAGAAATGACAACTAGAGCCAACGACAATGAACCGACGATCGCAGCGCTGAGTTTCATCCCATGAACCGTATCGCCGGGAAAGGTGTTACTCCCAGATCTCAGCGATTCCAGGGTGCCGTTGGGGAAACAGCACCCGCACCACCGGTCAACACTTCAACGCCATCATCGGTCACAAGAACTGTGTGTTCGAATTGCGCTGTTCGCTGCCAATCAGCAGTCACTGCAGTCCATCCGTCATCCCACATTCGATGGCGCCAATCACCGAGGGTGATCATCGGCTCGATGGTGAACGTCATCCCAGGGAGCATCTCAAGGGTTGAACGAGAGTCGTAATAGTGAAGAATCTGAATATCGGTGTGGAACTGCTCGCCAATGCCGTGGCCAATGAATGCTTTGACCACCCCGTAACGATGTTCTTTCGCATGGTCTTCAATTGCGCGGCCAATATCGCTCACCGGTCTGCCTGGTCGAACAGCCTCGATTCCGAGCCAGGTGCATTCTTCAGTCACACGGATGAGATCTTGGCTGGCCTGGTCAACTTCACCGACACAAAACGTGGCATTGGTATCACCATGCACGCCTCCAACAAATCCAGTCACGTCAAGGTTCATGATGTCGCCGTCGAGCATGACCCGCGAATCGGGTATGCCGTGGCAAATCACTTCGTTAGCTGATGTGCACAAGCTCTTTGGATAGCCGTGATAGTTCAACGTGCTGGGGTACGCCCCACGTTCGATGAAGAGGTCGTGGACATATGCATCAACCTCATCGGTCGTTTTTCCTGGTTCAAGAAATTCGCCTGCAAGTCGAAGAACTTCAGCAGCGATCTTGCCTGAATGACGCATGCGTTCAATTACTTCGGGCGTTTTGACGAGGGGTTCATCCCAGTGTTCAACAACACCAGAGTCTGCGTAAGAGGGCCGAGGAATCGTTTCTGGAACGAGCCGCATTGGTGAAATCTCACCTGGATGCACACGCCCTTCAGCGTTTCGGTGACACCGTTTGTACTTCCGTCCACTTCCGCACCAACACGGGTCGTTTGCTTGAAGGGAGCCAGTCGGGGGTTGCGTACTCATGACACCGCAAGTCTACGAGCCAGGGGTTGGGGTGGCTTACGGAGCAAGCCGATTGCGAACCCAATCGCCACCGGAACGCACATACTGAACACGATCATGCAAACGGCTCGGGCGGCCCTGCCAGAATTCCCACCGAACCGGAACGATCCTCCAACCACCCCAAAACGGTGGCCTCGTGACCTCCTCAGTCCCAAAGCGATCCTCAGTTTCAGCGACAAGAGACTCAAGTATCGCTCGACTCTCAATCACCTCTGATTGAGGTGAAGCCCATGCCCCGATCTGCGATCCTCGAGGGCGACTCGCAAAATACGCGTCACTTTCTGCATCAGAGATTCGTTCAACGGTTCCGCTAACGCGAACCTGTCGATGGAGGGCCAACCACCCGAATACTGCAGTGGCGCGTTGGATTGACTCGAGCTGTTGGCTCTTTGCCGAGTTGAAGTTTGTAAAAAACGTGACGCCTTCGTCAGATACCTCTCGGGCAAGCACAATACGGGCATCAGGTGTGCTCGTTGCATCAACTGTCGCAACCGTCATCGCATTGGGTTCGACCAGACCTGCTTCGATGGCCTCGCTGTGCCAAGAATGCCACTGAACGACCGGCGACTCGTCAACATCTGAGACATCAAGACCCGCTGTTTCGTACTGCACCCTCCGGTGCCGGACGAGGTCATTGGCATCGGTCATGTCACCCTCCGAGTCGAGAAATTCCGCGCATGTACGGTGACAACACCTCAGGAATGTTCACGCTTCCATCATCCTGCCGGTGCGTTTCAAGAATCGCTGCCCACACTCGAGGAACCGCAAGAGCAGATCCATTCAAGGTGTGAACAAGCACAGTACCCTTCACCGGCTTGCCGTCGGCATCAACTTGGCGGTAGCGAATATCTGCTCGGCGAGCTTGGTAGTCAGAAAACCACGACACCGATGAAACTTCGAGCCACTGACCGCATCCTGGTGCGTACACCTCGATGTCGAAGGAGCGATGGTGGCTCTGCCCTAAGTCTCCGGTACAGATTTCGATTACCCGATGATGCAGTCCAAGCGAGGAAATCATCCGCTCAACGCGGGCAACCATATCGAAGAGGAGCTGGGGGGCTTGTTCGGGAGTAGCCAGTGCCAGGATCTCGACCTTGTCGAATTCATGCGAGCGGAGCATCCCTCGAGTGTCTCGTCCTGCTGATCCTGCCTCTCGACGGAAGCATGGGCTAAACGCCATAAAACGCATCGGGAGATTTGGTGCATCAAGGATCTCACCGCTGTACATCGAAGTCAGGGGAACCTCTGCGGTTGGAATACACCACAGATCGTCACGTTCAATCGCATAGGCATCATCGGCAAATTTTGGCAATTGGCCAGTTGAGGTCAGCGTCGCCGTTGAAACAAGCGATGGCGGGCGAATCTCTTCAAACTCATCGGCATTGCTATCGAGCGCATACTGACACAGCGCTCGAGCCAATGTCGCACCCGCACCGCGCTGCATCGTAAACATTGATGCCGCAATTTTTGTTGCGCGTTCGTTATCGAGGATGCCAAGCGACTCGCCTATTTCCCAGTGTGGAACTCGCTGATGTTCGGCGAAACCATCGATGCCTCCTTCTGGGAGAAACGGGCCATTCACGACCGGGTTGTCGTCCTCACTCGCTCCATCTGGCACATCTACATGTGGCACATTTGGGATGTGCAGGAGCAACTCGTGCATCTTCGCCGAAAGCACTTCGTGATCTTGCTCGATACGAGAAACATCCTCGCCTAGCGCCCGGCTCTGTGCTTGAACGGCTTCAGCTTGCTCGACATCGCCATCGCGACGAAGTTGACCAACTTCACGAGAGAGTTCATTAATGCGGGCGCGAGCCTCGTCACGCTCAGCAGTTATTTCTCTCAACCGCCGATCGAGTTCAAGAACCTCGTCAACCTGAGAATCACAAGATGAATCACCGCGACGCGCTAGTGCCGCACAGATCTCATCGGCGTGCTCTCGGAGCTGTCGAACATCAATCACGAGGCCGAGGCTACCGGTCAGTCTTCTTCACGTGCAGGTGCAGAGCGCGCAAAGGCGGCCTCAACATCGGCAGTGGTAAGAGGGGCCTCATCAGCAGCTTGGTCAGCCGATACAGAACTTCTGCGATAGTCGTGGCTATTTCTGAACTGTTTTGCGTATTGGATGAAGTAACCAATAATGAGCGCCCATAGGAACATTCCCGCCATCGTCTTCATAATCGCACCAGCCAATTGCTGATCCTCCGCAAGGGAAAGACCCCACAACCGAACTGGCCGGGCATATGCCTCGTACACCGCTGACTCGGCAAACGTGAGAAACGCAGCAGGAATCGTTGGAACGATCGATTGAGCGAAGAGATAAATGCCCTTGCCGAGCGGTCCGAGCTGGAATTCAGGAATCGGTCCGACAACAGGCATCCACATCAGAAGAGCCGAGGAGACGACGAGCACATGCAGGAGATAATGCAACGCGCCGTTCCAGTAACCATCACCGACGGAGGCATTCACCAGCGATGGAAGGTGAGTGAGCAAGGTGGCTCCGTTGAACAACAGAGCGGCAACAACAGGGCGAGTCAGGAACCGCATGGCTTGATATACCGAGCCATTGCCGATGAGCACCCGCATGAGCCAGGTCGGTGTCGCAAGTAACGCCAAGGGTGGAAGCCAGAACGACAGCGCCATGTGTTGAACCATGTGCACCGAATAGAGATAGTCCTCACTGATGTCGTGAATTGGCCAATCACTCGACACCCACAACACCGTGATCGCAGCGACAAACGAAACCGTATTCGATCGGCTCAGTACTCGCTCGCCAGGTCGAACCGCTTTCGGCCCAATCACCCTCACCGTGTAAATAAACGCCGCCGTGAGAAAGACGGTCAGCAGCCACACCTCAGGATGGGGTACAAACTTCCAAGGGTTGACCGAGATGTCGACCTGCGCCAACATCGAGCTCATCGCAACTCAGCTCTGGAAGAAATGCAGTGTTGCGAGGAACACCGCATAACAACCGACTGCCAGCGTCATGCCGATGTAGAACATGAGACTGAACAACTTTGAGTCGAACTTCAGGTGCATGAAGTACAACAACACCATAAAGAACTTGACCGCCATCAAGATGAGGAGCCCAGGAAGAAACGCTGCGCCCAACTGTTCTTGGGTGTAGCTGAACACCACCTCGACGGCAGTAATCACGGCAAGGAAAATTGCGATCTTGATATATCCGAGATCGGTGAGACCATGCTCTGCATGCTCATCGCCGTGAGTGTCCTGTTGTTCTGTGACCGTGCTCATGTCAACTCGATTCTTATCAGGCGGGGATCAGGTACACGAGGGTGAAGATCAGGATCCACACCACGTCAACAAAGTGCCAGTAGAGGCCGAAGAGTTCAACAACTTCTTTCTTGTCGCCAACAACTTTGTTCTTTGAGATCATTCCAACGAGCGACATCAACATGATGATGCCGACGCTCACGTGAACACCGTGAAACCCGGTGAGCGTGAAGAAACTCGACGAGAAGAGGCTTGTCGTGAAGCCAAGACCCTCGCGGTAGAAGGTCGTGAATTCGTACACCTGGCCAGCAACAAACAGAGCACCCAGCAAGGCCGTCACCGACAGCCACAATTTCGTATTGCGGTCATCGTCACGATTCGCTGAAGACACTGCCAGCACCATCGTGAGCGACGACATCAACAGCACGAAGCTCGAGGCCGAGGTGAATGGGATATCCCACACCTGGTCTGGGCCAAGGTTTGCCGAGTGGCGGCCTCGATACAGCATGTACGTCGAGATGAGTCCGCCAAAGAGCAGACACTCTGAGCCGAGGAACATCCACATCGCCAACTTGTTGTTGGACAACCCTGTTGACGTGTGGTGAGCGCCGTGATCGACGTGAGCGTCGGCGTGAATTGCGGTATCAGCCATGAGCTGCAACCTCCATCGAAGTGCCAGTTGGCGGGTCGTAGTCCTCTTCAGGGGCGGTATGCGGCTCAAGGCCCCATCCATAGAACGAGACGAGTGCCAGAACAGCGCCACCAAGCAGGAGGAACAAGTTGTAGATCACGCCATACGCCATGATCGGAAGGCTGAACGCCAACAAGATCGGCCAGTACGAAGGTGACGGCAGATGAATGTGCCCATCAGCGTTGTTCTCTTCCTCGGCAACCACTTCTTCGGCAGTTGCGACCTGATGGAACTCGTGGTGGCCGTCAACGCCACGATCCTCGTACTTGCGATGGAAGAACTCGTCGAGGTGTCCAACCTGCGGCAAGCGATCGAAGTTGTGTTCTTTCGGCGGGCTGGTGGTGATCCACTCGAGGCTGCGAGCATCCCATGGGTCGAGAGGCGCCTTCTCAGTTCCTTTGCGATGCGAAACATAAATGTTTACAAAGAACAACAGGACACCGAGTGCGAGCACGAATGTTCCGATTGACGCAATGAGGTTCCAGAAACCGATGTTAAAGAAACCCTCACCTGCACGGTTTTCGGTCCACTGGTACATGCGTCGTGGCTGACCTTGCAAACCAATGATGTGCATTGGTCCGAACGTGAGGTTCATACCAATGATAGTGAGCCAGAAGTTGACACGACCGAGACGTTCGTTGAGCATCTTGCCGAACATCTTTGGCCACCAGTAATACATGCCGGCAAACAAACCGAGAACTGCGCCACCAAAGATGACGTAGTGGAAGTGAGCGACGATGTAGTACGTGTCAGTCTGCTGAGTGTCAGATGGTGCAACCGAGTGGGTGACGCCCGAGAGACCACCAATAGTGAACTGCACAATGACGCCAACGGCATACAGCATCGGGACAGTGAATTTGATCTTTCCGCCCCACATCGTGAGTGTCCAGTTCACGATCTTCACGCCGGTCGGAATGGCAATCGCCATCGTGGCAACCGAGAATGCTGCGACAGAGATCGGCCCAAGTCCGGAAGCGAACATGTGGTGAGCCCACACACCCCAACCAACGAATCCGATGGCTGCGCCAGAGAACACGATGAGTGGGTAACCAAACAGCGGCTTCTTTGAGAACACCGGAAGAATTTCCGACACAATGCCAAAACTCGGAAGCACGATGATGTACACCTCGGGGTGTCCAAAGATCCAGAACAAGTGCTGCCACAACAGTGGGTCAGCACCGGCTTCGACACTAAAGAATGTTGCATCGAAACTGCGCTGGAACATCAGCATGAACAACGCAACGGTGATGACTGGCATCGCGAACAGCAGGAGGAACTGCACCACCATCACCATCCAGGTGAAGATCGGCAGCTTCATCAAACTCATTCCAGGTGCTCGCATGTTGATCACCGTCACGATGAGGTTGATCGCACCGGTAAGAGAAGCGATACCAGTGATCTGCAGACCAAGACCCCAGAAGTCAACGCCATTCGAAGGAGAGAAAGCAACCGATGAGTTCGGGGCGTACATGAACCAACCACCGTCGGCTCCACCACCGAGGAACCATGAGGTATTCAGGAAGAGGCCTCCAAATAAGAATGCCCAAAAGCCGAACGCGTTGATACGTGGGAAGGCAACGTCGCGGGCGCCAATCTGGAGCGGAACAAAATAGTTTGCAAACGCAGCCGCCATTGGCATCACGAACAAGAACACCATCGTGGTGGCGTGCATCGTGAACATCTGGTTGTACTTGTCGGCTGACAGCACGGTTCCATTCGGCCCAGCGAGCTGCAAACGAATGAGCATCGCTTCAATGCCACCGACCACGAAGAAAAACATGGCAACAACGCCATACATAATTCCAAGTTTTTTGTGATCGATCGTAAAAAGCCACGACTTCCAGCCGGTCGTTTCAACCGGGCGACGGAAAACTCCGTAGGACGACTCTGGAGTCGCCTCTGAAGGCGTCGATTGATCGACGACTTCTACTTCATCAGAGGGACGTTCAATGATTGCCATCAGTTACTCACTTCCGCTCAAGGAGGTAGGCGATTAATTGATCGATTTGGTCTTCGCTAAGACCGAGGTACGGCATTCCACGAACCTTGCCGTCGGTCTGCTCCAACATTGCTGGATCGGCGTACATCGGCTTCTTCGCAGGAGCGTTACGAAGCCATTCACGAAGGTCAATTTCGTTGAGACAGTCCTGCGAAACTCCGGCCAAGTACTTGTCACCGAATTCTTCCGGACTGGCCTCCCACACATCGGCACGACATTCAGGGGTGAGAAGATCCCAGGTCGCACCTGCGAACGTGTTGCGACCCATGAGGTTTGTCAGGTTTGGTGCTGCACCCGAGTACACAAACTGGTCTGGGTATGACACGACGATGTTGCCGTTATTCG
>JBMTDQ010000002.1:0-85850 GCA_049432165.1 Ilumatobacteraceae bacterium
GCCACACCGCTCCGTAACCAGGGAACCGACCAGATGCAGGCCACGGCAGTTCGCGTGTTTGACGACCAGCGATCATCCGAAGGCCCGCTATTTTATGAGCTTCCTCAATCGGAATATTGAGTTCGTTCAATGCTGCAACAGCACGAGGAGTTAGCCCGTCACCACAGATTTTGTCGCGCCCACGATCACCTGATTCGAATAGTGCTACCGATGCCCCACCGCGAGCGGCGCGCATTGCAGCGGCAGAACCAGCCGGTCCTCCACCAATAACAACAACATCTACACGGTCAGACATGAGGACAGGTCAGCTTTCGCCAGCAATCAGCTGGTGATGCTGAATCACTTCTGCCACGATGAATCGAAGGAACTTCTCCGTAAACGCAGGGTCGAGACCGGCTTCGGTTGCGAGGGCCCGGAGTCGCTCAATCTGTTCGCTCTCCCGCGATTCATCGGCTGGAGGTAGGCCGACCTCAGCCTTGTATTCACCGACAGCCTGGGTGATTTTGAAACGTTCGGCAAGCATGAACACGAGCGCGGCGTCAATGTTGTCAATACTTGATCGATAGCGGGACAAACGGTCGTCGTTCACGGTGTCTTCTCCTCAGCGGTTTTCCGCTCTTAAGACGCTAGCGGCATCCCGCTCATGCGGCCATCCGTGCGGGTGCGTAGTCGGTCACTTCATCCCGCCATTCCATCGCCCGATCGCAATTCGATCTTTGCCAAAGGCGTCAACGCGAACTTCCTCATCGGCGAAACCATGTTCGACCAGCAGTTTTCGCACGGCAGAGGCCTGATCGAACCCAATTTCGAGCACCAGCACGCCACCCGGTTTCAAGTAAGCGCCTGCATGTTGAATGATTTCTCGAATGGCGCCTAAACCATCAATTCCGGAATAGAGCGCTATTGCCGGTTCGTAGTGATCGACACTTCGCTCAACCTCGCCACTGTCTTCCGCTATGTAGGGGGGATTCGACACGATGACATCAGCTTGGAGCTCCGCGGGCACCGCATTGAACCAACTGCTTTCGAGCAGGGTCACATTACGGGCTGGTCGCCCAATGCCAGCAAGGTTTGCGCGAGCAACATCTAAGGCGTCCGCAGACACATCAGTGATCCAGACAGAGGTGCCATCGAGAGGAAGTTCGTATGCGAGCGACAGACCGATCGCCCCAGACCCGGTACCAAGGTCGATCACTGTTCGGCCACTCGGCACCGATTTCGCAAATTCAATTGCGACCCCCGCCACCTCCTCGGTCTCGGGCCGCGGGATCAGCACACGTCGATCGACAAAAAGATCAAGGTGGCGAAACGCCCATCGACCAAGCACGTATTGAAGAGGCTCACCCGTTCGGTATCGCCCGACCATCGCATCAAGATGCGCCACCATTCGCTCTGTTACTTCTTCATCGAGCACATCATCGAGATGGTCAGCAGAGACTGCTACTTCAACAAGCCAACGCGCCTGAACACGATCACCAAGTACCTCTGAGGTCGACTCAACAAGCTCGCGAACGGTGGTCACGACGCGACTTCTGTCTCCTCCGCAAGAAGCCGCTCGCGCTCTTCTAGAAGAAGTGGCTCAATCACATGGTCGAGCGCCCCGGCGAGCACTTCAGGTAGCCGATGAATCGTGAGACCAATCCGATGGTCCGTCACTCGGCTCTCTTTGAAGTTGTAGGTGCGAATTTTCTCGCTTCGGCCCCCACCACCGACCTGCGATCGACGGTCTGCTGACCGCTGGGAATCTTGTTCTGATTCTGCAAGAGCCTTTAGCCGGGCACGCAACACCTGCATAGCCCTGGCGCGGTTCTGTAGTTGGCTTCGCTCATCTTGCATGGTGACCACGAGCCCAGACGGCCGGTGCGTGATACGCACGGCCGAGTCAGTTGTGTTCACATGCTGTCCACCGGCTCCAGAGGACCGGTACACATCAATATCGAGATCGCGATCATCGATCTCAACTTCTACCTCATCAGCTTCTGGAAGAACCGCAACCGTTGCTGATGAGGTGTGCACGCGTCCTTGACTCTCCGTGACTGGCACTCGCTGCACCCGATGCGGGCCGCCTTCGAACTTGAGCCGCTGCCACGCATCCTCACCACGAACGATGAACGTGACCTGGTTCGTTCCACCAAGATCACTTGCGTCATGTGAAAGCACCTCAACTTTCCATCCACGAAGTTGGGCGTAGCCGCGGTACATGTCGAGCAGGTCACCGGCAAAAAGGTTTGCCTCCTCACCGCCTTCTGCCCCGCGAATTTCGATGATCACATTTCGTCCAGCATCTGGGTCAGGAGGAATGAGCAACTCTCGGACATGCTGAGCAAGACCCTCTAGTTTCTGAACGCCAGCGAGCGCTTCGGCTTCAAAAGCGGAACGATCATCACCCTCGGAAACTTCAGCAAGTTCGTTTGCTGCGGCAATGTCATCGCGCAGGCGATCGCGCTCCGTAAGAGCGTCGACAAATGCCTGCAGTTGGCGATAGCGCTGTGACACTTTTCGAAGTTCGTTCGGATCAGCGGCTGTTGCAGGATCAGCCAATCGCTGCTCCAGTTCCCGGAATTCACCGGCGTGAGACGCAAGTCGCTCGAAGAGAGCATCGTGCTCAGAGGAAGGCTGCGTCATGGTGTACTGAGGTTACTGTCAGCGGGCGAGAAGTTCGTCCTGCGAGACAATACGCATTGGTCGAACCGACCTCTGGGCCACAACATCGAGCACAGGGAGGTGGTTTCTCCCATTCACCACGATGACAATTTCGCCGACTTCGGTCTCATGGGCCGACCACTCCGCGTGGTCTGCAGCGTCAACAACTGCCCCCAAATCGGTGCCGGTAGTGAAGGCATACAACACCCTGTTGCCACCATGTTCAGACACCGCAAACGCAGGAGCGGCACCAGACATGCTGCCGCGCTGAAGCACTCCTGACATCTGTGTGGTTGAACCTTTGGCTGCCTGATGGGTCAACAGAAACGTTGAACGCATCCACCTCTCGGGTGAGAGCCGATTCAACGGATGCGGGTCAGCTGATGGCTGACGATAGGTCTGTACAAATTCGACAACTTTCAGCAGTGAGCCAAGAGCCGGCGCGTCACCATGCAACATATGGAACGCTTCACGATCTTGTGATCCGACTCCAACACGCAGACGCCAGTCGTCTTCGAAGACGACACGACACACCTCAAGACCTGCAACTTCACCAGTCAGCACACCGTGTTCAATCACGACCTCTGCACCCGCTTCGGCGATTACGTGGCGGAATGCCTCGACGTCGAATTCACATTCACGCTCTGGCTCGGCGGCTGAAGGGTCTACATGAACGAGCATTTTTCCCTCAAGGACAAACACCTCTGCAGCAATGTTCCATTGCGCAATGCGTCGAGCAACCACAGGGGCCATCGCTTGATGAATGTCGGGGATTACGACATCAAGTCGTTCAGTGCCCTTCCTGAGATGCAACGCAATTGCAGCACCGAGAAGACGCTCGGGCTGATCGTCGAGCCAAATGAACGACCCTGATGGGTCGTGGATTCCTGCGCCACCCGGGAATGGAATGACGGGTACATCGACTACATCGCGATATTCGCGGGCGAGCGACCGCAAGGCTGACGAAATGAGAGCCGGTCGGCGGCTGTCTCCAACCGTTCCAGGCTCAGTCACGATAAACCCCTCAGGGTTGGGTCACTTCTTGACGCGATCGCCGTAACGGCGATTGAAGCGCTCGACGCGTCCACCAGAGTCAACAAGCTTCTGCTTACCAGTGAAGAACGGGTGGCATTCGTTACAAAGTTCAAGAATTTGCTCACCGGAACGGGTTGAGCGGGTCTCAAATGCGTTGCCACAGGAGCAACGAACAGTAACAACTTCGTAATTGGGGTGAATATCGGACTTCATGGGAAATTCTCCTGACTCAGGACTTCAGAATGTTAGCGGGCAACTGCAGCGGAACCACATGGGCGCCAGTGCTTACATTCCTGGTTGTTTCGCAATTTCTGTAAGGAACTCGTCATTTGTCCGGAATGTTCTCAAACGGTCGACAAGCAACTCGAGGCCTGGAGCAGCGCTCCCATCCGCCGCAAGCCCTGACAACACACGGCGCAACTTCCACACCATCTGCAGTTGTTTCCGATCGAATAACAATTCCTCATGACGAGTACTCGATGCGTCGACATCAATCGCCGGGTACACACGTCGTTCAGACAGCTTTCGGTCGAGACGCAACTCCATGTTGCCGGTTCCCTTGAACTCCTCGAATACGGCTTCATCCATCCGGCTGTTCGTCTCGACAAGCGCAGTCGCGAGAATGGTCAATGACCCTCCCTCTTCGATATTTCGAGCGGCACCAAAGAATCGCTTCGGCGGGTACAACGCTCCTGCATCGATACCACCAGAGAGAATTCGGCCACTTGCCGGTGCGGCGAGGTTGTAGGCACGGCTCAGACGCGTGATCCCATCGAGGATGATGACGACGTCCTCACCGTACTCAACCATTCGCTTTGCCTTCTCAAGCGCCATTTCGGCAACCTGAGTGTGTTGATCACTGGGACGGTCAAAGGTAGAGGAGATGACCTCTCCTCGGACATGACGCTGCATGTCGGTGACTTCTTCTGGTCGTTCATCAATGAGAAGCACGATGAGTCGAACCTCGGGATTGTTTCGCTCAATTGACGTGGCGATCGACTTCATCACGGTCGTCTTACCCGCCTTCGGCGGCGACACGATGATCCCACGCTGACCCTTACCAATCGGGCAGATCAGATCGATGATCCGCGAAGTCATGTCAGTTGGGTCATCTTCATTCTCGAGACGGAGTTTCTCGTCGGGGAACAGCGCCGTCATATCTTCAAACTTGCGGCGCTTTTTCGCCTCTTCAGGTGGGCGCCCATTCACCGTTTGGATCTCAAGAATTGCCGGATTCTTCTCGTTACGTCCAGCAGGCCGCATCATTCCAACGAGATGGTCGCCCTTGCGCAAGCCGTACTGACGCGACATTCGCACTGGCACATAGGCGTCTTTCTTCGATGCCAGGTAGTTATTCACCCGAACAAAACCGTATCCCTCATCGCGCATGTCGAGGTATCCGTCGACGGGGACCGGTTCGTTGCTAACCGGTGTGTCGTCATCATCGTCAAAAAATTCGCGATCCTCGCCCTGTGGGCCATCTTCAGGGCGACCACCCTTGCGCCGACGGCGACGACGACGGTTCCGGCTTTCGCCATCCGCGTCGCGCGGCCCCTCTTGACGCTGACCGTCGCGCTGGCCTTCTTGACGCTGGCCACTTCGTTGCCCGTCGCGCTGTTGACGTTGCCCTCCCTCGCGCTGCTGCCACTCACGAGCGTTTGCGCCGCGGGCAGAGGAATTGCCCTTTGCGACGTCCTCGGCGGGCTCAGCTGAGAACTCGAGTTCCCATTCTGCCGGCGGCTCGTCATCGATTGCCGGGGCAGGAGCAGCCTTGTCTGTTGCCTGATCCGATGTGGTTGTATCGGCGGGACCAGCAGTGGTAGGCGCCTGCTTTTCTGAGAGAGCCGACTTCGCTGGAGCACCACTGCTCGAATCACTTGCGGGAGCACCGCCAGTGGTTGCGAGAATCGCGCCAATAATGTCAGCCTTCTTGGAGCGAGCTGTCACCTTGACACCTAGCGCTTTAGAAATCGCAAGAAGCTGTTCCTTGTCTTTCGTTTCGAGGACTGATTGTTCGAGAGCTTGAGCAGCCACGTTCACCTTCTCTTCGCCAAATTGGCGGGATATCGCTTCACGTATGACCGGAGGAAACGGCATGTTTTTCGCCAAGCAGAAGTGAAATCTGATGTGACGGGGACAGCCCTGCGAACCGCCGGCTACGTGGGACGAATCAGTATTTCTGAATTCGTGAAGCCGAGGCGATTGCCCCGACTACGACAACTGTAGCAGTGTCAACGGTTGACAGCAATCACTTATCGACGCGAGAGACCTGGCGCACGAATCTTGAAACCGCTCCGAGATCAGCATCAAGATTTGTGGTGTATTCAGGGAGGTTCATTAAGTCGCCAAGAGCAGCCGGCAACTCTGGTCGAATCCCAGTGGCCCGCTCGACCGCATCAGGAAACTTTGCTGCATGGGCAGTCGCCAGACACACGGTGGCTCCCGAACGATCATTCCTGCGGGCGGCCGCCGTGCCGGTGGCTGTGTGCGGATCAATCAGCAACCCAGTTTCGCTATAGACCCGAGCGATTTCTGCGAGCGTTTGCTCGTCGTCAACACGTTCGGCAGAGAAGGTTGAAGAGACCCAATCGCGAAACTCCCCTTCTTCGACCTCGAGTTTCCCAGTTGACCGAAAGCGCTGAAGTTGTTCGGCTGTCACTCCCCCGTTGCGATCATTCATCTCAAAAAGAAGTCGCTCGAAATTTGACGACACCTGAATATCCATACTTGGGCTCAGCGTCGGCACCACGTCTGCGGCTGACATATCGCGATCATTCACGAATCGAGCGAGAATGTCATTTGCATTTGATGCAATCAACAGATGATCAATTGAGGCACCTGTTGATTTTGCGATCCAACCGGCGAGAACATTGCCAAAATTACCTGTCGGCACACAAAACGTCGGTGAACCCGACAGCGACTCAGATGCGGTTACGTAATATACGATCTGGGCCATTACTCGAGCCCAGTTGATTGAGTTCACCGCCGAAAGATTGCAGTCGTTTCGCAGCTGTTCGTCAGCAAACATTGCTTTCACGAGATCCTGACAATCGTCGAAGGTGCCATCGATTGCCACAGCGTGCACATTTGGTGAGTCAACGGTGGTCATCTGACGTCGCTGCACCTCGCTCGTCCGGCCATGCGGATACAAAATAACGATGTCAACGTTGTCACAAGCTTTGACTGCATCGATTGCGGCAGAACCTGTGTCACCACTTGTTGCCCCAACAATCGTTACCCGCTCGCCTCGCTCGGCAAGCACGTAGTCAAATAGTCGACCGACGACTTGAAGCGCAAGATCTTTGAACGCAAGCGTTGGGCCGTGAAAAAGTTCCTGGATCCAGAGTTCATCATCGATTTGAACGAGCGGCGCAACCGCTGGATGGCGGAACGTTGCGTACGAATCGCCAACCAGTTCGATGAGCACATCGGTTGGAATATCGTCACCGATATACGCCGACATAATTGCCACGGCCGCCGAGGAATAATCGCTACCGATTGACGGCAGCGAAGGCCACTCAGTTGGCACGTATAACCCGCCGTCAGATGCAAGCCCACTCAATAAGACATCGGAGAAGCCCAATTCAGGTGCACTGCCTCGGGTCGATACGTATTTCACCTACGCCCCGATCACTCGGATCAACCCACCGATGCGACGCACGACATCAAGCTCGCGGAGTTGCCGAACAGTTGCCTGCACAGAGGACTCAACTGCTTCGTGCGTAATAAACACCAGTCGCGCCTCTTCTCCTGCACCTTCCTGTTCAGCTGCGCGGATACTGACGCCATGTTCAGCAAATACACCTGTCACGCTGTGCAACACTCCGGGCTGATCCAGCACATCAAGAGCGAGCAGATATTCAGCGCTCGTCGCATCGATTGGCCGAACTCGAGCCCGTTGGAATGCTCCGAGCGAACCGTGTGTGCCTTGACTGAGATTCACCGCAGCATCGATGAGATCGCCCAACACTGCACTTGCAGTTGGACTTCCACCGGCGCCGCGACCGTAGAACATCAACGATCCGACAGCATCGCCCTCAACAAACACTGCATTGTATGAATCTCGAACCGATGCAAGCGGGTGCTCGTTCGGAACCATTGCAGGGTGAACTCGCACGGCAACGTCGCCAGTCTCGCGATCTTGTTCGGCAATTCCTAGGAGTTTGACGACGTACCCCAAACGCCCGGCAATTGCGATATCACTCGCAGTGATGTTGCTGATGCCTTCGTGGTACACGTCGCCGGCCACAACCTTCACCCCGAATGCGATGCTCGCAATAATTGCTGCCTTCGCACCGGCATCAAAGCCCTCAACATCAGCCGTTGGGTCACGCTCTGCGTAGCCAAGACGCTGAGCATCAGCAAGTGCATCACCGTAGTCAGCACCCTCGTTCGTCATTTTCGACAGGATGTAATTCGTTGTGCCGTTGAGAATTCCCATCACTCTCGAAACCGGCTCCCCGCGAAGACTTTCGCGAAGTGGACGAATCAGCGGAATCCCACCAGCAACGGCAGCTTCAAACAGCAGGTCAACACCGTTGGAGTCCGCAAGTTCGAAGAGTTCGGCCCCGTGATTTGCAAGCAGTTCTTTGTTGCCTGTGATGACCGGCTTGCCCGCTGACAGTGCTGCAACGATGAGTTCACGAGCGGGCTCAATGCCACCAATCACCTCAACAATGACATCCACGTCAGGATCTGACACCACCGACATTGCGTCGTTTGTCAACGCAACGTCACCAAGGTCAACGCCACGATCACGCGACATGTTGCGAACCGCAACAGACGTCACAACAAGTTCCAAGCCAGTTCGAGCTGCGATCGACTCGCGCTGAGACCGCAACAGCGGAACCAATGCGCCACCGACATTGCCGCAGCCGAGCAATCCGACGCGAACCTGCCGGGCGGCTGATGAAACTGCTTGTTCTGTCACCCTTGAGAGGCTATCCGCGACCGCCCGCACCAGCCCCGACACGGTTGAATGCCATACCCCATGCTTCGATAGGTGCATGGCAGATAGTGAATGTCCTGTGCTCGACCACCTACGTTGGGAACACACCGCCGGCGAGGCAGTCGGCACCATCGTGTTGAATCGTCCCGAGCGTCTCAACGCCCTTTCGGTGGCAATGATGTCCGAAATCATCGAACTCTCCAAATGGATTTCGGACCAACATGACATCAAGGTCGTGGTATTCCGGGGCGAAGGTCGTGCATTCACTGCAGGGTTTGACCTCAACGACTTCACGAACGTGTACGGAGGGGCCAACCCGCGTGCTGGTGCTGAACTCGGCCGTGTCATGGCAGACACGGTCACGAATATGCGACAACTCACTATCGCAGCAGTTCACGGTCATTGCGTAGGTGGTGGGGTTGTACTCACCTCAGCGTGCGACCTTCGCATTGCTGCAGCCGACACTCGTTTTTCTATTCCAGAAGTTGACCTCGGTATACCCCTCGCATGGGGAGGAGTTCCTCGACTGGTCCGCGAAGTTGGGCCGGCGGTCGCGAAGGAACTCATCTTGTCGTGTCGACCCTTTGACGCCGAAGAGGCACGCCAACTTCGGTTCGTGAACCGAGTTGTCGCCGACGCTGACCTCATCTCAGAGGCGGCAACGTTTGCCGAGTCGCTCGCGAGCAAGCCAACATTTTCTTTGCTTGCGACAAAAACACAGGTCAATGCGGTCATGGAAGAAATTGCAGGCACCGGTCGAAATGCGAATGACGCCGACACCTTGGTTGTTGCTCTTCATGACGAGGAATCAAGAGCTGCCTCTCAGCGGTACCTCGAGAACCGCTCTCGCAACTCAGGTTGAAAGCTCAGCTACCGGCGTCAAAGACGTCGGTTGCCAGCAGATCGTCGTAGGTCTCACGGCGAACGACGAGCCGGGCAGTTCCGTCACGAACGAATACAACAGCAGGCCGTAAGACCTTGTTGTAGTTCGACCCCATTGAGTGTCCGTAGGCGCCGGTCACAGGGGTGAACAACAGATCGCCCACAGAGAGGTCTTCTGGTAGTCGCGCATCTGACACCAGCACGTCACCGCTCTCACAGTGCTTTCCAACAATTCGAGCCGCGAGGATTCGATCACCAAATGGGTCTCGAACGAGACCCGCCTCGTAACCCGACCCGTACAACACCGGACGAGGGTTGTCACTCATGCCGCCATCAACCGAGACATACCGGCGAACACCTGGGATGTCTTTCACGGTACCGACGGTGTACACGGTGATTGCAGCCGCAGCGGCAATCGCCCGGCCGGGCTCGACTGATACCCGAGATCGAACCCCTAGCGCTTCGCATGCATCGAGTAGCACAGAACCCCACGTTGAGATCGTTGGAGCCTCCTCCCCTGCTACGTAAGGGACACCAAGACCGCCACCAAGCACAAGTTCGGGCAAATCAAGCGGAATCGCAAACTCCGCCATGACCTGGGCAGCCTTTGCAAAGCTCGCTGCGTCGAACACGTTCGAACCGATGTGGCAATGAACACCGATGAGGCTCAATGTGGACGATGATCGAACTCGGTCAACCGCTCGAGCAGCATCACCGTTTTCAAGGTTGAAACCAAACTTCGAATCGTTCTGGCCGGTGGAGATGAACTCATGTGTGTGCGCTGAAACTCCGGGGGTGATGCGTAGCAAGACGGAAGGAACTGTCGCACCTTCTTGAGCCCCTAATTGCTCGAGGCGATCAATCTCATCGAATGAATCCACGACGATTGCGTGCACGCCCGCATCGATTGCCATCTGTAATTCGACAACGCTTTTGTTGTTCCCGTGAAGTACGCAGGCCGACCCCGGCACACCTGCCGACAGGGCAACGTGCAGTTCCCCGCCTGAAGCGACGTCAAGCATCATTCCCTCGGAGAATGCGAGATCAGCCATCGCCCGACAGAGAAACGCTTTCGTTGCGTACACCGCAGATTGATGTCCGAATGCGGCAACCGCCTGCCGGCATCGATCCCGTAGGTGCTCTTCGTCGTACACAAATAGTGGAGTGCCAAACTCTGCTGCGAGATCGGCAACCTTTACGCCACCGATCGTGAGCGAGCCATCAGATGCGACTCCGGCGTTGTCAGGCAAAAGATGACGAGGTAGCGAATTCACATCTGCTCCGGAGCGTCGATACCAAGGAGGCCAAGGCCTGCCGACAGGGTGCGGGCGGTGAGGTCGCAGAGCGCCAGCCGGGATTCACGAACTTCTCCCTCAGCCTTCATGACTGGGCAGTGCTCATAGAACGTCGTGAAGAGTTGTGCGAGTTCGAATAAGTAGGTGCAGAGTCGATGCGGAGAATTCGACTCAAGGGCATCAGCAACCGCTGCTGGATAGCCAAGAAGTTTGAGACCCAGCGCGCGTTCGGCTGGTTCGTGCACCGCAATCGCCCCCGCAGAAACTTGGTCGGCGGCGGCCCGACGGAAGATCGACCGAATACGTGCATGTGCGTACTGCAGATATGGGGAGGTGTTGCCATCAAAGGCAAGCATGCGATCCCAATCGAAGACATAATCGCGCACTCGGTCAGTTGAGAGGTCTGCATACTTGACCGCTCCGATGCCGATCATCTGCGCAACATCTGCCCGCTCAGATTCCGAGAGGTCCGGGTTCTTCTCTTCAACTGCTGATGCGGCTCGCTCGACCGCCTCCGACAGCAAATCAACCAACTTGACAGACTCACCACTTCGACTGCGCAACATCTTTTTGTCGTCGCCCAGAACATTTCCGAATGCGACGTGAATCGCCGACACACCATCGGGCATCCAGCCAGCCATCTTCGCAACGGCAAACACCATTTCAAGGTGCTGCTGTTGGGGAGCACCGATGACATACAACATGAGATCCGCATGCAGTCGTTCAACACGGTCGATGACGCATGCAAGGTCACTCGTTGCATAGTTGAAGCCCCCAGTGCGTGCCTGCACGATGAGCGGTAACGGATCGCCATCGCGGTTAGTAAACCCAGGTGGGAAAACAACTTTTGCTCCGTCGCTTTCAGACATCAATCCAGATGCTTCAAGACGGTCAAGGGTCCCCGGCATCAACGGCTGATATTTGCTCTCACCCATGAGGTCATCATCAACCAACAGCACACCAAGTTGCTCGTACACCGTGTTGAAGTACTCGGTTGACATCGCAACGAGACGGTTCCACAGCACGTGCGTTTCTTCATCACCGCCCTGCAACAGCACGACACGATGACGTGAACGTTCCTGGAACTCTTCAGATTCGTTGAACTTTGCGTTTGCGGCCTTATAAAAGCCGTCAAGATCGCCCTGTCCAAGCCCTGATGCTGCGACCTCCTCACCAAGATCGAGCAAATGTTCGATCAGCATTCCGAACGGCCGCCCCCAGTCACCAATGTGATTTTCTCGAATCACGTGATGGCCTGCTGCGGTGTACATACGAACCAACGCATCACCAATCACCGTCGAACGAAGGTGCCCAACATGCATTTCCTTCGCAACATTGGGTGCCGAGTAGTCGACCACCACGGTCTGAGCGTCGGTTGCTTGCCGAAGCCCGAGATGCTCATCGTTTGCGACCTCTGTCAGCAACGAGTTGATCACAGAATTTGAGAATGTGACATTGATGAACCCGGGCCCTGCAACTTCGGTTCCAGAGCACAGATCACCTAACTCGCCGGAGTCGACAATCTCTGTTGCAAGGTCACGGGGGTTGCAACCCAGTTGTTTGGCCAATGGAAGCGCTCCATTGATCTGAGCATCTGCGTGGTCGCTCGGCCGAACAACTGCATCGATGTCCCCTCCGCCGGCACGCTGTGACAACCACGGGCCCAGGCGCGCAGAAACCAGCGCGATCGGATCCGTCAACGGAGTTTCTACAAGGGGGCGCTTTTTCGACATTGCTCCACCATTGTGGCGGGAATCCTGCCGCGAACGGCGGCTCTAGGGCAATGGCTCAAATGGTGGTCGAGCAAAACGTGTCGCCAAATGCAAGCGACGACTCAGTCACAACTTCACCAACGTTGTCACCGTAGAGCTCGGCGAGCATTCCTCGAACCATTCCTCGATCGACCGCGCAGATCACCGGGTGCTCGGTTGCGATGTCGCCGAACGGACAATGGTCATTGATAATTCGAAGTTGGTTCGATCGGTTATCTGCATGTGCGGCAAACCCATGGGCGGTCAGAGCGTCAGCGACAGAGCGCATGGCAGCACGGAGTGACTTCTGGCCCCGCTCAATGGTTTCGCCAGTAAGACCCACTGCCATTGCACGGCCATATTCGGCCCCAACCTCTTCTGCAAGAATTTCTGCTTCGTTTCGAGGCAACTTTGTCAACGCACGTCCGAGGAGTGAGAGCACGAGATCATCACTACGGACCGGGAATTCGGCAACAACGTCATCAACTGCGACGTAACGCTTCGACGGCCGACCAGCGGCACCTGACCCGCCACGACCGCTATGAACTTCGAGGTACCCACCTGCCGCAAGTTTTTCGAGGTGATGACGGGCAACATTGGGGTGAACTCCGACTTCGGCTGCGACTTGCGATGTCGTGACCCCATCTCCATCTGTGTCGCGTGCAAAGAGGTACACCTTTCGGCGAGTGGGGTCGCCAAACGCGTCAGTAATTGCCGACACCGTCGCACTAAACGACACAGTTGAAGAGCCTTTTGACGCCACGAGGTAAATCTTAGATGGAATTTCCACTACCGCCGTCGTGCAAACCCCTTTTACGTTCGCCAGAATGGATCTTATGACCACGTCGAACGACCAACTCGTCGAAGCTCTTCGTCCGATCGAAGACCCTGAGCTGCATCGCTCAATCGTTGACCTCGGGATGCTGAAGCGGGCAGAACTTCGAGCCGATGGCACGGCCGACATTCTTGTCGCCCTCACAATTGCGGGTTGCCCGTTACGCAATGAGATCCAAAATCGGGTCACCGGAGCAGTCGAAACCCTTCCGGGAGTCACCGGAGTCGCACTCGAATTCACCGTCATGACCGACGAAGAGAGAGCCGCCGTTCGCGAGTTACTCCACGGCAGCCCCGCAGCAACCGCCGGACAACAGCAGGCTCATGGTCATGCGGAGGGGCGAGCAATCCCATTTTCGCAGCCAGGCTCAAAGACTCGGCCACTTCTCATTTCCTCGGGTAAAGGTGGAGTTGGTAAGTCGAGCGTGACCACCAACCTTGCAGTCGCTCTTGCCCGTCTGGGTCATACCGTCGGCGTCGTCGACGCCGATATTTACGGTTTCTCCATTCCTCGAATGCTCGGAACCGATCGTCAACCGACCGTTGTCGATGAAATGATTCTCCCGCCAGAGCAGTGGGGTGTCCGTTGCATTTCGATGGGCTACTTCGTCCCCGATGGCGAGGCCGTGATCTGGCGAGGACCAATGTTGCACAAAGCACTTGAACAGTTCCTCACCGATGTGTTCTGGGACCAGCCAGATTTTCTTCTCATCGACATGCCTCCTGGCACAGGCGACATCGCTCTCAGCTTGAGCCAGTACTTGCCTCGAGGCGAGGTGTACGTCGTCACAACTCCGCAGCCGGCCGCCCAGAAGGTTGCTCGTCTCTCTGCTGCGATGGCTGACAAGGTCAATCTTCCAGTCCGTGGCGTGATCGAAAACATGTCGTGGTTTATCGGCGATGACGGTAAGCGTTACGAACTTTTCGGCGCCGGTGGCGGCCACGAACTTTCCGAAGAACTCGAAGTTCCGTTGCTCGGGCAACTGCCGCTCGTGCCTGCGCTTCGTGAAGGCGGAGACGATGGCCGACCAATCACTGCGATTGACCCTGAGTCTGAGGCCGCTCAAGCATTCATGACAATTGCGGAACGTATTGCTGTCGACCTTCGCCCTAAGAAGGTTTTCAGCCCCGAACTCCGCATCGTCGAGTAACAACCTCGGTGGAGCCGATCCCTCTTTACCGATTCGAACGCATTGTGAAAGATGCGATCGACATCATTCCTGATGATCTGGCTCCTGTGCTCAATAATGTCGCCATCGTCATTGAAGACCGTTCTCTTGATGAACCTGATCTCCTCGGTCTCTTTGAAGGAACTCCGATTACCGACAGCGGTGAAGCCGACAGTCCCTCAGTGATCACGATCTTTCGGCACTCTCTCTGCGCGTCAGTCGACACAGATGAGGATCTCATCAATGAAGTTGCTGTCACCGTGATCCATGAATTGGCTCACGCCGCCGGAATCGAAGACGACCGGCTTGACGAGCTCGGGTGGGGCTAGTCAGCGACCTGCGATAGTTTGCGGATATGGACGAAGCGACCGAAGGGTCAACCCCCCTTCCTCCACCACCGCCGGCCGGACTTGTCGGACAGAACTACAACACCAAGCCCCTCAACGGCTTACTCACC
Source organism: Ilumatobacteraceae bacterium (assembly GCA_049432165.1). Classification (GTDB taxonomy): domain Bacteria; phylum Actinomycetota; class Acidimicrobiia; order Acidimicrobiales; family Ilumatobacteraceae; genus Casp-actino5. Next base: position 15,015 of record JBMTDQ010000002.1, read on the forward strand.
TCGATCACGGCGCTCGTGCCAATCACTGCAGGCTTAGGTTTGCTATTTGCCTTGCTCAACGAACTTGCGTTGGATGACGCACAAATGTTTCTCAGCGGGGCGATGTCAGAAACCGATTTTGTTGCCTCCTACGGCCCCGGCTTGACGCTGCAACTCGCCCAAACACTCACCCAACTCGGCGCCGGGATCACCGCCATCATGTGGATGAGACGGCTTGCTTCACATCACGAACAACTTGGTCGGGTTGCGACATGGCGACCGGCTTGGGCAATCGGAGGATGGTTTGTTCCTCCACTCATTTTGTACATCATCCCGTTCTTGATGTTTCGAGAGCTTTGGAAAGCAACTGACCTTGAGCAAGATTCTTGGAACAAGGCTCCTGCCAGCCCACTGATCACCGGCTGGTTTATCGCCTTTGGTGTTGTACCCACCGGACTCGCCATCCGTCAATGGCTCGATCGTTCTCCATTGGTTGGTTCTGGTGCGACAGCTATGGCAGAGACGGCAATAAACCAGCGGTTCATCATCTGGGGATCCGCTCTCGCGAGCGTCGCTGCAGCAGCGTTGTTTGTCACCTTCGCCCGCCAACTCACTCGACGCCACCAAGAACTCCTGCAATCAACAGGAATCGGTTGAGATGTCGATTTATTTTGTTCGACATGCCAAGGCCGGCGAACGTCGTGTCTGGACGGGTGACGACATTGATCGGCCCCTGTCAAAAGCGGGGTGGGATCAATCACATCTGCTCGCCAAGCGACTCGCAAAACACGAACCAAGTGTGTTGCTCTCAAGCCCATATGTGCGATGCGTGCAAACACTTGAACCGCTAGCAGACCTCGTTGGTCTTGATGTGGCCATTGAACCCCGAATCTGCGAATACGAACCGTTCGAGCCCGTGCTCGAACTTCTTGCTGAGGTCCCGGATCATGCAGTTCTCTGCAGTCACGGCGACATCATCCCTGCGACAATTGCAGCACTCGAACGCCGCGGTATGGAGATCACCTCTTCGGCTGACTGGCGGAAAGCATCGGTTTGGGTCATCAAGCGATCAAAACGTGGGAATCTCTCGAAGGCCAAGGCCTGGCCGCCACCAAAACGCGGGTCGAAGAAGGATTAATCCCCGACGCCTAACTCGTCGGCAAGATTCTGAACAAGATCTTTCACCACCGCCGGAGGGTTCGCCGCTAAACACGCAGCAACAAATGGCCGAGCAGCATCAGCGTCACCAACAAATCGGTATTGGATAATTCCTAAAAAACAGAGCGGGTCGGCGTACGAAGGGTCAACCGTGACCGCCTCAACAAGAAGATCAACCGCCTCTGTGAATTGCTTCGCACCAGCCTCTTCGTCGGGGTTTTGCCGGGCAGCCAACGCCAATGTCCACCCTCGATACGTCAGTGCCTCAACGTTCGTCGGATCTTCAACGAGCACGAGCGCATACAAATCTGCAGCTCCGGCTGGGTCGGAGAAATTTGCTGCACGCGCCTCAGCAAGCAGTGCTGTTGCCGTGTCACGCGAATCAAATCCTGTCATGGACTGACCCGACAATCGTTCACCTAACGCGTTTGCCAGCACAACAGCGAGTGCTACACCAATCACGATGACAACCCCGAGAACCCCTAGAGATCTCTTCCACCCCAGCCGAAGGCGCTGCAAAGGTTCAACACGCTCCTGTTCAATCAACCGCAATACCTCTGCGGCCCGAGCGACATACCCATCTCGCAACTCAGCGTGATCTTCAGGCGAAATATCTCCAGCTGCAAGTTCGCGATCAAGGTCATCAAGCGAAGACAGCAGAAAATCGCGCTCGACGATCAGCGCCTCACGATCCTCATTCATCGACGTGCTCGCTGCGTGCTTGACGGGCCTGTTCAACACGGCTGTAATCCTCCGCTGATGGCGACCCAAGGGCAGCGGCTTCTTCGCGCCATCTTCGGAAGGCAAACCACAATCCGACGAGTCCGACCATCAGCCCGGCTGCTGGAAGCGCCCAGATCAGAGCATCGAAACCAGACGAACTAGGAACCAACAGCACCTTTCCACCATAAGAATTTGCTATCGACGCAAGAATTTCATCGTCAGTAGCCGATCCGTCATACACAGATGCTCGGATTTCAGCGCGGATCGCCTCTGACGCAGGATTGCGAGACTCGAACACACTTTCGCCGTCACACACCGGACAAGCCACTCGCCGTGAAATCGAATCGATTCGATCTCCTGGGTTTAACGGACCTGAATCACGAGTTGACCCAACCGCCAAAAGGGCAACCAACACCACGAACATCGCTGCCCACGATGGCCATGTCTTCCAACGGTTTCTGGAGCTCACAGCCGTTCTCGCAACGTTTGAATGCTCGTTGACAAAAACTCGGCCGAGACTTCTGAGATCACTCTGCCGCGCACCACTCCATTCGGGTCGATGATCCACGTTTCAGGAACTTGAGCGACACCAAACCCGTTCTGAAATGAGTAGTCAACATCAAAGACGACCGGCCAGTCACCCCCAAATTCTTCGAAGAATGCTGCAACATCGTCAGGGTCATCGTTCTGGACGACGGTGTAGAACTCGGCACCATCAATTCCGAGTCCCCGCTGCTGCTCAACAAATTTGATGAGCTCAGGATGCTCGTTTCTGCACGGAATACACGTCGACGTGAAGAAGTTAAGGACGACCCATGACCCGCGTCGGCGCGAAAGTTCAAACGGCGTGCCGTCTTCATATTCACCAATTGCTGCAGGTGCGGCCCGATCAAGAAGCACCGTCTCAGCTGAATCAGTTGACGGTTCAACGAGGAGCAACACCGCGAAGAGCACCGCAATAACCAACGCAACCGCTCCGGCAATGAACGGAGCGACCCTGCGGGGCGGACGCGTGGTTGCCTCAACCATGTTGACCACCAGGAACCAGTGCCGAGGTTGGATCAGTTGGGCGTCGAGAACGACGTGAAGGTAGTGCAGATAGCACCGTGCCGATCGCCATCACCGCGCCACCGATCCAGAGCCATAACACCATCGGCTTCACAAAAACTCGGAGCACGACCTCATTTGCATCGGTTGCAGGAGGGTCGTTGCCGTCGATGGTGAGATACACGTCACTCGTCAGGCCTGTGCGAACGCTAGGTGTTGGCACCGTCATACCCTGCTGCAGGTATGTCGTCACCGCAGGGGCATACACCTTCGTGTCATCGAGCAACACATCTGCCATTACGACATCGGCTCGAGCTGTCACTTCGGTTGACACTCCAACAAACTCGAACGAATGACCGGCCCACTCCACGCGCTCCCCACGCTCGATTGTTAGCGTCGTTGAATGGGTGTATGAGTTTGAAGCGGCAAGCGCTACCGCAATGAGAATGACCCCAATATGCACCAACATGCCGCCATTTGCCCGACCAACCAAACCACGAAGTCCTTGACGACGGGTAGCGAGGAGCAACTGTCGACCTGCGGCACCACCCGCGAATCCGCCCAACAGGAACGCGAGTAACGGTGCAAGTCGATCGGCACCGACGGCCACGGCGATCGCAAGCGCTCCCACCCCACACCACGCTGGCCAGAACAGCCGATCTCGCAATGTTTCGGTAGATGCTCTCCGCCAAGGCAGAACCGGAGCAACTGCCATCAGAAATAACAGCACCAACCCAATCGGCATTGATAACCGGTCGAAATATGGGGCGCCAACCACCGTCTGACGATCTTGAAAGACCTCGACAAGGAGCGGAAACACCGTTCCGAGCAGCACGATGAAGGCGAACAGAGCGAACACGACATTGTTTGCAAGAAATGCACCCTCGCGCGACATCGGTGAATCAATTCGACCGGGGGCTCGTAACGCATCACCGCGCCAGCCGATGAGTCCCAACGAAACCAACACAACAATTCCAAAAAATCCGAGAAGGTAACCATCAATTTCACCCGCTGCGAATGCGTGGACGCTATTGATGACTCCCGATCGGGTGAGGAAGGTTCCGAGGATGGTCAGTGCAAAGGTCGCGACCAGCAGACTGAGATTCCACACACGAAGCATCCCCCGCCGCTGCTGAACCAACACCGAGTGGATGTAGGCCGTGCCGGTGAGCCAAGGGAGGAAACTCGCATTCTCGACTGGGTCCCAAGCCCACACACCACTCCACCCCAGCACCTCGTAACTCCACCAGCCACCTAGCAAAATGCCGATCGTCAAAAACCCCCAAGAGAGCAGCGCCCAGCGGCGAGTTTCAAGCAACCAGCCCTCTCCAACACGACCAGTGATGAGTGCAGCAATCGCGAACGCAAACGGAACGGTAAATCCGACGTAGCCGAGGTACAGCAGCGGTGGGTGAAACAGCACAAGAATATGGTTCTGCAACAACGGATTTGGACCAGGACCGTCGAACCCAATCGGCACAGTTGCTCCGGGGGCAAACGGTGATGCTGGGCCAAAACTCACCAACGCAAAGAACGTCATCACGACGTACATGACGACAAGCGCCCAAGCCACAAGCTCGTCATCGCGGCGGCGAACGAACCTCAACGCGACCCCTCCGGTAAACAGAGCAAGCACGATCACCCACAGAAGGATCGACCCCTCGAGAGCGCTCCACATTGCGGCAATGTTGTACAGGGTCGGCGTGGTTGACGACCCGACTCGCTGTACAAAGTCGATTGAGTAATCCCGCGAAAACAATGCCCACTGCATCGATATAACGGCCAGCACCGCTCCCCCGACGATGATCGCCGCATACATCGGAGCCTGACGTAACGCACGACGGTTGTCCCCGATAATCGCAACCGCGGTTGCGAGCGCCCCGACCGACGAGGCAACTAACGCAATAAGTAGGCCCGCATTACCGAGCGCTGCGCTCATGCCGAAGTTTCGCAAGCCGCTGAATCTGCCTCAGCCTCTTGCAATCGGTCGTCATTAACTGCGACGTAGTCCTCTGAGTGCTTCACCTCAACTCGGTCGCCAAGAAACATGCCAGAAGGCTCGTTGAACACCCCGTGGACGACGACCGGGAGGCATTCCTTGAAGATGCCTCCGGGCTCACCTGCGTACTCGACTTGAACCGTTGAACCGTTGAATTCAATGTCAAACAATGTCGCACCGGTAGTCACAACAACAGAACCCTCACCGACAGTGCCCTGAATGCGGAGCCGTCGACCCATATCACACCCCGAGCGCACTCCGACCTCGTCGACATTGCAGTAGTAGTCCACGGCCGTTGACAAGGCCTGCGTGATGACGACTCCACCAGCGACTATCGCAAGAGCGAGCACCACCATCGGCAGAACTCGGCGCTTGGAACGACCTGGCGATTCGGCTGGCCTCGGAGTGAGGTCTGGTGAACTCATAGCCAGGGTTTGTCCTCATCGGAGAGGTCGGCAGAAAGCCGTTTGCCAACTTTTACGGTTCGCCAGGCAAAGATCACAATCGAGCCAAACGTGAGTGCATAAGAACCAAGAATGAACCCTGCATTGGTCATAACGACACACCGCCCTCCGCTCGACGTTGAGCAAGCGCAGCATTGAGGCCAGATTCTGCCGACAAATCAATCATCGTCAGCATCCGCGACCGATGAAGAAGTAGCCAGATGAACAGGAGCGTAAAGGCAACAACACCGACGAACAGAGAGAACAACATCAATCCGTCGAGCGATACATCAAGGTCAGTTCCGAGCACCGTCGCTTCCTGGTGGAGGCTTCGCCACAACTTGACGCTCCAATGCACAAGTGGCACCTCAAGCACTGCAAGAAGGCCGACGATTGCACTTCGGCGAGCCCGCTGTTCGCGAGTCCCTTCAAGACCTCGAACCGCGAGATAACCGATGTAGCTAATAAACAACAGCGCCGTGGTGGTGAGTCGAGCATCCCATTGCCAATACACACCCCACGTGATTCGACCCCACAACATGCCAGTAACCAGCGTGACCGCCATGAAGACGACACCAATTTCAGCGGACGCTCCAGCAACACGATCTGCCTGCAGGGAATGCCGTCGGCCAAACAAATGCACTCCAGAAGCAAAGGCCGTAACGATAAAGGCGAGATATGCCAGCCACACCGATGGAACGTGCACATACATAATGCGAACCGCGTCACCCTGATCACGATCAGCAGGGGACAACACCAAACCGAATACCCCGAGCCAGATCGTCATCGCAATTGTCAGAACTCCAATCACGCGGGTCGCAGGAGTCGAGGTTCCGCGACGTTGAGCCGCTGCCGAGATTGGGGGGGTATCGATCGTCATAAGGTGATGTAGTACTCAGTCATCAATTAATGGGCCAAACGCTAACGAGCCCCCGAAACTGAATACAACGGCGAATACAGAGAGAACACCTACCCAAGGCCAACCCTCTGAAACCACCGTGCCACCAGTTCCAAACGCCGCTTCCGCCGCCCTTGTTGCTCCGATGAGCACAGGCGATGCAACCGGCAATACGAGGAGCGGCAGTAACGACTCCCTTCCCCGCACACCAGATGCAAGACCTGCGTAAATGGTACTCACTGCAGAAAGACCGCACGTTGCCGAGATCGATGAAGTGACGAGCAACACAACACCTGAGGCCCGTAATTCAATGCCGAACATCACAATCGCGCCAGCGAGAAGAACCAATTCGAGAACCAAAAGTTGAATAACGAGCGCAAGCCACTTGCCCCAAAACACCGCCGACATATCGGCTCCAGCAACTCGGAGGGCATCGAGAGCACCATCGGAGGTTTCGACAGCGAAACTTCTCTGGACGATAATCATTGATGAAAACAACATTGCAAGCCAGACCAATCCGGGAGCGGTCCGTTGAAGAATCGCATCACCATCAAGGGCAAATGCAAATAACACGAGCGTGACCACAGCGAACGGGATGATTTGGGAGGTCAGAACCTTCGACCGGCGCTCAATTTGGAGGTCTTTTGAGAGCACAGCACGTGCAACTTGAATACGACCAGATGAACTCATCGCCCATCACCTACAACAACACCACCTGCGAGATGCACCCTACGTGTTGCCAGTTGCTCCACCCGGTCAAGTTCATGACTCGACAACATCACCGTTGCACCGGCCGCTGATGCTTGCCGGAGTATGTCGTCAACCTCATCTCGAGCACCGGAGTCGAGTCCGGCGTGAGGTTCATCGAGTAACCACAAGCCGGCACGCCTTACCACAAGAATCGCGAAGGCCGTGCGGCGACGCTGTCCCGCCGAGAGTCCCCGCACTGGCACGGTTGCAAGTCGGCCATCAAGACCCATGATCGACATCGCCTGATGTAACTCATCATCACCCGCACCGATGAGTGCCCCCCAGAATTCAAGGTTTTCTCGCACCGTCAGCTCGTCATACAAGCCGTTGCTATGAGCGACCATTCCTACCCGCTGACGCACCGCATCTCGCTCGCTCACGACGTCTGCTCCCATGACATGTCCATATCCACGCGTAATCGGTGTCAACCCGGCGCACACCCTGAGCAAGGTCGTCTTTCCTGCCCCGTTTGCACCCGTCAACATGACGATCTCACCTCGCTCAACGGTGAGGTCAAGGCCAGCGAGCGCGGGAAAGTCACTCATCAACGCAACGGCATCGCGAAGCTCTACCGCAGGCGACCCATTGGTGTGAAAGTGAGGTTCCACACCTCCACGCTATGCGGAGAGCCCACCTCTCCACCTCCTGTAACGATTTCGTTGCAACAGATATCGTGTTCCCGTGCCATCTCGCCCGCGACGCAACTCACCCTCAGAGGGATACAGCGTCCGAGAGGTACTCGGTAGGGCCCACCGGCAAGGACCCACCAGACGTTGGGCGCGGTTCTATCGACATCACTGGCAACGTCTGCGCGAGTTGAGCGCACGAAGGTGGGATCGACCACCCGAACCGCACGACTGGCGTTGGCTCATCGGCCTACTCGGTCGCGTGCTGGTCACCGCTGGTCTTCTCATGCTCGGTTTTGTCGGTTACCAACTCTGGGGAACCGGCTTGAGTACCGCAGCCGCTCAGGCAAGTCTCGAAGAACAATTTGCTGCGTCGCTGCAACCCGCAACACCACAAGTCATCACAACGACCACCAATGCGATAGCCAGCGACATCTCAACGACGACGACCGACGAGCAACAAACTTCAACAACGGTGGCACCAGCAGTAGCCACTCCAACGTTTGTTCCCGGCGAAGTTGTTGCCCAACTTCAGATTCCTTCAATCGATGTCGATTTCTTTGTTGTCTCCGGTGTCGGGGTAGAAGACTTGCGACTTGGGCCAGGACACTTCACCGACACCCCGCTTCCCGGTCAGCTCGGCAACAGTGCAATCGCAGGCCACCGAACGACCTACGGCCAACCATTTCATGATCTTGACCAACTCAGTGCTGGCGATGACATCATCATCGCTACCGCTTACGGCACCTTCACCTATGAGGTGAACACTCTCCGTGTGGTTGAACCAACGGAGTACTCCGTGGTCTCAACAACCGACCCGACGACAGCAACACTGACGCTCACCACATGCCATCCCAAATGGTCAGCTGCCCAACGACTCATCGTCACCGCAACTCTTGACGACCTTCGTTCAGACCCGCTACTACCCGATGTAGCGACTGGCACCACCGCAGCAACTGATACCTCAGCAACAACTCGGCCTTCGACGTCGTTACCTACTTCCACGCTGCCATCAGAAACATCCCTCGGCACCTCAACCACCGTTGAAACAACCATCGCAGCCACTCTGGCTGACCCCGCTGACCTTGACAGTTCCGCAGCCAACAATTCTCAGGGAGAGGAAGTCTTTTCAGCCGGTTGGTTCCATGATTCGACCGCCCTTGTTCAGGCGATCATCTGGATGGTCATTCTTCTTAGTATCCGAACCATCGTGATCCGAGTTAGCCAGCGACGGAAAAGTTGGTGGCCAATGCTTCCGGTCGGTCTTCTCCCCGCAGCAATTGGGTTGTATTTCTTCTACCTCAACATCAACAATCTCGTACCACCCAACCTCTGAGTGTGATCACGAAACCTACTCAGCTCTGAAAATTGCCGTCCGCTTCTCGAGAAACGCAACCCGACCTTCTTCGGCATCACGAGATGCCCACGCCTGTTGCCGTAGTTCTTCGCTACGCCCACCAGGATCTGGCAACCGCGCTGACTCATCGAGTGCGGATTTATGAGCCACAACAGTAAGAGGAGCTTGCCCTGCAAGAACGATTGCCCATTCGATCGCATCATCGAGCTCGCCGATCCGATGAATGCATCCCGCAGACATCAACCGGTCAGCACTAAACACCTCTGCTCCCACCAGCATCGCTCGCGCGATACCCCAACCAAACTCGCGGGTCATGCGGTCGATCGTCCATTGGTCAACGGCTAATCCAAGTTTTGCTGCAGGGATTCCGAACACGCTTCGTTCAGTCGCAATTCGGAGGTCACAGCACATCACCAACTGCGTTCCCGCCCCGAGCGCAGGCCCGTCTATCGCCGCAATGACTGGCACCTCGCAACCGGCAAGAGCGCGCAGCGCTTCTCCCAACGCAGCATGAAACACCTCTGATTCAGCTCCCGAGAGGTCTGCACCCGCACAAAATGCTGGGGGTGCACCAGTCAGTATCACCACTCTGGTTTCTGGTAATGACACCTCGGTCAGGGCAGCAGCGAGTTGGTCCAATGTCTCGGTGTTTACTGCGTTTCTGCGCTCCGGACGATCAAGAGTCAAGAGGAGGATCTCGGGATGAGGCCGTTCTGCTCGTACCATGTGAGCACCCTATGGCAGATGAACCAAGTCCTCTTAATCACACCGACCACGTTCGTCAACGACGCGCAGTGGTAGCGAAATGGACATTGCTCGCAAACCGCGTCGGATATCTCGTTCTCGCCCTCGCTGTTGCCATCTTCATCATTGCGTTTGCTGTCGGGTTCTCGTCAATGCTCGCAACGACGGTTGTTGTTTGTCTTGTCATCTCATTCGTGCTCCTCGCCCCGTCAATCGTGCTCGGGTACGCAGTGAAGGCTGCTGAACGCGAAGACCTCGAGAACAACTTTTAATCCATCAGCCCCGAGTCATTCACGCATTCCACATGAGCCAGATGCGCCTCGCCGCCCCACTTCGCCGCCAGCACATTCTCGACGGTGCCCTACCGGTGTTCAGCGAGCACGGCTTTCATGACACCTCCATGAACGAGATTGCCGAGGCTGTAGGAGTGACAAAACCGGTGATCTACCAACATTTTGGGTCAAAGCGCGAGTTGTTCTCCTCCCTCATCGACACCGTTGGCAACGACATGGTCGAAACAGTGAAGACCGCAACGCGAGCTGCGTCGGACGGAAAAGCACAAACCCAACGCGGGTTCCAGGCGTACTTTCACTGGGTCGACACTCACCACGACGGATTTCGACTGCTATTTGGTGGCGCAGCGAGACACGATGACGAATTCTCCTCGCAAATTCGACAGATCACATCCTCTATTGCCTCCGCTGTCGCGTCAATGATCATGGCTGATGTCGACAACGAGAACCAGGCACTGATTGCACACGCAGTGGTCGGATTTGCCGAAGGGGCGAGTCGCAGACTCATCGACAACAACCTCGAATTCGACCCGGAGGCAATCGCAACAGTGCTGAGCACGCTTGCCTGGGCAGGTCTGCGTGCGCTCACACCAACATCCACTTGAATCACCCATGATTTCGTCGTGCTGATTTCCGCACTCGCCGACAAACCAACGTAGGATCAAGCCCATGGCGATCGCCGGCGAACACCACCCTGCGTTCGAGGAGTATTGCAACTGCATCTTCGAACTGCGTGAAGATGGGGTTGACGTCATTCAGGCGCGCATCGCAGAGCGCCTCGACGTGAGCCGACCCGCTGTGAGCGAGATGATGCGGCGACTTGAGTCAGAAGGCCTTGTTCAGACTTCGCCCTCGATTGAACTCACTTCTGACGGCGAGGCGCTTGCGCAACGCGTGGTGCGGCGACACCGACTCGCCGAGCGCTTTCTCACCGACATCCTTCATCTCTCTTGGGCTGAGTCGCATCACGAAGCCGGACGCTGGGAACATGTGATGAGTGAATCAGTGGAAGCGGCGATGAACCGGCTCCTTGATTCTCCGACGACATGCCCGCACGGAAATCCGATTCCAGGGTCGGGATACGAGGCGCCCGATGCAACAACGTTGATTGACCATTCCGTTGGCGAAGAGTTTGTCATCGTGCGCATTCCAGAAGAACTTGAATTCGAAGATGGAACACTTGAATTTCTTGAGCAGAACGGATTTACCCCCGGTCGTCAGGGATCGGTGAAGTCGGCTTCCGATGACGGGGGGCTCGTCGTTGACCTTGACGGAACAACTGTCGAAATTAGTGCTTTCATTAGCGAGCGAATTCTCGTCACTAAGTAAGACCCCAACATGCTCAACCGTCTCACGCTTCTTGTAATTGCCTCAAGCCCCCTGCTCATATCATGCGGCGCCACCTACATCGAGGACTCATTCGTCGAGACTTTGTCACCGGTGTCAACAGCGTCCGCGGTTACACAGACCGTAGATCTGACCTTCGCTGAACACATAGCGATCATTGATACATCGTTAAACCAGCTCAGTGATGCCATCGTCGAAAACGACGGCTCAGGAGACCAAATTCTTGCGTCGCTTCTCGAATCTTGGGAAGCCATCGAGGACGACATCAAAACAGATTTTCCTGAGAGCCACTTCGGCTTCTATGAAGTAATCACGCTCGCAGAGATCTCCGTTGAACGCCGGCGTCCCGCCGATGCATCAAAGGCGTGGAAACTCTTTATCGATGTTGCTGCGAGCATCCAGTAACCCTCGCTCGCCTGCCAGAGACACGATCAATTGCTACTTGGAGTCGCATCCACCATCGACTGTGGTAGCGGGCGCGAATGCACAACACTGAGTCGCTTGGTTGAACGAGTCAACGCCACGAAGAGAGAACGCAAGCCTCGATCGCTCGACTCGACAATGTCCGCTGGCTCAACTACGACGACCCCATCAAGTTCAAGACCTTTTACCACGCTCACCGGAACCACCGTGATGCCTTTTCCGAGCCCCGCAGCTGCACGGCCGTGCTCGACACCTGCTTCATCGAGAGCCAATGAAATCTCATCGCAACGATCATCGGTGGCTACAACCGCCACCGAGCCACCAGCCAAATCCTGGTTGAGGCGGCGTGTCTCGTCAACAACAGCAGCACCGAGGTTTTCGGTGTGCACAATCTGAGGATCTGCGTCACCTTCACGAACTGAGTCGGGCGCACGAAGCCCCGGCGCGGCCTCAGCCATCACCCGATTCGCGAGATTCATAATCTGCTGCGGAATTCGGTAACCAACGGACAGGCCGATGACGCGTGGCTCACGTCGGGTGGGGAGGTGTTCGAGAACATCCTCCCAATCAGCTGGCGCTGATGGGCCAGTCGCTTGAGCAATATCGCCAACCACTGTCATCGAGCCATTGAGGGAACGCCGGCTCACCATTTTCAACTCCATTGGAGAAAGATCCTGAACCTCGTCAACAACAATGTGGCCGTAGGTTCGAATCTCATCTGTGTCATCGATCCTGCCGGACCGATTAGGGCGTGGCCCAAGGGCTTCTCGGGCGTCATCGAGCAGGGCCACGTCTGCCGCACTCCACGAAACCTCATCAACCGATCCTGCACGCTGTCTAAATAACAGGGATTGTTCGTGTTCACTCAGCAGATTGCCGCTCGCAGCACGAATAAGTGCGGCCGAACCAAATAAGTCGTGAAGAAGCTCAGCAGGTGTCAGAACAGGCCACATCCGTTCGAACATCTCACGAATTTCGTAACGTCCGCGAAGCTCTGAGCGAACATCCTCAGGCGACACATCCGCCTCCCGCCAGTTGGCTGCAAGCGCTGACCACACTTCATTCTCAACGTGGCGACGAGCCGCATTATGTCGCCGTTGTCCACGTCGGGCTCCTCGAACAATCGCCTCGGTTTCCGCTGCACGAAGACGCACATATCCCGACCTAAATGGGAATGTCATGTCTTCACGCAGGGGGCGTTCCCGATCGCGGATGGCTCGGTCAATCACGCGAGACATAGCGGGCAATCCTTTGACGCGTGCAGTTGCCTCACAGTCATGCCCCCGAACACGCACCCCAGGAATGAGATCAGCAAGCACAACCTGCTCGATTCCTGCCTCGCCGAGCGAGGGTAAAACCTGCTCGATGTAACGAAGAAATACTCGGTTCGGACCAACGACGAGCACACCCTGATCTTCGAGTGGAAACCGGTGGGTGTACAAGAGGTAGGCCGCACGATGGAGGGCAACAACCGTCTTACCCGTGCCCGGACCACCTTGGACGACGAGCACGCCCGATTGCGGAGACCGGATAATTTCGTCTTGCTCCGCCTGAATCGTTGCGACGATGTCACCAAGCGTGCCGGTTCGGCCACGCTCAATCGACGCAACCAAAGTGCTGTACCCGCGCAGTTCAGTCTGGGAGGACGTCAACCCATCGTCACCAATGCCGATGTGGCCTTCACCGAATAGCTCATCTTCGAGACCGAGGACTGAACGCCCCTCAACCACGAAGTGCCGGCGGCGCACCAAACCCATTGGGTCACGGCCGGTCGCGCGGTAAAACGGTTCAGCAACCGGTGCCCGCCAATCAATGACGACTGGCTCCCGGTCCTCATCAGAAACCGCTAGTCGGCCAATGTGGAATGCTTCGGTGCCACCAACCTCAGGATCATTGCGGTCAATTCGGCCGAACACCAGCGCAGCATCACCCAAATCGAGTTCGACAAGCCGCTTCACCAGCGCTTCATCAACCGCATTTCGTTCAAACCGGGCCTGGAACGTGCCGCCGAGATCAGCTTCATGCATTTCGCGCATCCGCCACGCAGCCGTACGACTGCTTTCTAAGCAATCGTAAGCGTGGTTAACGAAGTCTTGTTCGTCAGCGATCTCTGGGTGTAGCTGGGTCATCGTTGTCAGTTGTCAATACGGCGCTCGGGGGTTGAACTCCGTTTTGAAGTCCAACAAGTGTACCTGTCCAGATATCTTCAAACTGTTCCTTCGGGTGCATCTTTTATGACCAAATCTTCCTTTCTCTCCGCAAGTGCAGGACATCAACCACACCACACCCCGGTGTGGTTCATGCGACAGGCTGGGCGCAGCCTTCCTGAGTACCGAGAAATCAGGGGAAGCGGGTCAATTCTTGATGCGATTGCGCAACCAGAGCTTGCAGCCGAAATCACGTTGCAGCCGGTCCGACGACACAACGTTGATGCAGCGGTGCTGTTCAGCGACATTGTCGTGCCGGTTCATGCCACAGGTTTTGGTATCGATGTAACTCCCGGAAGAGGCCCAGTCGCCGAGCAACCATTTCGGACGAGTGAAGACCTTCGTCGACTGCCGCCACTCACTGAGCAGAACATCGAACATGTCACTGCAACCGTTGACATTCTTGTGAACGAACTTCCGTCATCAGTTCCGCTGCTCGCCTTCGCCGGTGCTCCATTCACTGTGGCGAGCTATCTCATTGAGGGTGCGCCGAGTCGTACCTACGAGAACACGAAGGCGATGATGCATGGTGCTACTGGCCTTTGGCACGAATTGATGGAGCGGCTCACCGACTACGCGATCGAATTCATCTCCGCACAACTCGCACATGGCGCTCGAGCATTCCAGTTGTTTGATTCTTGGGCAGGGGCGCTCTCGGTACGTGATTACGAAACTTTCGTCGCACCACACTCGACTCGCGTGTTCTCATCTCTCAGCGAACGCCATGTTGGCGTACCAGGGATTCATTTCGGGATTGGCTGCGATCATCTACTCGAGTCGATGCATGCCGTAGGACCTCAGATACTCGGTCTCGATTGGCGAACTCCAATTTCATCCGCTCGCTCAAGAATGGGGTCCGATCTCATCGTGCAGGGCAATCTTGATCCCGCGTTAGTTCTTGCTGGAGCAAATATTGCGCTCGATGGTGCATCGAACGTCCTCAGCGACAATGGTGGCCATCCAGGCCACATCTTCAACCTTGGGCACGGTGTCCAACCCAATACTGACCCCGGCGTACTCACTGAAATCGTGGCATTTGTTCATGAACAGACCGCCAGGAAGACTCCCCCACAATGACCACTACCAACTCACAGCCTCACACCGCTGTCATGCTGATGGCCTACGGCACTCCGCGACATCGCGACGAAATCGAGCCGTACTACACCGACATCAGGCGTGGACGTCCACCCACCCCTGAAGCGCTCGCCGATCTCGTTGCTCGCTACGAAGCAATTGGGGGGCTCTCACCTCTGGCGGCGCTGACGGAACGTCAACAACGTCAATTACAACATGAACTTGACGCGCTTGATCCGGGCGGCTTCCGTGTCGAACTTGGACTAAAGCACGCAGACCCCAAAATCGAGGCATCAGTCGATCGACTCGCTGCGGAGGGCGTCACCAAGATCACTGGGCTAGTGCTCGCGCCTCACTACTCGTCATATTCGATCGGCCAGTATCTCGACCGAACGCGATCTGCCGCCGAGCCACATGGTATCGAGGTAGCCGGTGTCGAAAGTTGGGCAACCGAGCCCGCATTCGTTGAGTTCATTGCGAGCGATCTCGCTCGACGACTCGAAGCGATGCCAAGTGGGGCTCATGTCGTCTTCACTGCCCATTCACTTCCAGAACGAATCATCTCTGCCGGAGATCCGTATCCAGACGAGCTTCGGTCAACAGCGGAAGCGGTCGCCCGCATCGTCGGGCTTGAAGAAGGCCCCGGCTGGTCCATTGGTTGGCAAAGTGCCGGCCGAACACCAGAACCCTGGATCGGTCCAGACATTCTTGATGTCATTGATGACCTCGGTTCCCGCCAAGAACACTCAGGTGTCATCGTGAGCGCGGTCGGATTTGTTGCCGACCACCTTGAGGTGCTGTACGACCTCGACATTGAGGCACGAGCACGTGCGGAAGTAGTTGGACTTGCGTTTGATCGCACAGCATGCGTGAACGATGACAGCAACGTGCTCAAGGCGCTTGCCCATCGAGTGATCGCCGCGGGATAAGCACCGTGTCGCCTCCGTCGCGCATCGTTGTCATCGGAGGGGGCATCACAGGTGTTGCAGCGGCGCATCGCTTGACAGAACTCACCAATCAATCATCTACCGAGGTTGTACTTCTCGAGGCCGAAGAACGCCTTGGGGGCAAGATCAAAACCTCTGAGTTCGGCAACACTCAAATTGATGAGGGAGCTGATGCCTTTCTGCTCAGGACCCCGCATGCCGTACAGCTGGCGTCTGAAGTCGGGCTCGGCAACGAACTTGTCTCTCCGACCGCAGCCTCTGCGGCAATCTGGGCCGGAAAGTTGCATCCAATCCCTTCAGATCTCGCCCTAGGGGTGCCAACATCGCTGATGTCGATCGCCAAATCAGGCCTCATTCCCCCAATTGGGCTTCTCCGTGCAGCATTAGACCTTGTCCGACCAGCCAGCAGCCTCGACCACGACTCGATTGGTGAATGGACTCGAAGCAGGTTCGGGTATCACGTGCACGACCGCCTTGTTGATGCTCTTGTCGGTTCGATCTACGGAGCAGACACCGATCGATTCAGCCTTGCTGCAGTTCCACAGTTAGAAGCCCTCTCTCAGGCTGGTCGAAGCGCCATTCTCTCTGCTCGACGGATGCGATCGTCAACCCCTACACAACGAGGTCCTATTTTTGGCGCGCCTCCTCTCGGAATGGAACAGCTCATCACGTCGACGGTCGCCGATATGCAACGACGCGGCGACGGAAGAGTTCGGGTTCTCAGCGGAACCCCGTGCGAGTCACTGCAACAAGCCGGAGATGGTTGGATCGTTAATGATCTCGAAGCGGACGGTGTCATTCTTGCAACCCCTGCTCACCGAACGGCTTCGCTCGTCACCGGAGGCCTGTCAACCGCTCTCGGATCGTTTGAGACCGCTGACGTCGCGATCGTGACCGTCCGAGTGACGGCACAAAACTGGCCTGATCATCTCCATGACCGTTCTGGCTACCTGGTGCCAAAATCTCAGCAACGGCTGGTAACAGCAGTCTCGTTCGCATCTCAGAAATGGGCTCATCTCGCTCAGACAGATGGATCGCAACTCCTGAGAATCTCGCTTGGTCGTGACGGTCTTCCGATTCGGCATCTTGATGACGCTGATCTTGTCAGTCACGCAGTTGAAGAAACTGGCGATCAACTCGGAATATCCATCGACCGCTCGACCGCAAGAGTTTCGCGATGGACGCATGCATTTACGCAGTACCGACCTCATCATTTCCAGCGCATCTCTAACATCGAGCGACAGCTTCCTGCAACGATGCAACTCGCTGGTGCTTCTTACCGCGGTATCGGCATTCCTGCGTGCATCGCCGACGGTCGACGTGCGGCGAACGACTTGCTCACCGCTCTGGCAAACTGAACGTAATGACTCGTCGCTTCGCTCTCTCTATTGGCGTCATCACAGTTGTGATTGCCATCATCGCTGGAACGTCTTGGAGCGATGGCGAAAACGCCGCAACAACCAGCTCGACAACGACGGCTGTTGAGACAACAACAACTTCTTCCACAACGACGAGCACAACGACGACAAGCACGACCTCAACGACGACAACTACCTCAACAACGCTTCCGACACCCATCGCTCCCCCTGCTGATGCAAATGCGGCTGAACCGGTCATTGAGCTCGGCAAGATTTCAATTCCTGCAATCGATGTCGAGATGGGTCTCTACGAAGGCATCCGACTCACCACACTTGACCTCGGCCCGGGCCACTGGCCTGGTACTGCGTTACCGGGGTCAGCCGGAAACGTCGTCGTCGCTGGTCATCGAGTCAGCAAACACCAAGTCTTTCTTCGGATTAATGAACTGGTAATCGGCGACGAGATCATCTTCGAAACCGAAGATGGCGTCTTCACATATCTCGTGACCGCCACCCAAGTCATCGAGCCAACCGACCTTTGGATCATCGACCAAACTCCAGCGTTCACCGCAACCCTGTTTGCTTGCCACCCTCCAGGATCAACTGCGCAGCGGTACGCGGTATTCGCTGAACTTGCCCGATGACAGTCCGCCGATCTCGCCTCTTGGCGCTCGTGGCTGGACTGCTTATCGCACTGTCGATGCCGCCGTGGGGGTTATGGCCAGGGGCGCTCTTAGGGTCAGCACTCTTCATCTCGTTGTCGGCTCAACGTCGACGTGAGCACTTGGTGCTTGGGCTCATCTTTGGGATTGCGTGGTTCGGCCCAACTACCGCATGGATGTACTTCCTTACTGCCCCGGGTTATGCCATCGCTGTTGTGTTTTTTGCTGCGTTGCATGCATGTGCAGCAGCGATTGCACGCCATTCCAAAATCGTAAAAATTGGAGCGCACTCTCTTGTTGAGATGATTCGACTTGTTGCGCCATTTGGAGGGATCCCTCTCGCAACACTGGGCATTAGCCAAGCTAATGGGCCGCTCCTTCCGATTGTCCGACTCGGAGGTGTGCCACTACTCACTCTTGTTGTCTTTACGATTGGCGCACTTGTTGTTGAGCTTGGCGCAGCCTGGAACAAGGCGACACGTCCATCTCGGTCTTGGATGGCAGGTGCTACCACTGTCGTCGCTCTGCTGGTGATCGCAATTGCTTCTCCATCTGGGTCAGATCTCGAGCCGATCAAGGTCGCTGCAATTCAGGGTGGAGGAAGACAGGGAACGAGCGCACTTGAGGTTCCATCAATTGATGTCACTTACGCACATCTTGCAGCCAGCCAACTCGTTCGCGACAGCGATGAGGTTGACATGGTGCTGTGGCCAGAAAATGCAATCGATGTCAATCGTCAGGCCTTCGGGGACAGCTCGGTAGCCGACCTCCTGCGTGCTGAAGCGTCCCGCCTAAACGTCCCCTTTGTCGTCGGAGTGACTGAAGATGCCGAGTTTGTCTACGACGTTAAACCCGGAAATTTTGTCAATGCCCAATATGTCGTCATGCCTGACGGTGCCATCGGTGACCGCTACGTAAAGGTGATCAAAGTGCCGTTTGGCGAATACATCCCATTTCGATCCTTGCTCGAATCATTGGGTGCGCCCGTTGGGCTTATTCCTAAGGACGCCATCTCTGGGCGGGGTCCAGCGGTGGTTGATGTTCCCAATGTCAGCACACTCGGTGTCGTCATCTCTTGGGAGGTGTTCTTTGGTTCAAGGGCTCGGAACGCAGTTAGATCGGGCGGGGAAATCATTGTGAACCCTACGAATGGTGCGAGTTACACATGGACGATTGTGCAAAGCCAACAGGTTGCCTCAAGCAAACTTCGAGCTGTCGAGACCGGACGATGGGTTCTGCAGGTCGCGCCGACCGGTTACTCGGCAACAGTTGACCCATCAGGAAACGTTCTTGAGCGCAGCGAGATCAGCGAACAACGCGTGCTATTTGCAACACCAACCCGACGAACAGGTTCAACGATCTACACCCGGCTTGGTGATCTGCCGTTCACTGTTATTGCCATGGTGATCACGTGTCTGCCATTGGCGTGGTCTCGACGGTCACCGTCACCGGGCCATCGTTCACAAGTGACACCTTCATCTCTGTCCTGAATCGGCCTGTTTCAACCCTGAACCCGCGAGTTCGCAACACGCTGACAAGATGCTCAATAAGTGGTTCCGCAACCTCTGGACGGGCAGCCGCAATCCAGCTCGGCCGGCGACCTTTCGCCGTGTTCCCGTAGAGCGTGAACTGTGAAATCACGAGCAATTCCGCATTGACATCCTCTGCCGACAGATTCATCACACCATCGGCATCATCAAAAATTCGAAGGTTCGCTATGCGGTCAGCAATGCGATGCGCGTCTTGTTCTGTGTCATCATGCGTCACCCCAACGAGCACACACAGTCCCGCACCAATGGTTCCGACACGTTCGCGCACGCCATCAGTCACCACATCTACAGAGGCTTCTTCGACACGTTGAATAAGTGCTCGCACGTGATCATCCTGCCACTCAGATAGAAATTCGCACCAACGGCGGAATCTTTTCGGCAAGAATGTTGTGAGTTTCTGAAAGATTTCGTGTTCTTCATGCTCTTGACAGGTGACTATGAAGGACGACAGCGAGAGACCTATCTATGGACGAGCCAATGATCACAAGCGACGGAGGTGTCGACGCCCAATTGGTGGCGTCGTACCTTGCCGGCGACAGATCAGCACTCGGTTCGATCTACGACCGCTATGGACAGTCGCTGTTCGATACCGCCACGGCCATGACAAACAGCCGAGACGATGCAGCGGACATGGTGCAAGACGTGTTCGTGCTGGCGGCCGAGCGACTCGGCCAGTTGCGCGACCCATCGCGACTCAAGCCGTGGTTATTCGCAATTCTTCGCAACGAGGTGTACCGACGATCACGACGTCGATCACGACAGTCCCTGACCGACTTCTCAGCACCGGAGCATGACGCCATGCTCCCCTCAACCCCCTCATCATCTGAGGCAGTCGATGACGCAATCGATGGCGCTGAACTTGCAGAGCTGGTTCGCTCTGCTGCCTCTGGTCTAGACGCCCGAGATCAATTAGTTCTCGAACTCAGCGTTCGACAAGGACTCTCTGGAGATGACCTTGCAGACGCCCTCGGTGTCACCGCGCAGCAGAGTTATGGGCTAGTCCATCGCATGCGTGAGCGAACCGAACGAAGCCTTGGCGCATATTGCGTTGCCAGGCGAGGCCGCAAAGAATGCGAAGAACTCGACCGCATCCTGCAGGGCTGGTCGGGTGACTTCACAGTGCTGCTGCGCAAGCGGGTGTCTCGACACATCGATGACTGCAACACCTGCGAGCGTTCACGTCGACGATTCGCTCCGCTTGCGCTCGTTGGTGCAGCACCAGCATTTGCTGCTCCAATTGGCTTGCGCTCGTCGATTCTCGAACGAGTGGCTTTGCTGCACCCCGACGCCTCGGGCGGTTTAGGCGGAGAATCATCAACATCGACCAACTCATCAGCACAAGCCCAAACATCCACCACAGCTGGTAGCAATTCATCTTCCCAACCCTCATTCGGAGCTGCGGACCCATCGACTGGATTCCCGTTACTACAGGCAACTGGTCGACTTGGACGCCGCGTAGCGCTGTGGATGATGTCATCCGCTGCAGCAAGCGTTGTTGTGGTCGGTGGTTTCGTAGTGCTCAACAGTTCGGACGCAACCGAAGGTGCACCAACACCAACGGTCGTCGCCGAGGCAAACGCCTCCGAAACCGATGGCGACGGCGGCGTGCCACCAACAACGGTCGAGGTCGCAGATGACGGCGACGAGCCAGACGAGCCAGTCGTGGTTGCGACCACCTCGACAACGTTGCAATCGACGACAACCATCCCATCGACAACCGTGCCGCCAACCACAGTGCCTACGGCTGTGTCACCTATTTCCTCGGGTCCTGCAACCACTACAACAACTTCGTCAACAACCACCACCACAACGGTTGCTGCAACCACGACAACAACTGCACCACCCACAACGACAACCACAACTACGACTCTCCCACCGACGCCACCCGAAATTCGAAACGCCTATTCCGGCAAGGGTGAGGTGCTACTTCCGTCGGAATGCAACACCTCCGTGTTTGTCACGGTTGACATCTTCGATGCAAACAATGACGAGATGACACTCGACCTCACATGGAGTTCGGTAGATCCATCAGGAAACGCCACCCGAACGTACAAAGGTCTTGGGAACGGATCTCATCGCGTATTTCTTGGCGAATTCGACTACACATTCCGGTACGTCACAATCTACGTAACGATGACGCTTGCTGATAACGGAAACCTTCAGGCAAATCGGGGATTTCAACTCAACGGGAGTCCAGGAGGAAATTGCCCAAGCGTGTTCGGTTGAGCGCTCTGCAGTTGAACTACTAGGCACTCCTACCCGCTGGTAACTCCTGCCGATAGCCTCACATGAATGCCGAAGGGTCTTGATCCAAACGGTCCCCTTCGGATCGCCTACCTCACTTACCGAGGCAAACCGCACGTCGGTGGCCAAGGGGTCTACACCAGGCACCTAACGAAGGCTCTCGTCGATCTCGGGCATGAGGTTGAAGTATTTGGCGGCCAGCCATATCCGGTGCTTGACGACCGCATCACCCTCACGAAGCTGCCGAGTCTTGACCTGTTTAACGACCACTATCCCGGTCGCTTCCCGGCGTTCTGGGAGTTCAAGACGAGGGAAGACTTCCTTGAAGTCGGGGTGTTTTCAACTGGAGTCTTTCCTGAGCCCCTCGCCTTTAGCGCCCGCGTGCACCGGCACCTCGCACCTCGGGCGAAAGAGTTCGATCTCATTCACGACAACCAATGCCTGGGTTGGGGAATCAAGCGTCTTGAAAAGATCATCCCGACAATCGTCACGCTTCATCACCCAATCACTCGAGACCGTGCTCTCGAGATGAAGGCAGCGCCGAACCTATATAAGCGGTGGTCAATCGGCCGGTGGTATTCATTCGTAAAGATGCAAGGCAAGGTCGCGAGTCAAATGCCGCGAGTGGTTGTCGTCAGCGAAAATTCAATCAACGACATTCACACCGATATGGGCGTCGACCTCGACCGCATGCGGCTCGTACCAGTCGGAGTCGACCCAGATCTCTTTACTCCCCTTCCAGATGTCACACGACGACCGGGTCGGCTCATCACCACAGCCTCAGCAGACGTTGCCCTGAAAGGACTCGCGTACCTCATTGAGGCAATGGTGGTACTTCGAAATGAGGGGCGAGATATTTCGCTCACCATCATCGGGCGCCCAAAGCCAGGAAAAAGCATGGATCTCATCGACCGCTACAACCTGCATCCCCACATCGAATTTGTGTCGGGTGTGAGCGATGAACGAATCGTCGAACTCTATGCAGAGGCAGAACTTGCTGTTGTTCCGAGCCTTTACGAGGGGTTCAGCCTTCCAGCGATTGAGGCCATGTGTACTGGCACTCCGCTCGTCGCAACCGACGGTGGTGCGCTGCCCGAGGTAACCGGCACCGATGGCGAGACCGTGTTCCGTTGTGCCGCTGGTGACGTTGGCTCGCTCGCGGGAACGCTCCGTCGTGCACTTGATAGCCCTGAGGCGCGCGCAGCAATCGGAACGGCCGGCCGTAAACGCGTCACTGAACGCTGGTCATGGAAACACTGTGCCGAGCTCACCGTCGATCAATATCGCGAGGTCCTCGAGATGCCTGAGAACATCGAGAAGCTCCAACGAAACGGGCGGATCTAGTGCTCACAATTCGGTTCGACGAACTTGGCTTGCGGCCTGGGGACCGTGTCCTCGATGTTGGAGCTGGGTTTGGACGCCACGTCTTCGAATGCGCACGTCGCGGCGCCCAGTCGGTGGCACTCGACTATGCCGAAGACGAAGTTGTACA
The DNA here is from genome assembly GCA_049432165.1 of Ilumatobacteraceae bacterium. Classification (GTDB taxonomy): domain Bacteria; phylum Actinomycetota; class Acidimicrobiia; order Acidimicrobiales; family Ilumatobacteraceae; genus Casp-actino5. The sequence goes on from JBMTDQ010000002.1 coordinate 38,336, forward strand.
GACCCGCCACACTCTTGGCGCGATGCTCGATGCCGGCGAAATACCGGCCGAGGGGTCGCTCGGAGTCCTCCGGGGAGACGCCACGAACCTTCCATTCGCTGATGGAAGCTTCGACGTCGTCATTACGTCAGAGGTCCTCGAACACATTCAAGATGATCGGTCTGCGCTATCAGAGATGGTGAGAGTGTTAAGACCAGGAGGACGTTTTGCTGCCACAGTTCCAGCTCAGCTACCAGAGACCATCAACTGGTGGCTGTCCGATGAGTACCACGCCCCGAAGAGCCCGGGCGGTCACGTTCGCATTTACAGCGCAACCGAGTTGAAAGCGAAGCTTCGATCGGCTGGCCTCAATATCACGGGCGGTCACCGGGCGCATGCTCTCCATTCCCCGTACTGGTGGCTGAAATGCGCAGTCGGGGTGAAGAACGATGATCATCCTCTCGTTACTCGTTACCGGAAACTGCTTGAACGCGAGATTATTGAGCAGCCAACCTCACTTGCTGTTGCGGAAAAATTGCTTGCACCAGTCCTCGGCAAGAGTCGAATCGTGTACGGCACGAAGGTCATTCCATGACGGCACCTCACGGGTACGACATTCCACATCTTCCAGGTGTCATCACATCTGGCGAAATCGCAGAATCAGCAGAGCATCTCGTTTCACTGCAGCAATCATCAGGAATGATCCCTTGGTTTCCGGGTGGACACTGCGACCCGTGGAATCACGTTGAATCTGCGATGGCGCTCGATGTTGCTGGCCGCTCAGCAGAAGCCGCACTCGCATACGACTGGCTGGCGAAGATCCAACGACCGGATGGAGCTTGGCACAATTACTACGTCGCCGATGGCAACAACGACTCAACTGTTTCAGAGTCCAAACTGGACACCAACGTATGCGCATACATTGCGACAGGTGTCCTTCATCACGTGCTGCGCGCATCCAGTGATGATGAACGCGGTCTCCGCATCGAACGTCGGTGGCCGATGGTGAAATCGGCGTTGGACTGGGTGTTGTCACATCAGCGAGATGACGGTCTTGTGCTGTGGGCCGTCGAACCAGATGCTCAGCCGTGGGACTATGCCCTCCTTACAGGCACCTCCAGTATTCAACATGCTCTCCGGTGTGGTGCAGTACTCGCATCTCTTATCGGCGAAGATGCCACCACTTGGGTGACTGCCGCCGACATCATGCGCGAGGCGATCAACGACCGGCCTGAGTGTTTTGAAGACAAATCCCGCTGGGCAATGGACTGGTACTACCCAGTTCTCACTGGCGCTCTCACCGGCTCCTCAGCAACCGATCGCCTGTCCTCCGGTTGGGACACGTTCGTCATGGGAGAACTTGGCACTCGATGCGTGAGCGATGAACCTTGGGTGACTGCTTCAGAAACAGCAGAGACCGCTATTTCGTACGCCGCAGTTGGAGACATCGACACCGCTAGTCAACTGCTCAAATGGACCCGACGTCACCGTCGCTCCGATGGTTCGTACTGGACTGGAATTGTGCATCCAGATCACATTGTGTTCCCCGATCAAGAGCACACGTCATATACGGCCGCTGCGGTCATTCTCGCGGCCGACAGTATTTGCCAGTCGTCACCAGCGAGTGCGCTGTTCCGATTTGATATCGCAAATCCGATCGATTGCTAACCGTCCCAAGACGAGCGGGGCCACCGTCGTACACTCGACACGTGACTCGAGCTCTTGATTCAACCCTCGCCCGAACAGTGATATCGATGTGGGCGTGGTTTTCCCTCGGCGTTCTCCTCCTCGGCTTGGTTCCACTGGTGGCGCTGATCAGGGTTGTCACAATGCCATTTGATCGTGGCGCGTACTGGGCCGGTTACACGTTTAGAGCGGTCGCTCGTGTCCACGGTCGTTTGAATCCACTTTGGACATTCACCGTTCGTGGAAATGTTCCAAACGATCCCAGGCTTCCCTACGTCGTTGTCTCGAATCACGAGAGTTTTGTTGACATGCTTGCGATTTCTCAGATCCCAATCGAAATGAAATGGGTTGCCAAGAGCGCGTTCTTCAAGATCCCAATCGTCGGTTTTCTCCTCATGCTCTCTCGTGATATCAAGCTTGTCCGTGGAGCAAAGGGTGCAGGTGCTCATGTGTACACAGAGGCGGCAGAGCGGCTTTCAACTCGGACGTCAGTCATGCTGTTTCCCGAGGGCACTCGGAGTGCAAGTGGCGACCTCGGAGCATTCAAAGACGGAGCATTCAAAATTGCGATTGAGGCACAGGCCCCAATACTTCCCCTCGTCGTTCACGGAACCCGTAATGCTCTGATCAAACATGACTGGCGGTTTGGGCGCTGTGATGCGGTTGTCCAGATTCTCGATCCAATACCAACGGCAGGACTGACCCTTGAGGACGTAGACACGTTGCGTGAGCAGGTTCGAGACCTCATCGCTGAAGCTAAAGCAGATCTTGCAGCTGCGGCATAACCGATGTTCCAGACCCCGATACGTGCGCTCGCAACCCTGCGCCCGCGCGTTCCGCCGGTGGTCTTTGCCGCATCTGCAGTCAGCACGCTTGTGTTCACTGCTACGCCATTTCTCATCACAGGATTATCCGAAAACGCTGACATCAGCGTCGATCGCGTTGGTCTGATCTCAAGCGCGCAGCTATTCGGTTTTGTCATCGGTTCTTGGGGCTCGGGCCGGGTGTTTCGGCCGCGCCGAAAACTTATGGTCGCCGCCATCCTGCTCGGATTCATCGCGAATTTTGGTTCAGGACTCGTTGCCTTTGGTCCTCTCATCGGCCTGCGTTTCGTCAATGGCATTGCGCTTGGAACGATTGCGTGGCTGGCCTGGGCAGAGGTCTTCGGGGATGATTCCCGCACAGGCGATATCGCCGTGATCGGCCCAGTGATTGGAACCATTGGTTCCCCTGCAGTTGGAATCTTCTTCGATCGATTCGGGACCGATGCTCTCTTCATTGCACTTGGCATCATTCATCTCGTCCCATTGCTCTTTGTTCACACGAGTCGCTTGACCTCAATCGAGCGAGTTCGAACTGAACGCCATCGACCAACTCGATCTGCACTCATTGCGATGTTCGCTCTCGGATGTTTCACACTCGGGGGAAGCTCCGTGTTCGTGTTTTCTAACAGCATTGGCCGAAGCCATATTGGAATGTCAGCGTTGCTCGTCTCTCTCGTCTACTCGTGTAACTCAATCGCTGGAATTCCGTCATCGCGATACTCAGGAACTCGTCGCCATGCGGGGTGGTGGATTCTTTGCACTGCAATTTGTGCGATCACTCTCGGATTCGCCCACCACCCAATTGCATTTGCCCTCGCGGTGACATCGTGGGGATTTTTCTTCTGGATGGCGGTACCAGCAGCGTTTTCGGTGCTGGCAAGCCACTCGAAATACCCGGCTGAACGGGCGGGAGATGCCCAGGCCTACATGGCCGGCGGGAGAGTCATTGGGCCACTCGTTGGTGGAGCGATGTTTGCGGTAAGCCCGCAACTGCTCGGACTAGTCGGCGCAGCGATCATGGCGGTGTCAGCTGTGACATTCATGATTCTTGAACGCCACGGGCTTCCGCTACACCCTGCGGAGTAGCCGTAGGGAGCCAGTTACCGATATCTCGACGAACGCTCCCGAATCGAGAGCTGGCCGATAAATCTCGTCATGCGGGGCTTGGCCACCCTCCATTGGGTCAGCGAACACATCGTGAATCGCAAGAACACCACCGCTCGCAACATGCGGCACCCACGACCGATAGTCAGCTGCAGCGTGTTCAGCGCCATGACCACCGTCGATGAAGAGCATTGCAATCTCGTGGCTCCACACCGATGCGACCTTCGGCGAGGCACCAACTACGGCAATGACCGTGTCTTCGAGCTCGGCGTCAAACAGTGTCCGGCGAAGAAAGGGCAATGTGTCCATCTTCTGCGTCAGAGGATCGACAACATCAGGATCGTGATGTTCCCATCCAGCCTGGGTCTCCTCGGAGCCCCCATGATGATCAACGGTGACTACTAAGCGCCCGGCCGATTGGGCAGCTGCTCCAAGCCAGATCGTGGAGCGACCACAGTACGAACCAATTTCAACAATTGGGCCTGAAACCGACGACTTGCAGACCTGTTGTGCGGCGAGAAAGAGTGCTTCGCCTTCGTCGTCCGGCATGAACCCCTTCGTTTCGGCAAGTACTCGTCGCTTCTCATCATCCAATTGCACAAATGAAGGCTATGTGATGGCAGGATGGAGTTGTGCAAGAAGCGCTAGACGAACTCATCACTCTTCTCGACCTCGAGCCGATTGAAGTCAACTTGTTCCGTGGCCTTTCACCAGACGAAGATCGCCAGCGAGTGTTTGGTGGTCAAGTTGCAGGTCAAGCTCTTGTCGCCGCCGCTCGAACAATTGAGGAACCAGGGCGGCTTGTCCATTCGCTCCACGCGTATTTTCTTCGTCCCGGTGACCCGAAGGTTCCAATCGTCTACGAGGTCGATCGAATTCGTGATGGCAAAAGCTTTTCGACACGTCGCGTCGTTGCTATCCAACATGGCCGCGCCATTTTCAACCTTCAGGCAAGTTTCCACGACCAAGAATCTGGGCTCGATCACCACAACCCTGCCCCAATCGATGTTCCTCCACCGGAGAGCCTGCCGAACTTCCAAGAACGGATGGAGCCATACAAAGACAAAATCGGTCCGATGTATGACACTCCGCGACCAATTGACGTGCGGTACGTGAACGGCGATCCAATGTCGCGCAGCAACCAGCCAACAAACGGTCAAAAGGTGTGGATGCGCGCCAACGGCACGTTGCCCTCTGATCCAACCTTGCACGCCTGCATCGTGACGTATGCAAGCGATATGACATTGCTCGACACCACCCTGCTTCCTCATGGGCGCAACTGGTTCGATGGCGTTCAGATGGCATCGCTCGATCACGCAATGTGGTTCCACCGGCCGTTCCGTGCCGATGATTGGTTGCTGTACGAGCAGCATGCAATTTCTTCGTCGAGCGCACGCGGTCTCGCCGCCGGATCGATTTATAACGCCGATGGCCACCTTGCAATTAACGTCGTCCAAGAGGGTCTCATCAGACTCGAGCGATGACTCACAGACTCGCTGAGATAGTCGCTTTAACAACATTGGTCGTTGCCTGCGGCTCTTCAGCAGACCCATCAACTCCAACGATCTCTGGTGCTCTTACCACCTCAGATGAAGTCGCAACGACACTTGTGCCATCATCGACGACTGCTCCAACCGAAGTAGTTCGCTCCCCCGAACCAACTGAATCACAACCGACTCTTCGTGTTGCGGTCAGTGCGTCGCTTGCATCGTTAAGTGATCTCGTTGCTGACCCCCTCGCAGATCGACTGCTTGCGGTTGAACAACGCGGCATCATCTTCAGCCTTGCTGAGTCTGAACCCGTTGAAGTTCTCAACATCTCACATCTCACAAAGCAGAACGGTGAGCAGGGGCTACTTGGAGCGGCACTTTCACTTGATGGCAGCACGATTTATCTCAACTTCACCTCAACTGACGAGGGTGCCGAGGGCGATACCGTCATCGCTGCGGTGACACGAACAGCCGATGGTTCCTTTGATGCGAACAGCTTGGTCACCATCATGACAATTTCGCAGCCGTACGGTAACCACAACGGCGGTGATCTCGAGGTGCTCTCAGATGGAAGCCTTCTCATCGCCGTGGGCGATGGCGGCTCAGGTGGTGATCCTCAACGCCATGCTCACAATCTGGATGATCCATTAGGAAAACTGCTTCGTATTCACCCTCTTGCAGGCGGTGGGTATTCCATCCCTCGCGATAATCCCTACGTTGAGATAGCCCTCGGCGAGGTCTGGTCAAGTGGCCTGCGCAACCCTTGGCGAATCGATGTTGACCCCGTCACCGCCGACCTTTGGATCGCGGACGTTGGTCAAGGAGAACATGAGGAAATCAATCGGGTTGAAGCAGCCGACAACCTCATTGGAGGAAAAGGTGTCGACTTCGGTTGGAGTTCGTCCGAGGGAGTGGCTGCATTTAATACCGATGTTTCTCCCGACCCACGATCGACTGAGATTGAACCGGTCTTTACTTACCCGCACGACGATGGAGCATGCTCAATCACTGGCGGTGTCGTCTATCGAGGAGAACTCATTGACGATCTTTGGGGCTGGTACATCTACGGCGATTACTGCACCGGCGCCATCAGCGGGTACAACTACATCACCGGCACCAACATCAAACTTGCCGAGGTTGCATCCCCAACAGCAATTGAGCGAGACCACCGGGGCGAAATTGTGATTGCAACCGCTGGCGGTGATGTCGTTAGCGTCGGACTCCCATGAACATGCCTTTCAGGGCGTCATAGTGCTCGATCACATGACCGGCTCCGAGCACAACAGCCTCTAACGGCACATTCGACATTCGAACAGGGACATCTGTCTCGCGTTCAATTCGGGCAGCAAGTCCGCGTAGCAAACCTCCACCGCCAACGAGGTACATACCTCTTACGAGAAAATCCTGCGATAACTCGGGAGGCGCCTTGGCTAAGCAGCGAACCACCGACGCAACGATTGATGACACCGGGTCCTCAATCGCATCACGAATCTCTTCAGGAGTGAGCACCACCGTCTTCGGCAGACCCGACATCAGGTCTCGCCCTCGCACCTCAGCAGTGGCTTCGTCAACGGTTTCAGCTGCTGAGCCAATTGCAATTTTGATTTCTTCTGCTGTGCGTTCGCCGATCGCAATTCCGTGTTCGCGCCTGATGTGATTCTGGATTGCAGCATCGATATCGAAAGATCCAACACGAACAGCTTCGAGTGCAACGATGCCACCGAGAGAAATCACCGCTGTTTCGCTCGTGCCGCCGCCAATGTCGATCACCATATTCCCAACGGGTTCATCGATCGGGAGGTCGGCGCCAATCGCTGCCGCCATCGGCTGTTCAATCAGGTTTGCGTCTGCGGCACCGGCTCGGCGAGCTGCGTCTGTCACCGCTCGACGTTCAACCTCAGTAATTGCCGAGGGAACACAAATCACGACCTTGGGTCTCGTAAACCGACTGACGCCAACTCGCTGCAGCAGCAAACGAATCATTCGCTCAGTGATTTCGAAGTCGGTGATCGCGCCTCCGCGAAGCGGCCGCACGGCCACGATGTAGCCGGGGGTTCGGCCGATCATCTGCCAAGCTTCACGACCTGTGGCAAGAACTTCACCAGTTTGACGGTTGAGTGCAATCACCGACGGTTCATTGAGAACGATCCCTTTGCCCTTCATATAGACAAGGGTGTTTGCTGTTCCAAGGTCGATCGCAAGGTCACGGGCCATTGGGTTCACCTTGCTCATCTTCGGGTGCGTCTTCAGAGATTTGGCGAACCCGGTCGGTCACGTTCTTGCGTGCATCTGACGACAATGCATTGATCTGCCGTCTAAAGTCGGAGACCGCATCATCGCTTCGTTTTGTTCTTCGAATGATCAGCAACAACGCAAGGGCCATGATTGCTGCCGCAATGATTAGCAGCGACATCTCAGTTCGACTCCGACGAAACGTTGCGCGGGTCCTCAATGAGAGAAGCCCCAGTTCCCCAGTCTGCACCTTCAGACCATTCCTCATGCTTCCAAATTGGAGCGGAGACCTTCAGCGCATCGATCGCGAATCTTGCGGCCTCAAACGCAACGGGCCGATGCGGAGACGACACCGCAACGATCACTGACACCTCAGACAACTCGAGACGACCAATGCGATGCCACATCACGACCCGGCCGACGTCGGTCCAACGGCTTCGGAGTTCTGTTGTGATTGCAGCGAATGCCTCAATGGTCTTTTCTTCGTAGGCCTCGTACGTCAGGGCAACAACATCGTCTCGACCTTCTGCGTGGTCCCGAACCGTCCCTGAAAATAACGTCACCGCTCCGCAGTCGGGTCGAATCGCCCAGTCATGCGCTACCCCGGCGTTCAACACGTCAGACGTGACGTCAAACCAATTGTCATCACGTTTTGAATGAGGCACAGGTTGAATGGTAGTCCTCAGAAGGGGGCGCGACCGCAGATTGGTCTCAACAGTTACTACAGTCGGATGTCCGTGGACCTCATTCCTCCTCCCCATGAGCGCGAATGGCGTCATCCAGCCGAGATTTCGGCAGAACATCGCATTCTGTTTGCAGCTGAACCACCAAGTAGGCGCCTCAAAGTGGTCGCACTGGTTGTCGGCACGTGCTCAATGATCGCTGCACTTGCAGCAGCGCTCGTTATCACCGCGTTGGGTTAACGGTGAGCTGCGTTTCGTAATGATCGGAATGCAATTGCGACAAGTCCTCCAACCGCAAGCACAATCGCTGTCGCTACTCCAGCCAGAGCGAGTTCTTGCCGCCGTTTGGGTGTGATCGAAACCCACCAAGGGTCTTCGGTTCCTTCCACAAAGGTTTGCTCATTCGTGACTGTCGGGCTCCAGCCCAATTCTCTCAATCGATCATTTGCAACGACCCAGCTCGCATTCGTGTACGGACCAAGGCCCGGCGGAATCGGACCTCTCTGAAACCGCCATTGCAACGCCCAAAGTTGTTCACGGACCCATTGCGGAACCGGAATACTCCACCGCCGGCCAAGAAGCGCTCGAACTCGATCACCTGGAATCCATCCGTCTGGCGCCACGTTGACGACACCATCAAACTCGGAAACCACAACAGCCTCGACGGCGGCCGCAAGGTCATCGATATGTAGGAATTGTGCTGCAGGCTCTTCGTCACCTAGTCGGCGACCCGAACCTGCTGCAAGCGCCCTAGCTAATGACGAGGATGCTCCGAGGCCCATGGTCACCGTAGGCCGAAGTACCGCCACCGACCGTTCGGAAGAACCACGTCGCCAACGATCAAGCACATGCTCAACTGCGGCAAGTTGTCGGGCAAATACAAATGTTGCCTCTGGCCGTACGACCTCATCCTCTGTCAGAGGAATCCGGCTATTCGGATGTGGACCATACACAAGCGACGAGGACAGCATCACTACCCGTTGAGCATCGACCCGGCGAACTTCGTCCATGAGTGCTTCACCTTCAACAGTTGCGCTCGAACGACGACGGGCAAGACCATCGTGATCACCGACACGAAGATCAACAATCACATCAGCAGAACCCGTATCGAGTCCGACGACCTCGAGTCCCTCGCAGGCATTCAACCGATCAATGACACGACGCGAGAGAACCGTTGCTCCTTCACGAATGAGCACCTTCTTCTCCACCTCGGCGACGTTACCCGCCTCAGATGTGCCTAGCATCAAAGGTATGGCCGACACCCCTGAACCGCAGCCTGAAGATCCGTTCCGAGGTATTCCATTTCTGGGAGACATCGCCAAAGCAATGTCGGGCCAAGGTCCAATTAATTGGGATGCAGCAAGACAATTCGCACAACTTGGTGCCACAGGAGGTGAACAGGAGCCAAATGTTGACCCCGCGTCACGAATGGCACTTGAGGCACTGGTGCCGATCGCGCAGATGCACGTCGGGGACCTCACCGGATCCGACCTCGCTGGTGTCGGGGTGGTGACCCTCAGCCGCTCTCAATGGGCAGCCGACACGCTCGATTCATATCGCCCACTATTTACTGATCTTGCGACTGCCCTCAGCGGCGGTGATACCACCGAAGATGATGCAACCGATCCAATGGCACAGATGATGGCGGGGCTGTCAAAGATGATGGCTCCAGCAATGCTCGGGATGGCGGTCGGCTCAATGGTGGGCGATCTGGCGCAACGAAGCTTTGGCATCCACGATCTGCCAATTCCTCGCAGCGATGCTCGGCTGAAGTTAGTTGGTTCGAATATCGATGCGTTTGCGCAGCAATGGGAAATTCCGGCCGACGAGATGCGACTCTGGGTGCTTGCGCATGAGTTTGCAGGTCACATCGTTCTTGGGTCTGCGAATTTTTCATTGCCGCTTTCGACAATGGTCCGACAATATGTTGCTGCATTTCGTCCTGACCCAGATGCAGTGATGGAGAAACTTGGTGGACTCGATCCGTCTGCTGGTGATCCAATGGAAGCAATACAACAAACGCTTGGTGACCCAACGATCCTGTTGGGGGCGGTGAGTTCTGCAGAGCAACGTGAGATGGAACCGCGACTTGATGCCGCAGTCGCAGCAGTTGTTGGTTTCACTGACTGGATTGTCGATGCGGTATCGGTCAGGGTTGTTGGCGGCTCGGCGCTCCGAATTGCCGAAGCAGTTCGGCGGCAGCGAGTTGAACAATCTCCATCAGATCTGTTTGTTCACAGATTGCTTGGAATTCGCCTTGACGACGACCAAGTGCGTCGAGGAAAACAATTCGTGCAGGGCGTGGTCGATCGAGTCGGAGACAATGATGCGATCGAAATGTTGCTCTCTGGCACAGACCGATGCCCAACGCCAAGCGAGATCGAAGCACCCGGTTTGTGGCTCGCTCGAGTTAATGAGTCGTAAGCATTTGGCCCGAGTTGAATGGCCGAGCTCCAGCGACATACGAAATTGATGCGGCAAGAAGAACCGCAGCTAGGTAGCTAATCCCAACCACTCCCGACATCTCAATGAGGATCGGGACGGCCGCCCCTGCGACCCAGCCGAATTGAAACCGGGTCTCGAACCATGCGAAAGTCGCTGCTCGACTGCGCTCAGAGCCGTCTCGTTGAACGATTGATTCGAAGGCAAGTCGGCCGATACTGCCCGAGAGGTTGACAAGGATGGACAGCAGCACACCCATCGCGTAGCCCCCAACAAATACAGCTCCTCCTGCCGCAACTGCAGGAACAGCAAGGGACGCAGCGAGCATCTTTTCGACGTTGGTCCTGCGCCGCAGCCATGGACCAACCGTGTTTCCGACGAACGGTGCAAGCGCACCGAGGCCCACAGCAGCGGCAAGCCACACCTGTGGTGCTGCGGAGGCTCTGAACCACAGCGCAACCTGGAACAGGGTAAAACCTTGGGCGAAGCGGAGCACCGTCATTGCAATCCACCCGACATGGACATCAGAACTCTTTTCACCAACTTCCAGTTGCGACTCACTCACTGATTGGCTCGATCGTGCTTGAGGTAAGCGAGTGGCGAGAAATGCCGCTGCGACGAAAAACACCGCACCGTAGAACAACGTCGCTCCGGTACCGAGCACCTGCTGGATAGCGGCAGCGGGAATCACTGCCGCTGCGCCTGTAAGGGTTGCGATGCGGCCGAGTTTTGAATTTGCTTCAACGAGGTCGCTTGTATCTCGCACAACCGACGGGACAATCGCTTGTTTTGTGACTGCGTATGTTTTTTGAAGCACTAGTGCGGCAAACACAAACGGAAAGAGAGCAAGCCCGTTCGCAGTGAAGATCATTCCCACCTGAACTGCTACTCGAGCAAGGCTAAGTCCAATGACCATCGCCCGGCGGCCGCCTCGCAGTCGGTCGATCATTGGCCCCAATTTCGCGTTGACCATCAGAAATGGCGCGAACCCGACAATTAAGAACGCAAGCAGTCGCGATCGCGCTGCATCGAGATCAACATCGAAAAAGAACGAATCAGCAAGTGCAACCACCATCGAGGCTTCACCCGCAGTCATCACTGCATGCGTGATTGCTAATGAATGAAACCGGCCTTGCTGGCGTTGCTCGGGCACAGCGAACATCGTAGACAGCGACTGGGGATTAGTCAGTCGGACGTTCAAATTTGTAGCCAACTCCTCGAACGGTCACAATCCGGCTGGGGTTGGTGGGGTCGGGCTCAACCTTTGCCCGAATCCGTTTGATGTGGACATCAAGAGTCTTTGTGTCGCCGAAATAATCCGAGCCCCACACTCGATCGATGAGGAGTTCGCGGGTCATCACGCGCCCAACATTGGACATCAATAGGCGCAAGAGGTCGAACTCCTTGAGCGGCATTGCAACACTCTCGCCTCGAACGCTCACGGTGTGTTCATCATCGTTGAGTTCGACATCACCAACGACAAGGGACGTTGCTGACGGTCGGGGAATTTCTCCTGTGCTGTCACCCGCCTGACGGCGCAAAGCTGCCCGAATTCGAGCAACGAGTTCACGGATTCGATACGGCTTAGCAACGTAGTCATCTGCTCCCACCTCGAGCCCAACGACCGTGTCAATTTCACTTGATTTTGCTGTCACCATGATGATCGGAACATTGCTCTTTTGGCGCAGTTGGCGACAGACCTCGATGCCCGTCACCCGAGGCAACATGACGTCTAACAAAACTAGATCTGGGTTGACATCATCAAATTTCTCGAGGGCTTCGAAACCGTCGCGGGCAACGCTGACCGCAAACCCCTCCCGGCCAAGGCCGACCTCAAGAGCGTCAACAAATGACTCTTCGTCTTCGACAACAAAAATATGTGCCTCACTCATCTGATGTGCTCCAGTGGGAATCTCAATCGAAAGCAGCTTCCTTCGCCTTCGACCGATGACACTTCAACTGTTCCTCCATGGTTTGTCACCACGTGACGAACAATGGCAAGCCCAAGTCCGGTGCCTCCAGTCCCTCGACTACGAGCTTTGTCAACCCGATAGAACCGTTCGAAGATTCGGTCAAGGTCTCGCTGCGGGATACCTACTCCAGAATCACATACCTCGATCACAACCGACTCAGATTCTGCTCGACTCCGAAGCGTCACCCGCCCTCCGTCAAGGGAATATTTCACTGCGTTATCAACCAAATTTCCAAGCGCAGACGCCAACTGTTCACGATTGCCGAGCACAGCGCACACATTGGAAGACTCAATTACGATCTCGATATCTCGCTGTCGAGCAGCCTCTTCGTATCGCTCCCGAACCGTTTGCAAGAGAGCATCAATCTTCAGCGACACCTTGCTATCGATCTTCCCCTCCTCAGCACGAGAAAGTTCAAGCAGGTCGTCAATTGTTCTTGCTGCGCGTTCTGATTCAGCCAGCATGCGCTGAGTAAGTCGATCAATTACCGCTGGGTCAGTTTCTCCGAGCAATGCCTCTGCGAGGACCGCAACAGCTCCGACAGGGGTTTTTAACTCGTGACTGATGTTGGCAACAAAGTCAGTTCTCATTGACTCGGTCCGAGTCTTATCGGTGATATCAGAAACCACGACGTACGCCCCACTTCCATCAAGGCTCCCCGCTCGAACTTCACAAACGAGCATCGGAGGGCCGTTGAAGGTGTGTGTTTCAACCACCGGTTCACCGTCAATTGCTTTGCGCATTGCGTTGTCAACCGCATCATCGAGCAAGACAGCGGTTGAGCCTGAGACGAGTTTCGAAAGCGACCGGTTCTTTCTCACACGGCGCTCGACCTCGTCGTACACCGCTAGCGGAATTGGAAGAAGTTCAAGCAGGTCGGTACCACGTGGAACTTCCTGCTTCAGCGTTGTTGGAACCGCTGGCTCCACCTTCGAACGATCCCGAGACCCCCGAGCTATGGCACCAACACACCCACCAATCAATAGCGCCGAGACGACGAGAAAGATGTTCATCTCGCCATCGAGTCAGGTTGAACTATCTGGTGCAGTTGTGGGCCCCACCTCTTCTTCAAGTTCCCGATGGGAAACGTGAAGTTCAGGTAGGTGGCCCTCTTCGATAAACCTGACACGATTTGCAAGGTTCACTGCGTGATCACCCAGTCGTTCGTAGAAGCGAGCGACCAGCGTTAGTTGAACTGCAACCTGCAAATCGATTGCCTGCGCCGCATGGCTTTCAATGATCTGCTGAAGGAATTGCCGGTGCAGATCATCAAGCAGTTCATCAATGTCGCCGAGAGCGGCAGATTCCATGACGTCACGGTGCACGAATGAGTCGACAGCCTTGCGGTATTCCTTTGTTGCCTGATCACCGAGCTTCTGCACTAATCCCCGCAACTTCGGATCCATCTCGTAGCCATGAATTCGACGAGCAGCCTTGCAAATGTTGCACGCCAGGTCGGCTGAACGTTCCATGTCTGCAATGATCTTTAGTGCAGACGTCACTTCTCGTAAGTCACCTGCGACCGGCGATTGGAGCGCCAACACTTTCAAGATGAGTTCCTCGGTCTCAAGAACTCGCGCGTCAATCATCGCATCACCCTTGATGACTTCCTCAGCTGATTGAAGGTCGCTCGACAACATGATGTCAGTGACCCGAGGAATGAGTTCAACGATGTATGCGCCAATCGTCGAGACCTGTTTACGAATGTGTTCGAGGTCCTCGTGGAACCTGGCTCGTACATCGTTCATTAGCCAAACCTTCCTGTGACATAGTCCGACGTGGCTTTCTCACGCGGATTCGAAAAGATATTTTCGGTGAGATCCATTTCAACGATGTGGCCCGGCTGACCTGGGCCGTCGATGTTAAAGAACGCTGTTCGTTCGCTGACGCGAGCTGCCTGCTGCATATTGTGGGTCACGATGACAATGGCGAACCGCTCTTTAAGTTCCTCCATAAGCGCCTCGATCGCCATCGTCGAAATTGGGTCAAGTGCTGAACATGGCTCGTCCATCAATAGCACCTCTGGCTCTACTGCGATCGCCCGTGCAATGCACAGCCGCTGCTGTTGACCGCCTGAAAGTCCTGAACCAGGATTGTCGAGCCGGTCTTTCACTTCATCCCAGAGGTTTGCGCCAACGAGCGAACATTCAACAACCTCGTCTGCTTCAGCCTTGCTCATTCGGTTCGCGTTGAGCCTCATTCCAGCTACGACGTTCTCGTAAATTGACATCGTTGGAAATGGATTTGGCCTCTGGAACACCATGCCGACACGACGTCGAACAGTTACCGGGTCTACCCCGGGCCCATAGATGTCTTCACCATTGAGCAGCACTTGACCATCCACACGCGCCTTAGGAATGACTTCATGCATTCGGTTGAGCGACCTGAGGAAGGTCGACTTCCCACAGCCAGATGGACCGATGAGCGCGGTGATCGACTGAGGAGCGATCTTCATTGTTACGTCACGGACCGCGAGAAATTTGTCGTAATAAATCTTGAGGTTGTCGACGGCGATCACTGATTCCATGGATGCGACCTTCTGTTGATAACCGCTGCCTGCGGTGCGAGTTGGAAATAGTTCACGAATGCGAATCTCATTTGAGTCCTTTCGGCTTCAACGCATGAGAAAGAATTTTTGCGATGGTGAACAGCACTGCGACGATCATCACAAGCACAAGAGCCGAACCCCACGCACGCGCAATGCCAGTTTCTGGTGGAACCCCTGGCTGCACATACTCGTAGTAGGAGTACACCGGGAGTGTGGTCATGCGGCCACTGAACGGGTTGAGGTTGAGGTCCTGGGCGATGCCGGCTGTCACAAGTAGCGGTGCTGTTTCACCAATCACTCGGGCGATGGCGAGCGTAATTCCAGTCGTGATACCGGCAACCGACGTCGGCAACACCACTTTGAGAATTGTTCTCCACTTAGCAACTCCCAGCGCAAGAGATGCCTCTCTAAGTTCGTTTGGGACAAGTCGGAGCATTTCTTCCGATGAGCGAACGACCACTGGAGTCATGAGCAACGACAGCGCGACGCCACCAGAGATACCTGATCGCGTACCGGGCCCAAGAATTAACTCAAACACCGCATAGGCGAACAACCCCGCAACGATCGATGGAATGCCTGTCATCACGTCGACCAGGCGTGTTGTCGCGTTTGCGAGTTTTCCTTCGCCATATTCAACGAGATAAATCGCTGTCAGTAAGCCAAGTGGAATCGAGATGATCGCAGCGATAGCGGTGATGATCAGCGTTCCAACCATTGCATGGAGTGCACCACCAACCTGCGCCCCTTCCATCTGGG
Source organism: Ilumatobacteraceae bacterium (assembly GCA_049432165.1). Lineage (GTDB taxonomy): Bacteria > Actinomycetota > Acidimicrobiia > Acidimicrobiales > Ilumatobacteraceae > Casp-actino5. The sequence goes on from JBMTDQ010000002.1 coordinate 54,053, forward strand.
CAAGCATGTCTTCGGGGGTAATTCGCATCGTCCCAAAAAAGAAATCTCGATCAAACCTCGAAATGCCTTTGGTGATCACTGTCCAAAACACAGAAATCAATGGGATGGTCACGGTTGTAAACGCGATTGTCACGACCGTTCGCATGGCACGATCAACTGCCTGTCGACGGTCTTCGATTATTCGTGACGCAACGGTGACCAACAGTAGGTATAGGTGGGCAGCGACGATCGCCATCCATCCCCACTTGAAACCACCAATCGAGTAGACGCCAACTACGCCGACAACGATTGACAGCCCGCAGATTGCTCCCGGCATCCACGACGGCATCTTCCCGGTTGTCAGCGATGACGGTGCCGCTGTCATTGCAGATTCTGATGTCACTGTCATCCTGCCGCCCCTGAGAACCCAGAATTCGCCACCCGACGAGCGAGAACGTTCACAGCAAACGACAACATAAAGAGCACAAGACCTGTCGCAATCAGCCGATTGACGTCAAGGCCGTACGCCTCGGGGAACTTCAGCGCAATGTTTGATGCAATGGTGTTCGAGTTCTGATTGGTCAGAATGCTCCAGAAGTACCCGTCGCTCGGCGACAGGATGATGGCAACTGCCATCGTTTCACCAAGGGCGCGACCGAGGCCAAGCATTGCACCGCTGATCACACCAGATCGGCCATATGGGATAACCGCTTGACGAATCATCTCCCACTTCGTTGCCCCAAGCGCGAGCGAAGCTTCCTCGTGAAGTCGAGGAGTTTGCAGAAAGACTTCACGAGAGATCGCTGTGATGATTGGAAGAATCATCATCGCAAGCACAATTCCAGCGGTCAGCATGGTTCGACCACTTGTTGATGCAGTTCCCGAGAAGAATGGAATGAAACTCAAGTTGTCATTCGCCCACGGGTATACGTTTCTCGATAGCAGCGGAGCCACCACAGTGATGCCCCAGATTCCGAAGACCACGCTTGGGATCGCAGCAAGAAGATCGACAACGTAGCCGAGTGTTTGTGCGAGCCGCCGCGGCGCGTAATGACTGATAAAGAGGGCGACCGCAAATGCGAGGGGTGTAGCGATGAGTAGCGCAAGCGTCGCTGCGTAGACGGTACCGAAGACGAGGGGGCCGACATATTCCAAGAAGGTGTCGCTACCCGACATCCCTTCGATATCACCGAAAATTCCCGACCATCCAACAACGGTGAGAAAGACTGCGACACCCGTCAAGACGAGCAGAATGCTGATTGCGGATGACCTCGAAACTGCAGAGAACAGCCGATCCGCGAGCGACTCCGATCGCTTGAGGTTCTGTTCGGATTGTTTGCTAGGCGACACAGTGAGGGGTAACTCCAAGAAAAGTTTGATTAACAACAGCCTAAACGAACAACTGGGGCAGGAACATTGCCCCTGCCCCAGTCTTAGTTCGAATTACTACGTCAACGTTGTGACGTCAGCCTGCGACACTGATCGCTGCAATTGACTTCGCGATCTCGGCCTGAACTTCGTCGGAGATCGGAGCAGAGCCAGCCGAAGCTGCTGATGCTGCCTGACCAACATCTGAACTGACGAATGTCATGAACGCTTTCACCAAATCGACAGTTGCTTGATCTTCGTACTGCAAGCAGACGATGTGATACGACACGAGAGCGATTGGGTACGTGTCTGCTGTGTCCGGTGTTCGATTGACCTCAATCTTGAAGTCATAGTCGTTGCGTCCACCGGTGCGCTCTGAGGAGTCGACGATGCGGCCAGCGGCCTCCGGTGAGAACTCAACAAATGAGCCGGCAACTCCGACAGCAGCTGCAGGGAGGTCACCAATCTGTGAAGCATCGGCATAACCGATTGATCCTTCACCTGCCGCAACAGCAGCAACAACACCTGCGGTCTGAGGGCCACCTTCTCCGCCACCGGGACCATCAGCATCCCAGGCCTCAATTGCGCCATAGGTCCACACATCTGGAGCTGCTTGGCTCATGTAGTCGGTGAAGTTCTCGGTGGTTCCTGACTCGTCCGCACGGTGCACTGGGTTAATGGCGAGGTCTGGAAGATCAAGTCCAGGGTTGTCAGCTGCAATCGCTGGGTCCGTCCAGTTGGTGATCTTGTTTGCAAAAATTCCAGCGATCACATCGGCTGAAAGGTTCAGGGTTTCACCCGCAATCGACGGAAGGTTGTAAGGAATCGCAATTGGCGAGATGTAGTGAGGGAGATTGATCGCGCCAAGGTCTCCTGCACAGACCGCCTTTGAGGCTTCCCACTCTTCGTCCTTCAATGCAGCGTCTGAACCAGCGAAGTCCGATCCTCCACCGAGGAACTGCTTACGGCCACCACCTGAGCCAATTGGGTCATACTCAACAGTGGCGTTTGGAGCGACTGACTGGAATCCAACCTGCCAACCGAGCATTCCCGCCTTCTGCGAGGATGCGCCGGCACCAATGAGCGTTCCAGACACTGAGGCGTAATCGACATCGCCCATATCTTCGGCTGCTGGCTCTTCGGCTGCTGCCTCTTCTGCTGGTGCATCTTCTGCTGGTGCCTCTTCGGCTGCTGCCTCTTCGGCTGGTGCATCTGCGGTATCTGAATCACCGCCACACGCAGCAAGCACAAAAGATGATGCGGCAAGTAGCGCAACAATTCGCTTCGAGGATCGTTTCACGTAGTTCTCCATTCAATTGTTCACGGGGGAAGCACCAAGGAAGTACAGGTGCAGGAGTGAAGGTAAATGGCGAAGGTGAACGCAATGCCGGTTCAAAGTGAACTTCAGGTGAACACATGTTCAAGCGAAGCGTGGATGAGCGAAAGATGGATGAACTCAGCGCGGACGCTGGCGATCCGCTGCCCATTGATACAAGTCATGTTGAGCATCGCCCGACCCGCCGGCGCGTTGCCAGGTTCCATCGGATTCTTGCTTCCAGTGCATGACCTCATTTGAGAGGTCAAACGCAATTACCTGGTCAAGCCACTCTCGATGCTTTGGATGCTGAATAGGAACCAAGACTTCAACCCGACGCTCAAGGTTGCGCGGCATGAGATCGGCTGAGCCGATGAGATAGAGCGGGCCTCCATCGTCACCACCATGTTCGAATCGATAAATACGACTGTGCTCCAAGTAACGGCCGAGAATGCTTCGAACTGTGATGTTCTCACTCAGTCCGGCTAATCCCGGCCGGATACATGAGATTCCTCTCACGATGAGATCAATCTTCACTCCAGCCTGACCGGCCCGATACAGCGCATCGATCATGACCGGGTCCGCGAGAGCATTGCATTTCAGGGTGATGGCCCCTTCGGTGCCACATTCAATCTCACGTTCAATCAGGTCAATGAGCTGTGGACGCAAGCCTTCGGGGGCCACGAGCAACGTCTTGTAATCGTTATTCCGGCTGAATCCTGTGAGGTGGTTGAATAACTGAACGACGTCGTCACCGATCGCATCATCACTCGTGATGTAACCAATGTCTTCATATGAGCGAGCAGTTTTCGAGTTGTAGTTACCAGTACCGATATGGCAATACCGACGCAGGCGTTCGCCATCGTCGCGCACGACGAGCACCACCTTTGAATGCGTCTTTAAGCCGACCATTCCGTAGGCGACATGGACACCAGCACGCTCGAGGCGCCTCGCCCAAACCACATTGTTTTCTTCGTCGAAACGAGCCTTAATTTCAACGAGCACGGCAACCTGCACACCGCGTTCTGCCGCACGTATCAGGCTCCTCAAAATCGGGCTGTCACCACCAGCTCGATACAACGTCATCTTGATCGTCTGAACCGAAGGGTCATCCGCTGCCTGGGCGATAAATGCCTCGACGCTGCTCGCAAAACTTTCGTAGGGATGGTGCAGCAGTAATGCCCGATCATCAACGACGTCGAACAGCGACCGTTCGGCCTCCTCGGCAGCGTTGATGCGTCCAGCCGTCACAGGGACCCAGGGACGGAATTTGAGATCTGGCCGGTCGAGATCGGTAAGTTGACTGAGGCAGGTCAAATCGAGAAATGTCGCATGGGTTGTCACATTTCGTGGATCAATCTCAAGCTCGCGAACGAGTAGCCGAAGGATTTCCTCGCTGACCGAACGGTGAACCTCGAGGCGCACCGGACGATTAAATCGACGACGGCGCAGTTCAACCTCGACCGCTTGAAGAAGATCGTCTGCTTCGTCCTCTTCGAGTGCAAGATCGGCTTTCCGGGTGACTCGAAACGTCGCCCAATCTTCCACCACCATTCCAAGGAACAGACGGTGAAGGTGTGCTGCAATAAGTTCCTCTGAAGTGATGAACCGGCCGTCACCAATCGCAATCAAACGAGGGAACACATTCGGAATCTTTAACCGGACAAAGCGCCGCTCAGCAGTCGCTGGGTCAGCCACAGTCGCAGCAACGGACAGGGCAAGATTCGAGATGTATGGGAATGGATGACCAGGGTCAACGACTAGCGGTGTAAGCACCGGGTGCACCCGAGATTCGTAAAACTCTGTCATCCGATCGCGGGTCGGCTCGTCAAGTTCTTTCCACTGAAGAATCGAAATGCCGTTTGCAGTCAACTCAGGAAGTAGAACCTCTCGAACAAGCGTCTCTTGGGTGTGAACGAATGCTGAAACACGTTCGCCAATGGCCTCAACCTGTTGCACGGCAGTGCGACCATCTGGGGTGGTCTCATCAACACCGGCAGCAATCTGGTCACGAAGTGCAGCGACCCGAACCTGAAAAAATTCGTCAAGATTTGCCGAGGCGATTGCGGCGAAGCGCACTCGTTCAAGAAGCGGAACTGCCTGGTCTAAGGCGAGATCCATCACCCGCTCGTTGAAGTCGAGCCAGCTCAACTCACGGTTGAGAAAACGGCTCTCCTCCATGGTGTTCAGCTTCCGTACTCGTCCTCAGGGTGTCCGAGGTCCCACTCGAGCGAGATGAGTTCGCGCTCAGCATCACGATTGATGCGCTCGCGATTACGTCGGAACTGAGGATCGTTTTCAGTGAGCAGGACAAGTCGAGCTAACGCACGGGCTCGGAAGGAGTCGAGCAACTTCGAGTCACCCCAATCTGCGTAAACCTCCCAATGAGGTGCAACAGGGCCCTGGTACACGATTCGTGCATGGGCCTTTGGCGCGAAATCTTCTACGACGTCACTCATCTCGTGGATCATATCTGTGTTGCAGCACAGTTCTGCCGTGCACACCGAGAGAGGCTCCGGGAACCTATCGGCGCTGCGAGACGTCTAACGAGGTCATACACCCAGGACGAGATGCGGTTGTGAACTCTCTCGGCGAGAGCGTCACAAAAATGTAAGAAAAAGGTATGAAAGCGAATTAGTCCCAATAAACACTAGACGTAATATTACGAATATGTTACTGTATAGCAACGTTCACCATCACATCCCAAAAGGAGGAACGATGAAGAACACCCCCACCGACCAGTACGGTCGCATCACGATTCACGACCCCGAATCGGTCACGGCATGGATGTCAGACGGCAAATGTCGTATTCATCCGCCTGCTGTCTTCTTCCCCAGCGATGGGGCAGGTGTTGAGCGTGCCCAAGCGATTTGCAACCGGTGCCCCGTCGCAGAGCGGTGCCTGGACTACGCCCTTGAATTCAGAATCGAACACGGGGTGTGGGGAGGCGCAAGTGAACGCGAACGACGCAGGATCCTTCGCCGCAAAAAATTAGATGTCGCTTCGGCTGAGGCCTGAGCTGACAGGCCGAGTGCCAACTATTTTGAGGACTCGTCCTCTGACTCAGCCTCTTTGTTCGCCTCCGCAAAACCCTTTTTCAGCTCATGCTGCGCTCGACCAAGATTTCGAGCCATCTTGGGAAGTTGTGAGCCACCAAAAATGAGCAGAACAACTAGGAGAACGATGAACCATTCAGCACCACTAGGCATGGAAATATCCTACCACCCTGCGATGTTTGATTAGTTCAGGCACCGACGATACCACGAGCAGCTTGGGCTCGTTGGCGTCGAATACGTCGGCGTTCACGTTCAGAAAGCCCGCCCCAAATACCGAATTTCTCGCCATTTCTTAGGGCAAATTCAAGACAATCTTCGCGTACTACACATCCCCGACATACCTCTTTTGCTTCACGAGTTGATGCTCCTCGTTCAGGAAAGAAGAGATCAGGGTCGACACCAAGGCAATTGGCATCATCTTGCCAATCCTCAGTCGGTCCGATCTGATCGTACATGCGCGCTCCGTCCTATTACTTGGGTGAAATCCCCCGCGCGAAACAGTCACCCAGCCCGTTACACGCTTGAAATTACGTTGTTGTTATTCTCCCACAGCACCCTATCGGAACGCAAGGGGCTAATCCTCAGTGGAGAATTCGTTGAAAACAGGCGCTCAACCGGCGCGTCGGCGGGTCACACGCTGACGACGCTCAATAAAATCTTCAAGGACATATCCGCCCAGCTCATCATTCGTTGTGTGAAATGCTCGACCGCCATTCATCTTGGTCAATTGACTAATGAATCGATCAAGAGAGGCGGTTGCATCTAGCACAAACGTATTAATCCGAATTCCGTCCCGAGTACAACGAAGTACTTCTTTTAGTGTGACTTCAAGCGTCTCTGGTGCCGGCGGATAATCAAAAAAGACATCGCCACGAGAAGTGATATGAGCCGTCGGTTCTCCATCGGTCACCATGATGATCTGCTTCGTCCCGTGCTCTCTGGACAGCATCTTTCGGGCCAATGTGAACCCGTGGTGCATATTTGTGCCGTAGACATAATCCCACGACACCTCAGGGAGTTGAGCGGCGGTGATCTCACGGGCCGTCTCGGAAAATCCCACCAAACCAATGAAGTCGTGCGGAAAACGCGAAGTGATGAGCGAGTGAAGTGCCATCGCCATCTTCTTTGCAGGCAGGAAGTTACCCCGCATCGGCATTGACATCGAGAGGTCGACCATCAACACCGTTGCAGCTCTCGTGAGATGTTCGGTTCGCTCCACCTCGAAATCATCAGGTGACAAGCGGACCGGCGTGCCACTCCCCTGCCGTGCAATCGCATTCCTGATCGTTTGGTGGAGGTCAAGTCGGAACGGGTCACCGAATTCGTACGGTTTTGTGTCGTACGCCGACTCATGCCCCTGACCAATCGCTGACATCTGATGTTGCCCACTGCGGTCCTGACGGAGGCTCGAGAACAGATCTCTCAGTGCATTTGAACCAAGGGTCTTCAAACCTCTAGGGGTGAGTTCGAGACGCCCTTCAACGCGATCGACGAGGCCGGCTTCAATGAGCTCGTTGGTGAGCCTCGATAATTGCTCGAGAGCAGACGCCGCATCGTCACCAAGGGTTTCACGAATTTTGTCAGGATCAATTTCGGCAAGATCTGCAGGTGAAGTCGCAGCATCAAGCATGCCCTCAAGTTCATCAAGTCGACCCATCTCTGCCATCGCATCGAGGGCCTGCGACATCGACATTGGGCTGTCACCTGTCATCTCGTATGACGACTCTGCATTGAACGAACCAAATTGAGCTTGAAGCGATGACGACAGTTGCTCCATCTGCCACTGCAAGTCCATGTCATCCATGAACTGTTGGGAGAGCCTTGCAAGCTGTTCACGCTGCTCAGGGCTCATTGAGTTCATCATCGCTTGCATCGCCGCCATTCGCCGAGCGATCGACTCGAGGAGTTGATCAAGCGTTTCAGGATTATCGGGGAACATGTCGCCGTATTCGTCCATGAATTCTTCGAATCCTGGATCTTCACCCTGGTCACGCTTCGCAATCATCTCATTGAGCGCCGACAGCATTTCTTTCGCCCGTTGAACATCCTCAGGGGTCACAGATTCCATGCCCTCTGAGACCCGGTCGACGATCTGTTGCATCATCTCCGATCGCAACCGCTCCGACAGTTCCTCGAAGCGACGTGAGGCCTCAGAAGACTCAAAGTTGTAGCTCTGCAGGCTCTGCATACGACCAGCAAGATCATCTGGTAACAGATCTAGACGCATCTGACGCTCATCAGCCGCTGCATTGGCATTATCGGCCCTGCGCTCATCACCACTACGAACAGCGTTATCTCGTGCCTGCTCAATGGCATGCCGCTCCTCGTCAAGAATGTCCGCCAACTCGCGCGCCGCCTCAGCGAGTGACCCGTCGAGCTCTCCAGATTCACTGATTTCTTCGCGACGATCCCGAATGCGATCTCGCAACTCAGCAAGCCCTGGCATCTGACGACCATCAGGGGTTCTAAGCCCTCGCTCCATGATCCGTCGAAGGGCTGCTTCAACATCACCATGGTGGATGACCTCATCGGTGATCTGCTCCATGAGCACGTCGGCGTCAACATCAAACCCACGCTGGGAACCGTCCCACCGCGAATAGACAAACCTTCGTGCCATGACTGCACCGTAGTTCGATTATCTGAACGACATCCGATCGTGTCGACACCGATCTGGGGCAATAGTCTCAATAGCAATGCGCGTGCCACGGACCTTCGTCTTCCTGGATCTTTCAGGATTCACGAATTACACAGCCGCGTACGGTGACGACGCCGCAGGAAAGATCCTCGGCACATTCCGAACGGTGGTTCGCGAGGTCGCATCCGAACGCGGTGTTCGTATCGCTAAATGGCTCGGCGACGGCTGCATGGTGGTTGCGGTCGACCAAGTCGGCGCAATCGAGTTCGTGATGGAAATCGAACGCCGGGCAACCCGAGTCTGCTCGCCACTCACGCTTCGTGCCGGCATCGCTACTGGGCACGCATTGCTCTTTGAAGGCGACGACTACATCGGATCAGCCGTCAACATGGCCTCACGGCTTTGTGACCACGCAACGGGCTACGACGTACTCATGCCTGCATCAAATGCTGAAGGACTCCCCGAAGGCATCAGCGCCGAGCCCTATGGCAATGTCGAACTCCCTGGATTCCCCGGAGCCATCGAAGTAGTTCGACTAACCGGAACTCCGGTTCGTGGCGATCGCAATGACACTGGCGAGCTCTGGACTCGCACCCCGTTCGTCTAGACGAGTAGCCCTGCGCTCGCACCCGACCTCGGGTACGCGAAACCGAACTAACGGCTGCGGTAGGTGGCGGAAGAGCCCGAAGCATCCTTGTTGAGGCGGCGCGTGAGGTGCAACCCCTCAAGTACAAATTCAACTGCAGCAGCAGTCGCAGCAGGTGACGGGTTCTCTCCGGCAAAACGAGCAACAGCGGGACCAAGAGCGGGCACTTCGTTTACCAGTTGGGCAAGTTCCTCACTCGTTCGATCCTCTCCTGTATGCGCAACAACGCCCTCTTCAAAGGCTTCGACAATCGCCGTCGTCAGAGTTCCATCATGGCGATTGACAAACACCTGATGAACCGCTCCCTTGATGAGGTTGTCGAAGATCTGCCCTTCCCGGCCGTCATCCATCGACTCGATCTCAATTTTTCCAATCGAAGATGCTGCGAGTGCATCAAGATCATCCACCCTTGCAACCACAGGATTCTCTCCAGCACGCAAACCCCGTCTCAGAGCGTTTGCTGCCAACGACTCGTAGTTGGACACACTCAAACGAACGCTCACGCCGCTGCGCTGGTTCACATGGCTACTGGCACGTGCAAGGTGGCTGAACTCGGCGACTACAAGACCGAGATAATCAGGAACCTCTACCGTGACTCCACCGACCGAGGTTGTGCTTGCCTCTTGCTGCATGATCGAGTACTCGAGCCCAACCTCGAGTGGGTAATGGGTCCGGATTTGGCTTCCGAAGCGGTCCTTCAACGGCGTAATGATTCGCCCACGATTCGTGTAGTCATCGGGGTTCGCCGATGCCACCAGCATGATGTCGAGAGGCAGGCGAACTCGATGGCCACGAATCTGGATATCTCGCTCCTCAAGTACGTTCAACAGTCCGACCTGAATGCGCTCAGAAAGATCTGGTAGCTCGTTCATTGCAAAAATTCCGCGGTTTGTTCGAGGCACCATCCCGTAATGGAGGGTCAGTTCGTCAGAGAGATAGCGGCCCTCTGCAACCTTGATCGGGTCAACCTCGCCAATCAAATCTGCAATCGAGGTATCGGGAGTTGCGAGCTTCTCGCCGTACCGGTCACTGCGATGAACCCAACTAATCGGCATATCGTCGCCGAGTTCTGCCGCAAGATCCCGCGCATGGCGAGACACAGGGGCGTACGGATCATCATTAATTTCTGAACCTGCAACAATCGGCATCCACTCATCAAGCAGGCCGACCAGCGAGCGAATCATTCTCGTCTTCGCCTGACCGCGCTCACCTAGAAAAATCACATCGTGACCAGCCAGCAGAGCGTTCTCTAACTGCGGCATCACCGTGTCTTCGTAGCCAAGCACACCTTCGAACAACGGTCGACCGGCGGCGATGCTGGCGACCGCGTTTTCGCGGACTTCTTCCTTCACTGGGCGCGATACCCATCCTGACGCCCGAAGCTCTCCCAGCGTTGACGGAAGGTCGGAAGGAACATTCATTGGATGTGCGTCAGAACCCATGAGGCGAACCTAGTTCGAAGCGCAACCTCAAGCCCGACCCAGCCACTGGCCGAACTTCACAAAATGAACTGGGTACGATCTGGTGGTGTCATCTTGGCTACTCGATGGGGTCTGGAACGCCGCGGAAGTTCGCGACGAACACCGATCTCGGGCGATCGGACCCAGCCTGGACCACACGGAATGGCGAGAAATCCACGTACCGGGCCATTGGGCTGACATTGACCCACCTCTGACCAAAAACGGACCGCTTACCTACCGCACCACCGTTAACACCGATCCCACACCAAACGGACAACGTCGCTGGCTGAAATTTGATGGAATTTCATATCAAGCAGACGTATGGCTTGATGGCGCGTATCTCGGCGATACCGAGGGATATTTTGCACCACACACCTTCGACGTCACCGAACTCTGGAGATTGTCAGACACCCATGTCATCGCTGTCGAGGTGCATTGCCCTCCAACAGAGCCTGGGCCACGCCGAGCAATAACAGGAGTGCTACAAGATCCTTCAGGTCCAAACACCCCGAACCCAGGTGGCATTTGGCGAAGCGTTCACCTCGTCGACACCGGGCCAGTACGAATCGATGCTCTCCGCGTTCTCTGTCAAGATGCGACTGCCGAACGCGCTCACGTCAGAATGCACGCTCGGCTCGATAGCAATCGCAGCTGTGCCGCCGATGTGCAAACGACCATCGATGGTCGGGTGGTTGCAGAAAACCGAATCACCATCGCTGCGGGCCAAAACGACGTTGCGTGGCGCATCGACATTCCAGCACCTGAACTCTGGTGGCCACGCGACCTCGGTGACCAAAATTTGGTCAACATCGAGGTCGTTGTTTCGGTAGACGGGACGGTGAGCGACACCGCTCGTCGTCGTACGGGGCTGCGAGAGGTGGCGTGGGACGACTGGACTTGCTCGATCAACGGTGAGCGGATCTTTCTCAAGGGCGCGAATTTGATGCCCGTTGACGTGCTCTTGGGGCGCGCCGACGACGAGCACACGCGTCGATTAATGAACGATGCGGTCGAACTGGGACTCGACATGCTGCGGGTTCACGGCCACATCGGACCGACAGCGGTATACGAAGCAGCTGACGAACTCGGACTCCTCCTCATGCAAGACTTCCCCCTCCAAGGGGTGCAGCGCCGACAGGTCCGCCAGGCGGCAATTACCCAAGCGAGTCAGATGGTTGACCTTCTCGGTCACCATCCCAGTGTTATTTCATGGTGGGCGCACGACGAACCATTCTCAAAACCCGCAGATGGCTCAGTTGACCAAGTGCAGACCCTTGGCCTTGCTGGTCGCGCCCGTGAACTTGCAACGAGGGTTCAACGAGCTGTACGCGACCAGGCACCCACCTGGAATCGATCAGTGCTCGACCCAATCATCAAACGGGCGATTGAGGACGCCGACCCGACACGACGCTGCGTTGCTCACTCTGGAGTGCTTCCGCACCTTCCGCTGCTCGACGGAACCGATGCCCATCTCTATCTCGGCTGGACAGACGGGCCGATCTCATTGCTACCCCGCGAATCGGCCAGGTTTCCACGCCTCTTTCGCTTTGTCTCTGAGTTCGGTGCTCCCGCAGTTTCACGGTCGCCGGCGGTGACCGGGTCACTTACCTCTGGACGCTGGCCTGATGCAGATTGGGAGATGTTCGCTGAGTACACCGGAACCGAACGATGGCAGTATGAGCAATCAACGCATCCCCACTTATTTCTTGATGCTGACACATGGGTTGAGCAAACCGAACAGCACCAAAGCGATGTCATCTCGGCTTGGGTCTCACATCTGCGGCGTATCGCCTACACGCCTACAGGCGGATTCTGTGTTCGGGCATTAAATGACCACACCGCCGAGAGTGGTTGGGGTGTGATTGATATTCACGGAAACCGACGCCCAGCCTTTGCAGCACTTCGTTCTGCCTGCCAGCCTGTCGTCATCGCCATCGATGCGCTACCGGCAACAACCACGGCCGGTGGTCGTGTCTCGGTCGCAATTCATGTCGCAAGCGACCTCCGCCATGACATCGAAGGCGCCACTGTCGACGTGGCCATCACAGGCTCTCAACTGTCCCAGAACCAACGATTTGTTGGCACCATCGAAGCCGATGCCAGTTCATATATCGGAACCGTCACGACCGTTGCCCCAAGCGACGGCAACATCGGAATCACTGCAACGTTGACCACCAACTACGGAACGTCAACGGCGAAGACCACCTCAGTGGTTACCTAAAACGTTCGGATGACCCCAAGGAGCAGCGCAATGTCTCTACGCACGAGACAGTTGCTTGCGGTTCTGAGTCTTTGCTTTCCGGTAGTCGGAGTTCATCAACGCAATCACGTCAATTGAAATCTCTTTCGGACATGCAGCTTCACATTCACCGTGGTTAGTGCATGACCCAAAGTAAGAATCCATCGTCTCGACCATGTCTTCGGCGCGGCTGTAGCGCTCGGCCTGCCCCTGCGGTAGCAGGTTGAGATGAGTGATCTTCGCAGCGGTGAAGAGGTTCGCAGCACCATTCGGGCAGGCCGCAACGCAAGCTCCGCAACCAATACATTGAGCTGCGTCCATAGCGGCGTCAGACACTGGCTTTGGAACTGGAATGAGGTTCGCATCAGGAGCACCACCGGTTGCAGCGGTGATGTAACCACCAGCCTCAACGATGCGATCAAATGCGGAACGATCAACCATAAGGTCTCGAATGATCGGAAACGCGCTCGCACGCCAAGGTTCGATCACGATGGTGTCGCCCGATGAGAACTTGCGCATGTGCAGCTGGCATGTGGCGGTACCACGCTCTGGTCCGTGTGCTTGACCGTTGATCATCAATGAGCACGTTCCACAGATGCCTTCACGGCAGTCGTGGTCAAATACGATCGCCTCTTTGCCATCTTCAATAAGGCGCTCATTCAAGATGTCGATCATTTCAAGGAACGAAGCCTCATCGGTGATCTCATCAATCATGTGGGTCTCAAACGCGCCACTCGTCGTTGGTCCGTCTTGACGCCAAACCTTCAGGGTCAGATTCTTGAGAGTGTTTGTCACTTGTAGCTCCGTGTCTGTAAGTGGACTTCCTCGTAGACGAGGTCTTCAACGTGGCGGTTCGGCGCCATTGGGTCACCGGTGTTTTCCCATGCCGCAACGTGTGCAAAGTTGTCATCATCTCGGAGGGCCTCGCCGTCTTCGGTCTGATACTCAGCCCTGAAGTGGCCACCGCACGATTCCTTGCGATCGAGGGCATCACGACACATCAACATGCCAAGTTCGAAGAAGTCTTCGACTCGACCCGCCTTCTCAAGGGTTTGGTTGAGGCCATCAGTGCCACCAGTGACACGAAGGTCTTTCTTGAACTCTTCGTAGAGGGCTGGGATTTCGCCGAGGGCCTTTTCGAGCCCTGCCTCGGTGCGTTCCATGCCGCAGTAATCCCAGATGATCTTGCCAAGTTCACGGTGGAACCAATCGGGTGACCTCGTACCACCGATCGAAGCAAACCGGTTATAGCGCTCGCGAGCCTCGTTCTCGACCTTTGCAAACTCTGGATGAGTTGTGTCAGGAACTGACTTGTTGAGCCACTGTGAGAGATAGTTCGAGATCGTGTACGGGAGCACGAAGTAGCCATCGGAGAGGCCTTGCATGAGTGCAGACGCGCCGAGACGGTTCGCGCCGTGGTCTGAGAAGTTGGCTTCGCCCGCAGCGTAGAGACCTGGAATAGTGGTCATGAGTTCGTAGTCGACCCACAGACCGCCCATCGTGTAGTGCGACGCTGGGTAAATCCGCATCGGAACGTCATATGGATTTTCTCCAGTGATGCGCTCGTACATGTCGAACAGGTTTCCGTAACGCTCCGCCACGGTCTCTTTGCCAAGTCGCCCGATTGCTTCGCTGAAGTCGAGGTACACACCGTTTTGCTTCGGTCCGACGCCCTGACCTGCGTCGACAGCACGCTTTGCTGCTCGAGATGAGATGTCACGAGGAGCGAGGTTGCCGAAGCTCGGGTAGAGCCGCTCAAGGTAGTAGTCGCGCTCGTCCTCAGGAATGAGGTGGGCCTCACGATTGTCGCCGGCGACCTTCGGCACCCACACCCGTCCGTCGTTACGAAGCGACTCTGACATCAGGGTGAGCTTTGACTGGAAGTCATCACTCTGCGGGATGCATGTCGGGTGAATCTGGGTGTAACACGGATTAGCGAAGAATGCTCCACGCTTGTGGGCTCTCCAGGCGGCAGTCACGTTGCACGCCATTGCATTCGTTGACAGGAAGAACGCGTTTCCGTAGCCACCAGTTGCGAGCACGACCGCATGTGCCGAATGCGATGACACCTCGCCGGTCATCAGATCGCGAACGACAATTCCTGCTGCTCGGCCATCGACAACCACAACATCGACGAGCTCGCTGCGATTGAACAATCGAACTCCGCCTTGACCAATCTGGCGAGCCAACTGCTGATAAGCCCCGAGGAGCAACTGCTGGCCCGTTTGACCGCGGGCGTAGAACGTACGGCTCACTTGGGCGCCACCGAATGAACGGTTGTCGAGCATTCCGCCATACTCACGGGCGAATGGCACACCTTGGGCAACCATCTGGTCGATGATGTTCACCGATACTTCTGCGAGACGATGCACGTTTGCCTCGCGCGAACGGAAGTCACCACCTTTGATCGTGTCGTAGAACAGACGATGGACCGAGTCGCCGTCGCCTCGGTAGTTCTTGGCTGCGTTGATGCCACCCTGAGCTGCAATGGAGTGGGCTCGACGAGGGGAATCATGGAACGTGAAGGCATCGACTTGGTACCCAAGCTCTGCAAGAGTCGCTGCCGCTGACGCACCGGCGAGGCCCGTTCCGACAACGATGACCTTAAATTTGCGCTTGTTCGCAGGGTTCACCAACTTTTCGTTGGCTTTAAAGTTTTCCCACTTATCGGCCATTGGCCCTTCTGGGATTTTTGAATCGAGAATTGAACTCATGTTGGAAGTCTCCTCAACGTGTCCTATGAGAGCGGCTGGAAGTCGATGACTCCGGCAAGAGTCATGATCGGGAACGACACATTTCCGACGACCACTGCGGCCGCAATTCCGGTTGCAATCGCTCTGCGCCAGCGATTGAACCGAGGGTTATTCCATCCCATTGACTGGAACAGGCTCCACACACCGTGGAACAGGTGAATGCCTAGTGCAATATTCGCAACGATGTAGAGCGCAGCGACCGGAACTCGCGAGAGACTTGCATCAAGGTTTCGATAAATCGCTCCGTACTCAAATCCGGGGTTCAACCAGCCCCAAGTGAGGTCTGCAAGGTGCCAGGCGATGAAGAACAGCACGAGAACACCTGACCAGCGCATCGTGCGGCTAGCAAAATTAGCTACCTGGTAGTCACGTGCACCCTGATACTTGACCGGACGCGCCTTCCGGTTGAGCATTGTGAGCGACCACGCCGCGTGCAAGTGAAGGATGATTGCGCCGATTAATGCGAGGCGCAGACCCCAGAGGGCGTAGCCGTGCGGCAAGATTGGGACGAGAAGCTCGCGCAGGAACTCGCCATAAATGTCGATGTCGTAGGCCTGCTCACCGTTGTGTTCGATGGCTCCGAGGTAGACCTTTAGGTTGCCGACCATGTGCCCGATGATGAAGCCAACGCCGATAATTCCGGTTACCGCCATGACGTACTTCTTGCCAACGGCAGTCGAGTAAAGGTCGAGGAGGAATGGTTTACGACGTGACGATTTCTTCATGGCGGTCCCGGAAACCGGTCCGCGCTGGAGAGTCTGCGACATGGCTCTTACGCTAGTTGCCGCGGCGGGTGTTCGGCACAATCGACTGCCGCCAGTTCGTCAAGTTTTTTACGAGCCAGAACTACTGGCCACACCCTTCACGGCATTTGGACCAAATGTCGCTTGGCATGAACGGCACCAAAAGGCCTGCTCAAGTTCGGTACCACATGGTCCATGCACAAGCGTGACCTCACTTGATGTCTCTTGCGAGTACTCCTCGCTCCACCTCACCAGTGCAACCAGTGCCGGTGAGAGTGCCAAACCGGCTTCGGTAAGCCGATACTCATACCGGACTGGTTTGTCCTGGTATTTGACCCGCTCAAAAATACCGAATTTCACCAAACGGCGTAAGCGCTCGGTGAGTACGGGTCGTGCGATTCCGAGATCGTCACAGAAATCGTCGAAGCGCCGGATACCTCGCAGTCCGGCTCGAACCAAGAGGATGGACCATCTGTCTCCTACAACACGAAGTGTTTCTTCGATTGCCGCACCCGGTTGCTGCTGCCGCTCCATTACCTAGCGAAGGTACACCTTTCATCACTCCCAAAACCACTGAGTTCGGATTCCGAACTCAGTATCGCTACAGTTAGAGGATGAATCCCGTCGCAGTCGCCCTCTCGCAAGGGGGTGCTTCCACCAATGATCTCAGCGCAATAGCTGCTGGCATCATGACTGAGGACTACAACTCTCTCCTCGTGGCAGCCTCCGCCAAACGAGATGCTGCGTTTGGCTCTCGGATCACATACTCGCCGAAGGTCTTTATTCCCCTCACCATGCTCTGCCGAGATGCATGCGGGTACTGCACATTCGCTCAACCGCCAGCCCGCCTCGAGCAACCATTTCTCTCTCCTGACGATGTCCTTGCGATTGCGAAACAAGGCGCGAAACATGGCTGCCACGAAGCGCTCTTCACACTTGGAGAGGCCCCAGAAGATCGCTACGAAGTGGCTCGACAATGGCTAAGCGATCATGGCTATGACTCAACGATCCACTATCTGCACGACATGGCTCAACTTGTCCTAGATGAGACAGGACTACTCCCCCACGCAAATGCAGGTGCGATTTCACGAAGCGATCTAGAACTGCTCCGTCAAGTGTCACCCAGTCAGGGGATGATGGTTGAAACTCTGCGCGGGGATCTTGCCTGTCATCGCGGCGCACCAGACAAGACACCAGAACGTCGCTTAGCCACCCTCGAAGCGGCCGGCGAACTCGCTATCCCGTTCACCACTGGAATTCTCGTTGGCATCGGTGAAACACGAGTCGACCGTCTCGCCGCTCTTGAGGCCATCGCCGCATCGCATCAACGCCACGGCCACGTACAAGAAGTCATCGTCCAGAACTTTCTTCCAAAGCCCGGCACGGGAATGCGAAATGATCCGCCATGCCCGACCGACGAGTATCTCTGGACAATCGCTGCAGCACGCGTGCTACTACCGGCAGACATACATCTTCAGGCTCCGCCAAACCTCTCTGATGACATCGGCCAACTCATCGACGCAGGAATCGATGATTGGGGCGGTGTCTCACCAGTCACCTCTGACCATGTCAATCCCGAGCGGCCATGGCCAGAACTAGATCGCCTACGAGCGATCACCGAAGAACGCGGCTACGCGCTCGCACCACGACTGACTGCTCACCCCGAATTCGTGCTCAACCCAACCAAATGGATTGACAACAGCTTGAGATTCGCCCTCCTCGACCGCTCAGATGCTGAGGGTCTTGGTCGTGATGATCCCGGTGCAATTTGGCCCGAGAAAACAACTGCCGCCGACGTTGTTCACGATGGAGCCGAGGTTGTTCTCATCGGACATCGGTCGACGGCGTGGTACGCAGGGGCGACAAATCCCCCAACTACGTTGATCCCCGGCCGCGCGTTCAGCGCTAGCAATTCTCCGATTCAACGAGTGCTCGATGCCGTTGCGGCGGGTGAACAGCTCACCGAGGACGACATCGTCACCCTGTTCTCAGCAAGGGGACCAGAAGTCAATGCGATAGCCGACGTCGCCGATCAACTGCGCCATGAAGCTGTTGGCGACACCGTGACGTGGGTACATAACCGAAACATCAATTACACCAACGTCTGCACGTTTAAGTGCCGATTCTGTGGCTTCTCCAAAGGCCCAATGTCGCTCAACCTTCGAGGCACTCCCTATCTGCTTACTCTCGACGACATCGCAGAACGCGCCCGCGAGGCCGAGGAACTTGGTGCCACCGAAGTCACTCTCCAAGGTGGAATCCATCCCGACTTCGATGGCGACTACTACATCGACGTCACCCATGCGGTTCGAAGAGCAGCACCATCAATTCATGTGCACGGGTTCACGGCACTCGAAATTACTGAAGGCGCGAAACGACTTGGTGAAGACCTTGTCACTTACCTCGGCCGATTGAAAGAGGCCGGTCTCTCATCGCTTCCGGGGACTGCTGCAGAAATCCTTGATGACACGGTTCGAGCCGAGCTATGTCCTGACAAAATCACCACAGCTGAGTGGCTCGACTGCCATGCAGCGGCACATGAGGTCGGACTTGGGTCCAACATCACGATGATGTTTGGCTCAATTGAGAACCCTCGGTCGTGGGCGAAACACTTCATCGTGACCCGAGACCTGCAGGCAGTTACTGGCGGATTCACCGAATTTGTTGGACTGCCATTCGTTCACATGGCGTCGCCGATCTACCTTCAGCGCAAGGCGCGGCGTGGCCCAACCTTTAGAGAAACGCTCCTTGTCCACGCAATTGCAAGAATCGTGTACCGGGGTCTCATCGACAACATCCAGTTGTCATGGGTGAAACTGGGCGAACATGCAAGCCGACAATTGCTACAGGCCGGCTGTAACGACCTCGGAGGCACCCTGATGGACGAAAACATCTCAAGAGCGGCAGGGGCAGCACACGGTCAAGGAATGACGTCAGATGACTTCTCGCACCTTATTGAACCCCTTGGGAGACGGCTTGCCCAGCGCACCACCTCATATGGCCGGGCCGATCAACCGAGCGCCAAAAACGAAGAATCTGTGTTGTAAGGGCCCAAACCGCCTAACATCTTCTCGTTACATTTTGGTCGTCCATTAGGAGTCGGCCAGCAAGGCCCTACAGGAGGCACTTTCACCGTGGATATGATCCCCTACCTCGCCGCGGCTTCGGCAATTGCCGCTCTTGCGCTAGCGGCGTTCTTCTATAAAGCCGTTGCGGCAGCATCGCCTGGCGATGACCGCATGGTCTTTTTGATGACCGAAATCCAAAAGGGCGCAAAAGCGTTCCTCTATAAGGAGTACTCCTGGGTTGCAATCTTCGTGGTTGCCCTCGCGATTGTGCTCGCCATCGTGATTGCCCCGTTGGCAGCGGTGTCCTACATTCTTGGTGCATTGCTCTCAGCTGGCGCTGGTTACATCGGTATGACCGTTGCAACCATGGCGAATGCACGGACAGCAGAGGCAGCAAAGTCTGGCGCAGGCAAAGCACTTCCAGTGGCCTTCCGTGGCGGTGCTGTCATGGGCTTCACCGTTGCTGGTCTCGCGCTTCTCGGCCTGATGCTTACGTACCTGTTGTTCGTCGTATGGCTTGAGGTAGATCAGGCGTTCGAAATCGTGACCGCCTTCGGTCTCGGTGGATCCTCGATTGCGCTGTTCAGCCGTGTTGGTGGCGGTATCTACACCAAGGCTGCGGACGTCGGCGCCGACCTCGTCGGCAAGGTTGAAGCCGGTATCCCTGAAGACGACCCTCGCAACCCCGCAACGATTGCTGACAACGTCGGTGACAACGTTGGTGACGTTGCAGGTATGGGCGCTGACCTGTTCGAGTCGTACGCCGGCTCGATCATTGCGCCAATTTCGCTGATCGCCTTTGCTGGCGCAGGTGGGCTTACCGCGGCAGGCATCAAGACCGATCAGTCGCACTTCGTGTCGTACCTGATGTTCCCGATCGCAATTGCATTCGTAGGAATGGTCGCGTCGATTATCGGATCGTTCTTCGTGAAATCCGGAGACTCCACCGACAGCCACGCACTGTCACGGGCCCTGCACCGCGGGACCAACATTGCGATGGGTCTCACCATCGTTGCAACCGTCGTCGCTGCGTACATGATCTTCGACGTCGAGAAGCCGTGGGGTATCGCAGTTTCCGTCATCGGTGGTCTCATCATCGGTTGGGCACTTGGCAAGACCGCTGAGTACTACACCTCAGACGCATACGCTCCCGTCAAGAAGATTGCAACACAGTCAGAGACCGGACCTGCCACGACTGTCCTCTCTGGTATTTCAACCGGAATGGTTTCGGTTGCTGCATCGGTCATCCTCATTCTCATCGGCGTGCTCGTCGCGTGGTGGGGTGGCGATATGTCGTTCGGCGAAACTGAGGTTCCAGGAGGCATCTACGGAATCGCTGTTGCCGCAATCGGCATGCTCGCAACCACTGGTGTCGTTGTCTCTGTTGATGCCTACGGGCCAATTTCGGACAACGCCGGCGGTATCGCCGAGATGGCTCACCTTGACCCATCAGTACGCAAGGTCACCGACGCTCTTGACAGCCTGGGTAACACCACCGCTGCAATTGCAAAGGGCTTTGCTGTTGGCTCGGCAGCACTCACCGCTCTTGCGCTCTTCAAGAGCTTCGAATATGCAATCGCCGCTGCGGGTGGGTCACTTGACCTCAACATCGGCGAAGTTGATGCATTCATCGGGCTCTTCCTTGGAGCCGGACTTCCCTTCCTCTTTGCAGCACTCACCATCGATGCGGTTGGCCGTGCAGCAAACAAGATGATCGAGGAAGTTCGTCGACAGTTCCGCGAGATCCCTGGTCTGCGCGAAGGTAAAGAAGGCGTCATTCCTGACTCAGCACGTTGTGTTGCGATCTCAACCGAAGCCTCACTTCGAGAGATGCTCATTCCGGGTGCTCTTGCGGTCATCGTTCCGCTTGTCACTGGATTCATCTCAGTCAACGCACTCGGCGCAATGCTTGCTGGCGTTCTCGTGAGCGGATTCGCAATTGCGATCTACATGGCGAATGCCGGCGGCGCATGGGACAATGCGAAGAAGTACATCGAAGCCGGTAACCACGGCGGCAAGGGCTCAGATGCCCACAAGGCTGCAGTCGTTGGCGACACCGTTGGTGACCCATTCAAGGACACCTCCGGACCCGCGATGAACATTCTCATCAAGGTGATGACAATTGTCGCCTTGGTGTTCGCAAGCGCATTCGTCTGATCCTGTACAGACGTTAAGAACTGTGAGCGGGGGGGGGGGGGGGGGGGCCCCCCCCCCCCCCCCCCACTTTCGTTTTCAGCAATCAACTCGGCATTGCCCGTGTACTAGTTCGTGTGTTCTAGTCCTCGGCGGCAACGAAATCGATGAGCTGCTCAACCGCCCCAACCAGCGACGGCTCAAGGTCAGCAAATGACTTCACTGCGTTACGCAACTTCGGCCAAAAGCCTTCGAACTCAACCCCGATCGCTTCACAAAGACCCTGCTTCCAGGGCATTCCCATGGGAACATCTGGCCATGATTCGAGGCCGACCGTTCGTGGGCGAATCCCCGCCCACACATCAACAAATGGATGGCCCGTAATCAGCACGTGGTCATTAACCACTGAATCGGCGATCCGCTGCTCTTTTGAACCCGCAACGAGATGATCAAGTAACACACCGAGGCGGCGTGTGGATGCCGGTCGAAATTCGTCGATCCGACTCACTAGATCATCCGCACCATGCAGTGGTTCGACAACAATTCCAAGCTCACGCAACTCATCTCCCCACACGTGTTCGAGAAGTTCGGCGTCATGTTTGCCTTCAACCCAAATCCGATGAGGTTGAGCGACACGTGCCCGTGAAGCACCGCTCGATGTATCTCCGAGGAATCCTCCCGCTGCTGAGACCTTCTGCGTCAATACGGGAGTGGCTTCTGGCCGTTGCAATGTCACCGGCTTACCGTCGATGAGGAACCCACCCGGCTTCCATGTGAAATGGCGCAATTGCTGATTGCGATCGCGCAACGTGACTCCTTCGAACGACCAACGAACGACGTCACCCACGAAGCCACTCGATCGATCCTCTACGACCATTCCCGCTTCAGCGGTAACCGTCTGGTACTTCGGACGTCGTCGATCTGCATCGAATTCATCAAGAATGTCTCGCTGGCGTCCGAATGACATCCCTCCAGAGTGGCAGAGGGAACCAATTCGTTGGTGGCATCGTCAAATAGAACATGAAGAGTCATCGACGCTCACGCACACCCCTATTCCTTGCCATCACCGCCACCGCACTTCTCGCTCTCACAGCCTGTGGATCGGGGGGTGACGACTCTGCAGAGTCGACGAACGCATATGGCGCAGCGGTCGAGGAAGAAATGGCCTACGAAGAAGCGGCTGCAGATTCAGCAGGTGGGTTCGATACATACCAAAGCAATGACGACGGTGGCTCATTCGAAAGTGTTGTTGACACATCTGTGGAGAAACGAGACCTCATCATCGAGATGGGTATTTCGATTGAGTCTGAAGATATTTCTGCTTCCGTTGGTGCTATCAGGTCGTTTGCAACCGCTGCCGGTGGAGTGATCACCAGCAGCAACATCGGATTACGAACAGAAGATCAACACAATGGATGGGCAACGATCGTCGTCCGGGTCCCACCAGACCGACTTGACTCATTCTTGATCAACCTTGACGACCCAGAACGCGTCGGCACACTCACCTCGTCAAACACCTGGACACAGGACGTCACTGAGCAACTTGTAGAGCTCGACGTTCGTATCGAGAACCAACGTGAATCGGTCGCCCGAATTCGTCAACTGCTTGCTGAAGCGAAGGATCTCAGCGATGTTGTCACCCTCGAATACGAACTGAACCGCCGCCAAACCGACCTTGAGGTGCAACTCGCCAGACAGGCTTCACTCGAAGGCCGAGTCTCACTGTCAACAGTGACGATTGATCTCTACTCCCCCGGCGATGCGCCCATGCCAGACTCTGAGCGCACGATTATTTCAGGCTTCACAGATGGCTGGTCATCATTCGTTGGCACTGCAAGCTCGCTTGGATGGTTCGTTGCCGCTGCCAGCCCTTACGTTGGCGCAGTCATCATCATCGCTCTTGCGGTCGGGCTCCTCAGGAGGAGCCGTCGGACAGCGGGTGAATGACCTCTGCCCAGCCGTCGACGTCGACATAGAACATCCACGATGATCGGTCTGGCCCGGTGATCACTGCATCGACCCGCTCGGAGATCCGCTGAGGAAAGATCTCGCCGATCGAAGCGCTACCACGAGACCACCAACGGTGGCATCTCCAAGCACTCGCTTCAACGAGCTCGACCGGGGGTCGACTGGCAACCTCGATCAACCCGTGAACGACTCCCACCTGCTGATATCCAGCACCAGCGGTGAGAGGGGTCGGTCGAGTTGTGGCGTACCACTCAACATCAGATGCAATCGGTGTCGACTCGCCAAATCCACTCCGCGAGATCTCTAACGGATCATCAACCGCTGTCGCTAGTGATTCATTAGAGACCGTCCATTGCTCATGTGCAGCCTCACAAAGATGTTCCGCCCACAGAAGGTCACCTTTCACGAGACCTAAAGAGGATCGCATCGGGACATTCCAATCAGAAATGTGCAAAAACGGCTCTCCCGGAGCTCGCCACACCCACCAATAGCCAAGTACTCGTGTTGCTGGATCCGATCGATGACCGCACATTCCTGCGGACCCATCTGGAAGCCACCAGCCGAACCACCACTCGTCAATACAGTCGTCGTGCAGCCCTTCATCGGCCGGTTCGATGTCCACACGCGGCAGAATAGGACTCCTGTGAGCACTGATGACGACAACAACCCGGAAATGATCGACTACCTGTCGCTTGCCTGGATCAGAGAACTCAGCCGAGAGGTCCGCGAAAGCGAAGAGCTTGCCGAGCTCGCGACACGCCACTCAATCGGTGTGACCCAGGTCGTCAATGACGGACCTGATGGTGACGTCACCTACCACTTACAGGTCGCCGACGGCACTGCGGTGTTCGGGGCAGGAGTTGCCGATCCGGAGGATGTGAAGATGCAGCAGAGCTACGAAACTGCCGTAGCCGTGGCAACTGGAGCACTCAACGCACAAGAAGCCTTCGTCACCGGAAAGATCCTGCTCTTCGGCGATCGAGAGGCACTCATGCAAGCACAAGAGGTCTTTGCTGCGCTCGACACCGTGTTCAACACGGTGAGAACACGCACTCGCTACAGCGACTAACGGCTCGCCTAGTCTCTGAGCATGCCAATTCACTTACGCGCAGAACCCGGCGAGTACGCAGCAAACGTGTTGTGTCCCGGTGACCCAAATCGCGCAACTCACATTGCTGAAACGTTCTTTGATCCGGGATACCGCTTGGTGAATTCAGAGCGCGGAATGCTTGGCTACACCGGCACCTTCGAAGGGCAGCCAATCAGCGTGCAAACCACCGGTATGGGGTGTCCATCGGCAGGAATTGTGTTTGAGGAACTCGCCCAACTCGGAGCGCGCCGATTTGTACGGGTTGGTACCTGCGGCGGTCTGCTCAAGGGAATGCAAATGGGCGACACCGTCATCGCAATGAGCGCCACCGCCGACGACTCGACCCCCCTTCGCTACTCAGGGGTCGACGGCTTCTCCCCGACTGCAACCTTCGGGCTCATCAGATCAGCTGCAGATCTCGCAGCCGCTGAAGGCAGCACGGTTCATATCGGTCCGATTGTGACAAGTGGACTCTTTTATGACCCTGATCCAACAGCATTTGCGAGGTGGAAGTCAACCGGCCATATCGGCGTCGAAATGGAAGCTGCAATGATGTACACCGTTGCAGCAATGCACGGCATCGAGGCACTCGCAATGATGACAGTGTCTGACGTGCTCGGCGACGACGGATCAACGGTCAGAATCTCAGATGAGGAACTGAAACGCGGCGTTGACGCGATGATGCATATCGCCTGCCGGGTTGCCGTGTCGTAGCGATCGTTGCGGCCTGGGTTATCAGACCGAAGGATCAGATCAGACCAAGTTCACGGACTGCGTCGCGCTCTTCTGTGAGTTCGCCCGCCGACGCATCAATCTTTCCACGGCTGTAGTCGTCGATGTCGAGACCCTGAACGATCTTGTATTCGCCGTTCTCGCAAGTGCATGGGAATGAGGAGATAATTCCCTCTGGAACACCGTAGGAGCCGTCTGAAGGAATTGACATCGACACCCAGTCGCCTGGAGCGGTGCCGAGCGACCACGAGCGAATGTGGTCGACTGCTGCGCTGGCGGCCGATGCCGCTGATGAAGCGCCCCGGGCTTCGATAATTGCTGCACCACGTTTTGCGACAGTTGGGATAAATGTCGAGTCAACCCAGTCATGGTCGTTGACCGCTTCGTACGCGTTCTTGCCATTGACCTCGCAATGGAACAGGTCGGGGTACTGAGTCGTTGAGTGGTTACCCCAAATAGTCATCTTGCGAACGTCGTTCACCGATGCACCAAGCTTCTGAGCGATTTGAGTAACGGCACGGTTGTGATCGAGACGTGTCATCGCAGTGAAACGGCCTGGATCAAGATCCGGAGCGTTCTGCTGGGCAATGAGAGCATTGGTGTTAGCAGGGTTGCCGACCACAAGCACCTTGACGTCACGCTTCGCTGAGCGAGACAGTGCCTCACCCTGAGGCTTGAAGATTCCACCGTTTGCTGAGAGAAGATCAGATCGTTCCATTCCGGCCTTGCGAGGCATCGCACCAACGAGCAACGCCACATCAGCATCACCGAATGCGACATCGGCATCATCGGTACAAGTGATTGAACTCAGTAGCGGAAACGCCGAGTCATCGAGTTCCATCTTTACACCTTCGAGAGCGCCAAGAGCTGGGGTGATCTCCAGCAACTGAAGCGCAATTGGGGTATCAGGACCCAACATCGAGCCCGAAGCAATACGGAAAAGGAGCGAATAACCGATCTGGCCAGCGGCACCTGTGACCGCCACACGTACTGGAGTTGTCATACCCCTAGCGTACGCCTGCAAGCCTTATTTAACCCAAACGAACCGGCTTTGGTCATTGAGATACCCGGTCAAGGTAAGGCTCGATGCCTATGTCCCCGTGATATTTCGAATCACGTTCGCGTAGAAGACTTGTCCATCGCCTAAGAGGTGAATTCCATCATCGCCAAAACACGATCCCGAACAATTCTTCGACTCACTTAACCAATCAACGACCACAATGTTGTTGTCCTCAGCATCAATTGATGCCAGCAGTTCGTTATTTGAATTCCGCCATGCGAGCTCTCCACGCACGTTCAGCATCACAACGAGCGGCACATCGATCACAATCTCCATGAACGTATTCAAATCAGCCTGCGCAATCGGCCCATTCGTACCGAGGTGCACCACGAGCACGTCACCAAATGTTCCGGCATCTTTTAGTTGCTGAAGAAATTCGAGGGTTCCCTTCAACTGGCGACTCTTCTCTGCATTCACCGTGTAGCCGCGTTCGCGTAGCACCCCGGCTGCACCCAGCATCACCGAATCACCGATCGCCAAGAACTGCACAGGTTCACGTTGAGGGGTCACGACCGCGGTCGCAGCCGTCGTGGTGGTGATGTCAGAAGCGCTATCACCCGTGTCGGCACTTTGGTCACTCTCACTAGAGACGTCGCTCGTTACCTCACCAAGAAGCTCCTCGACTGATGTCACGTCTTGTTCACCCGCCGCAATCGATGCTTCGATCTGATTGAGTTCAAGATCGGCTGTCGCAACCCTGAACCCTGAGAACCCGATGACGACCACACCAACGAGTCCGAACACGGCAATGAGACGTCGAGTTTGCATCGACCATGCTTCCGCTCGCGCTGATGTTTCAACCTTGAACTGGCCGCGGCGAATCGGCATTTCTAGATATCGATATGACACCTCCGCAACCGCAACCGTCACCAACATCGCCACCACAAACTCGATGAGCGACAGCGGGACACCCGCCACCCTGCGAATGATCTGGTAGATCGGCCAGTGGTAGAGGTACAGGCCATACGAGCGAGTGCCCAACCACAGCAAAGGAGGCGTAGCAAGCACACGCCCGATCGTCGATCTCCGATGTACCAGCGCTCCGAGTATGGCAAGCGTGGCGAGATCTGTCCAAAGAAAGCCGCCGCGCATCAACGAACCATCGGCAATGGTGCCGGCCCCGGAAGGGTCCGCCATGAGATAGTGCACCTTCGTCACCAGCAGAGCCAGACCAGCAAGGCCAAATATTCCAACAACATCAAGACGTGCAGGCCGCTGACCCAATTGTCCACGCATTACTGCGTTCGGTCGCCATACCATCGCAAACGCGGCTCCGAGAAGAAGACCTGATGCCCTCGTTGGCGTCGATAGATACAGCACGTCCGCAATCGAAAAGCAGCGACCTGAAATCTGCCAATATGCGTCGGGGGTAACCGCACACTCGCCTATCGGCCCGCCGTGGTGCAACAACGCGACTAGCAACGTGATGACGAGGGCGCTACCAACAAAGATCAGTACGACCCGACCAACCTGAATCACACGTCGGCGGGTGATCGCCACCATCACGAGTGGCCACAGCAGGTAGAACTGCTCTTCAACCGCAAGACTCCACAGGTGGCGCAACGGGGCAAAATCGCCGCTCGCCGCATAGCCCGCACCCACCCACAATTGGAACCAGTTTGAGCCATAGAAGAAGCCAGCAATGACGTCGCCACGAACCTTTCCGAGGGTTTCGGGGCGGAGTAACGTTGCAACCACGGCAACCAACGTCAACACAGCAAACAGCGCTGGAAGGAGCCGTCGAGCACGACGTGCCCAGAACGATCGAAGGTCGATTGACCCGTCACGATCATGTTCAGCAAGTAACAGCAACGTGATGAGATAGCCGCTCAACACGAAGAACACTTCAACCCCTAAGAACCCACCAGGAAGCCATGCGCTGTTCGCGTGGTAGATCATGACCGCGACGACCGCAAGGGCTCGAAGGCCGTCGAGTGCCGGCAAATACGGCACTTTCGACAGCGAACTCGGACGCTGACCTGCGTCCAATCGATCATGATTCATCGACATTGCCTCCAGTATCGCCGCGAAAGAAGAAACTTTGTCGACTAGTGACGGAAGTGACGACGCCCAGTGAACACCATTGAGATGCCGGCTTCGTTCGCTGCAGCGATCACTTCGTCATCTCGGACGCTTCCGCCCGGTTGGACAACCGCACGAATCCCAGCCGCTACTGCAGCATCAAGCCCGTCTCTGAATGGGAAGAACGCGTCACTCGCGCACACACCTCCATCGGCGCGCCCCGCTGAGCGCTCAGCCGCTATCCGAGACGAATCGAGCCGGTTCTGCTGGCCGGCACCAATCCCAAACGCTTGCTGATCTTTGGCATACACAATTGCGTTCGATGACACGGCTGCGCATACTCGCCAGGCGAATTCGATATCAGCCCATTGCGCCTCAGTGGGAGCAACTTCAGTGACGACCGACCACTCATGACGATCGGCAACGACGGCGTCGGCCGTTTGTACCAGCAAACCACCGTCAACAGTTCGAATATCGAGTTGCCGATCCTTCGGCTCGCTGGCTGAGAGGACTCGAAGATTTGCCTTCGCTGTGAGAACCTCGAGCGCCCCATCTTCGTATCCCGGAGCGACCACAACCTCGGTGAAGACGGGGGCAAGTGACTCGGCCATCGCACGGGTAACCGGCCGATTGACCGCAACAATGCCGCCAAATGCACTCACTGGGTCACATTGATGTGCCCTTGAATAGGCCTCTTCGATTGTGTCAGCACTTGCAACCCCACACGGATTTGCATGTTTCACCACAACTGCTGTCGGTTGTTCAAATTGGTGAGCGAGTCGCCAAGCAGCCTCTGTGTCGTACACGTTCAGGTAGCTCATCGCCTTGCCACCATGCTGGGTGACAGATTGCCACCAGCCAGAGTCCCCCGACGAGTTTGTGAGATCTCGGTAGCGCGCACCGATCTGATGCGGATTTTCTCCGTAGCGAAGCGTCTCCACCCGCTCAAGCGCGAGATGCAGCGTCCGAGGGAGTTCATCGGCTGAGGCCTCGTCATCAGTCTCGTCCAACCAGCGAACGATCGACGCGTCATAAGCCGCAGTATGTGCAAATGCATCCCTCGCCAAGCGACGCCGAATGGCAGCACGAATCACTCCGTGCTCGCGAATCTCGTCGATGATGGGCTGATAATCATCCGGGTTGACGACAACTGCCACATCAGCATGATTCTTCGCCGCCGCTCGAACCATCGCTGGACCACCAATATCAATGAGTTCAACGCCAGGGTCAGACGAGAAGGGATACAGATTCACGATGACAAGATCAATCGGATCAATTCCGAACCTTTCAAGATCTGCCTGATGGCTCGGATCTGACCGGTTCGCAAGAATGCCACCATGAACCTTCGGATGGAGCGTGACGACCCGATGGCCAAGAATTGCCGGGAAACCAGTGATCTCAGCGACGTCAGTCACCGGGACACCCGCTTCAGCAATTACTGATGCCGTTCCGCCTGAGGACAGGAGCGACCAGCCAAGCGCGTGAAGTTCACGCGCGCATTCAGCTACACCGGTCTTGTCGTACACAGAGACAAGAGCGGTTGGCATGTGAAAATCAGCCTAGGTTCGCGACGATTTCTGCCATCAGCTCGCCGGCTTCAGTCGGGTTGAGCCCGATCTTTACGCCTGCAGCAGCCAATGCGTCCATCTTGCCTTGAGCAGTTCCCTTTCCACCTGACACGATCGCGCCAGCGTGGCCCATCTTTTTGCCAGCCGGAGCGGTCACGCCTGCGATATATGCACTCATTGGCTTCGTCACGTTGGCCTTGATGTATTCGGCTGCCTCTTCTTCCGCTGAGCCACCAATTTCACCAATCATGATGATCGCATGGGTGTCTGGATCGGCTTGGAACTGGCTGAGACAGTCGATGAAGTTTGTTCCAGGAACCGGATCGCCACCAATTCCGACACAAGTTGAAACACCAATTCCCTTCTGCTTCAACTCGTACAACGCCTGATAGGTCAATGTGCCCGAGCGGCTGACAATGCCAACATTTGGACCTTCAACGGTTGGCGGAAGTGCGATTTCGCCAGCAGTAATTCCGATGTTGCACTTCCCGGGGCTGATGATGCCCGGGCAGTTCGGACCGAGTAGTCGGGTATTCGGGTAGTCAGCAAGCAAGGTGTTGAACACTCTGGCTTCGTCCTGTGCCGGAATGCCTTCGGTGATGCACACGATGAACGACACGCCAGCAGCAGCAGCTTCAAGAATTGCTGCCGGTGCGGCTTTCGGTGGAACAGCAACGAAGGATGCGTCAGCGCCAGTTGCAGCGACCGCATCGGCAACGCTGTCAAAGATTGGGATTCCTTCGACGTCCTGGCCACCCTTGCCCGGAGTCACGCCAGCAACGACATTTGTGCCATAGTCCCGATTTCGAAGACCGTGATACTTGCCCTGTCCGCCGGTGAGACCTTGAACGATGACTTTGGTGTTTTCATTAACGAAAATCGACATGGTGAGACCTCTCAGTTCTTTGCCAGCGCAACGGCGGCGCGGGCAGCGTCAAGCATGGTTGGTTCTGAACGAAGTTTGGATTCGGGAATTCCGGCATCAGCAAGGATCTGTCGTCCCTCCTCAGCGTTCGTTCCGTCGAGGCGAATCACAATTGGGGCACGAAGGTCAACACGGCCAAGCGCCTCAACAATGCCCTTCGCTACCTCTTCACCTCGGGTGATACCACCGAAAATGTTGATGAAGATCGATGACACGTTCTGGTCGAAGTTGATGACCTCAAGCGCTGCGGCCATCACGTCCGCATTCGCACCGCCACCGATGTCCAAGAAGTTTGCAGCCGAGCCGCCAACTTGGTTGACGACATCGAGCGTCGACATCGCAAGCCCAGCACCATTGGCAATGATTCCGACGGTGCCATCGAGACCGATGTACTGCAGGTCGTGCGTCTTCGCAAGACGTTCGCGCTCATCGAGTTCTTCTGTCTCGGCATATTCGGCCCACTCGGGATGGCGGAACATTGCGTTCGCATCAAGCGTCACCTTGGCGTCAAGTGCGTGAACCTCACCCGTCGGCTTCAAGATGAGAGGGTTGATTTCGGCGAGGTCACAGTCGCCGTCTGAGAAGCAACGGTAGAGCTTGACCAGAATGTCGGCAGTTCCATCGAGAGCCTTTTCAGGAATCTTCGCATCGACGGCCGCTTGACGAGCTGTGGCGGCATCGAGCCCGACGACCGGATCGATGTGGAGCTTAACGATCGCATCTGGATCGCTCTCTGCGACAGCTTCGATTTCTACACCACCCTGGGCTGACAACATCAACAGGTGCTTCTTCGCCGCCCGGTCGAGGGTGAAGCTTGCGTAGTACTCCTCTTCGATGTCTGACGCATGCTCAACCCAAACGCGCTTCACAACATGCCCCTTGATGTCCATGCCAAGGATGTTTCCAGCGTGAGTGCGGACCTCGTCAGCATTATCAGCCAGTTTGATGCCACCGGCCTTACCGCGACCACCAACTTGCACCTGGGCTTTTACTACGACGGGATAGCCCGCAGCCTCAGCGGCGGCGATCGCTTCATCA
>JBMTDQ010000003.1:0-69030 GCA_049432165.1 Ilumatobacteraceae bacterium
TCCCAGACCGGCTGCGGGTTGCCCGCTGTCATTGGTCTCCCGCAATGTGAGGTGGGATGAGAGGCCGAATCTGGTTCCACTCATATTTCTCGTCCTCGTATCCACCCCAAACCACCCATTGGGCGCCATTCTCTCGCGCTTCAATTGCTCTCAGCATCGTTTCAGCAACTCGCTCTGCGGTGAGTAGTTCGACGCCCAGTGCCTGCAGATTTGTTTTTGATTCGTCGGTGAGAATCGCTGTGTCAGCGAAACCAGGACACACCGCGCTGATGTGTACGTCAAGCGGTTCCAGATGCTGGTCGAGCGCAGCCGCTAGCGACCTCACAAATCCAACGACTGCGTGCTTGGTGAGCCCGTAGACCGGGTCAGGAGCGATTGGTACGAGGCCTGCAACAGAGGCCGTCACAATGATGTCCCCGAATCCTGTGGAGGTCATGTGTTCAAGAACCGCCTGTGTCCCGAAGACGACTCCATCAATATTTGCCGACATGACCGTTCGGTAACGCTCGGTGTCGAGGCCAAGCACTGGCAGAGCACCTTCTGGGCGGATGTGGTGGGTAGCGACCCCAGCGTTCAGCAGCGCAAGGTCGAACGGCCCAAGGTCGGCAACGAGTGAAGCCCATGCAGTGGCATCACCCACATCTAGGCGCTGAGTGCGCAACGCGTCTGATCCGATCTCACCGGCGAGTTGGGCAAGCCCCTCATCGTTGACATCAGTCGCAACGACGGTTGCACCGCGTTCGATCAGAGCGACAGTAATCGCCTTTCCGAAACCGCTCGCTGCACCGGTAACGACGGCGCGTCTGCCTTGTAGATCGATACTCATTGGCTAGTTCGCTCCTAGAGAGGTCAGTACCGACGACATTGCGTCGACCACCCGGTCAATCTGTTCGTCGGTTGTGACAAGAGGCGGGCAGAACGTGCACGAGTGGTCGGCGATCGCACGAACGATGACTCCTGCTTTGAGTAGGTGATCTCGGACTTCCATTGCGTTGACATCCGGTCGCATTCCTGCCGCCCAAACTGCGCCGGCTCCTCGCACCTCAGCGATCTGCCCATCAGATTGCATCGCCCGAAGACCTGCTGAGAGGCGGTCACCGATTCTGTTGGCGTGCGACAACAGATTCTCACGCTCGATGATGTCAAGGTTGACCATTCCCGCAGCTGCAACAGAAGCATGACCTGAATAGGTGTATCCCGTCTTCAGCACATAGTTCGGATCAGATTCGAGGGGCCCGGTGACAGCAGGTCCGACAATCACGCCTCCGAGCGGCTGGTACCCGGAGGTCACCGCCTTCGCGAAGGTGATGATGTCGGGGGTGACGCCGTAGTGAATCGATCCAAACCACTCGCCGAGGCGTCCAAACCCGGTAATGACCTCGTCAAAAATGAGGAGGGCTCCATGTTGATCACACAGCCTTCTCAACGACTGCAGATAACCCTCCTCAGCGGGCCAAACCCCACCTGCGCCCTGCACAGGTTCGGAAAGCACAGCGGCGATCTCATGGGAGCGCTCTGCCATCAACGTGGCAAGCGCCTCGATATCGTCGCTCGGCACCTGCACAACCTCGGGTACGAGAGGACCCCAGCCCTCTTTATTTGGGGGAAGCCCCTGGGCGGTTGTTCCGCCATAGTTCGTGCCGTGGTAGCCCCGCATGCGCGAGATGATGAGCGTGCGCTCAGGATGACCCGCTTGAACGTGCGTAAGACGTGCCAACTTCATGGCGGTATCGATCGACTCCGAACCAGACCCGCAGAGAAACACTCGGGCGCTGTCGATCGGACTGAGATCTGCAACACGCTCAGCAATTGCATCTGCCATTGGGTTGGTGAATGGGTCGAAGCATGAGTACGTCTCGAGTTGACTCATCTGAGCAGCGACAGCATCTGCAATCTCGGTTCGGCCGTGTCCGACGTTGCAGTACCAGAGGCTTGCCATTGCGTCGATGTACTCATTGCCGTCACGATCCCAAAGAAGAGACCCCTCGCCGCGAACTAATTCAATAAACGAGTCCCGAGCCGGTCGTGCGAACGGGTGTAGAAACGCTCCAGTCATAGGTGGAAACTTAGTCGCAAGCAAGGCGTTCGTTACCACGGCACGCACCTGCGATGCCGCATCGGTCAGAATCATGTGATGGCGTTGCGCGCGACTGATGACCGACTTGCTGTGATATCTACCGAGGGATGCGATGCGCACGATGTTCCTAATCGTCATCCCGAGGCGCCCGGACGGCTTGTGAGCGCAGCCGCCGGAGTTCGTTCATCGGTCCCGTCAGATCGGATGCGAGAAATTTCCCCGCCCCGAGCCACTATCGACGAGCTCGCAAACGCCCACGACCGTGAGTATTTGGAGATGCTGTTGACTGACGCAGAGTCGGGAGGGAGTCAACTCGATGCCGACACGTATACAGCGCGTGGATCATTTGAAACGGCGCGACGGGCCGCCGGAGCTGTGCTTGCAGCAGCCGATGAAGTTGATTCAGGAAGGGCGCAGCGGGCATTTGCTCTCGTTCGTCCGCCCGGCCATCATGCCCTCGCCGGTCGAGCGATGGGCTTTTGTTTGGTGAACAACGTCGCAGTTGCTGCTGCTCGGTTACGAAATAAGGGTGAACGTGTCGTCATCATCGACTGGGACGTGCACCACGGAAACGGTACCCAAGACATCTTCTACGACGACCCGGAGGTGATGTATATCTCGACGCACCAATCCCCGCATTACCCCGGGACGGGAGCGGTGAACGAGATTGGTACCGGCGATGCCCGCGGTGCCAATATCAATATTCCTCTTCGCGCTGGCTCGGCTGGAGACATGATGCGAGCTGCCTTCGATGAGGTGGTGCTGCCTGCGGTGACCGAGTTTGCCCCTACACGAGTGTTGCTGTCTGCCGGTTTTGATGCCCACCGTGATGACCCGCTCGCTGATCTTCAACTCACCTCGAGCGATTATGTCGACCTCACTCATCGTGTGTTGTCGGTATGTCCAAATGGAGAACTCGTGGCCGTTCTCGAGGGTGGCTACGACTTTCAGGCGCTCGCTCGGTCAGCCGGAGCGGTGGCGGCGGTACTTGCTGGCGTTGAACCCACCATCGATGAGGGTGAGGAGACAACAACTGGCGAAGTTGATGAAGCCCTTCTCGCTCTCATCAATGAGGAGAGACGATGAGCAGTGGTCGTCGCAGCGGTGACGGGTTCATGATGTGTTCGGATGGCCACGTGAGGTGGGGAATCTTTGGTGCCGCTGGTGTCGTGTTTGTGTGCGACAGCGATCTCGGCCGCCTCGCAATGATTCAACGTCGATCGGCATTCGCTCATGAGGGCGGCACGTGGTCGTGTGCTGGCGGAGCACTTGACGAAGGCGAATCGCCGTTGGAAGGCGGGCTTCGTGAAGCCTCCGAAGAAGTCGGTGCGGTGCCTGAGCAGATCGAAGTTCTCGGAGAGGTTGTGTTCGCACCAGCTGATGACTGGGCATATACGACGTTTGTTGTCGCTGTCGATGAACCATTTGGGGCATCAATCAATTTCGAGACTGACGACGTTGCGTGGCTTCCACTTGACGAGGTCGACAGATTGCCGCTGCACGCGGGATTCGCAGCAGCATGGCCAAAGCTGCGAGAGATTGCCCAGCTCGCTGAGTGAGAGGTGCGGTCGCTGGCAGCCGCCGTTACCGTACTTGCTGTGGCAGCCTCATCGCTCTGCGTTCTCGGTGATTACGCCTGGGATGTATTGATTCGAACCAACTCTGAGTTGTTGCGCGGAGGCGATACCTTCGGTGAGGTGGTGTTACTTCCTGGTGGAAGTGCTGCAAACGTGGCGGTTTGGGCAGCAAGAGCGGGCACCGATGTCACCTTTGTTGGGAAGATTGGACGCGATCAGATGGGAATGCTCGCCCGTGAAGAGCTTGTTCGCGAGGGCGTCCACCATCGGCTCATCGAAACAGACGCTCACGTCACAGGTTCGGTGGCAGTGTTCGTTGACCACACCGGTGAACGTTCGATGGTGTCTGGCCATGGTGCCGACTTTTATCTGCTTCCTTCCGAGCTCCCAAGGCCGTCAATTTCAGGTGCCTCTCATCTTCACCTCACCGCTTGGTCATTCTTCACCGATCCACCTCGTTCTGCAGCCCGTGAGGCGGCCCGTGTTGCGAAGGGGTCGGGAGCGACGATCAGTTTTGACCCTGGATCATTTCAGATGATCGGCGACATGGGCGTCGAGACCTTTCTTGAGGTGACGACTGATATCGGGGTTGATCTGTTCTTTCCAAATAAAGAAGAGGCAGCCGTGCTGACTGGATCGTCAGAGCCTGAGGTTGCCGCAGAGCGTTTATCGCGTATGTTCGCTGGGTCTCTCATCGTGATGAAGCTCGATGCTGATGGTGCGCTCGTGTGCGAACGCGGGGAAATCCACCATGTTCCACCATCGTCGAACCGACTCGTCGATGCGACAGGTGCCGGAGACTCATTTGCGGGAGCATTCTTGTCTCGTTGGTTGAAAGGTGCTGACGCCGTTGCTGCTGCCGGGTTCGCTGTTGGCGTCGCAGAATGGGTGATTGAACATCCCGGGGCTCGACCAGCACCTGATGCGGCGCTCAGGGCTGTTCTGGCACGACCGTAGCGAATTCTTATCTGTCCTGAATGAATTCGATCTTTTCCATCAGCATGTTGTCCAAATCACACCGCTACTTGTGAATTTGTGCAAGGATTAAAGGGTTCACTCAACCTATGAGGAGGATTAGATGAACGAAGTAATGCTTTCTGGAAACAACTACACACTCGTCTATAACGCGCTCTCGTTTGGTACTGCAGTCATGCTTGGAGCGTTTGTGTACTTCCTCACGCAAATCAACAGCGTGAAAAAGGAGTACCGCTCTGGCGTCGCAGTCTCGGCAGTCGTCGTAGGTATTGCCGGCTACCACTACTACAGAATTTGGTCTGGTTTTGCCGCCGGAGAAATGAATGAGGGTTATCGCTATGCGGACTGGTTAATTACCGTTCCGCTGCTGGTGATCGAGCTTCTCATTGTCTTGGGAGTTTCAAACGAGATCCGTAAAGGACTGATGTGGAAACTTGTCCCAGCAACAGTTCTCATGATTGCGCTTGGTTACCCCGGAGAAATTTCGACTGATAACGGTACGAAGTGGCTCTGGTGGGTACTTGCAATGATCCCATTTGCGTACATCCTTTGGGTGCTCTACGGCCAGTTGCAAGGAGCGTCAAGCCGCGAGTCAGGAGCCGTTGCTGGCGCCATCAAGAACGCGACTGTCGTCTTATTGGTGACCTGGTGCGTCTACCCAATTGCGTACCTGTTCCCGGTATTCGACGCGAGTTCGGAAGGCCTCGAGGTGCTGCGACAGGTTGGCTACACATTTGCCGATATCACTGCGAAGGCTCTTTATGGTCTGATGATTCTTGGAATTGCTAAGGCGCGGTCCGCCGACGAGTCGTAACGCTGTCGCCACGTAGGCGAGAATTACATGAAAACGTGAAGAGCCCGGGGCGTGGGCCGGGGCTCTTTCGATTGGAGCGGGTGGCGGGAATCGAACCCGCATCATCAGCTTGGAAGGCTGAGGTTCTAGCCGTTGAACTACACCCGCGAGGGCTCCAATGTTACCTCGTAATTTGTGTGGAACCGCACAACCGATGCTCCCAGTTGATGACTCGGCATGCGAGAATCCTGTGATGGCAAGATTTGTGGTCGCCCATGGTGCATGGTCAGCAGGTTGGGCTTGGAAGAAGATGCACCCGTTGATGCAGGCCGCTGGTCACGAACTTTTCACTCCGACGTGGACTGGCATTGGCGAACGTCGGCATCTGACGGGCGAACACGTCAACCTCAGCACTCACATTGCGGATCTTGTGCAGCACATGGAAACTGAAGATCATTCCGACGTTGTTCTGCTCGCACACAGTTATGGAGGGATGGTCGCCACTGGCGCCATGGCGTCGATCGGTGGCCGTGTTCGCCAAATCATTTATCTTGACGCTGTCGTCCCCGAGCGTGGGCAGTCAATGCTGGATACCGCCGAGCCTCAGGTGAGAGATGCACTCATGCAGCGAGTTGAAGACAGCGGATCTACCTCATGGCTCGTTCCCTCGAACCCGATGCCTCCCGATACTGACGATGCCGACCTGGAGTGGATTTCCTCTCGACGCGTTGAGCAACCACTCGGCACATTTACCGAGGCATGCCCGTTTGGCGTGTCTGAGATCACAGTGCCAAAGGCATACGTGTACTGCCTCAAAATTGGACCCGGTGACATGTTTGGTCGATTCGCAGCAGCTGCGAACGAATCGCCGGACTGGACGTATCGAGAGATTGATGCGAGTCATAGTCCGAATATCACTGCTCCGTCGAAGTTGATGGAGATACTTGACGGGCTGCTCGTATGAGTCACGAGCCGGTGAGGCCCAGCTGAACGACGAAGAACATCCGGTTGCTGGTGATGCCCTTGATGAGGTCACTAGCCGTGTGCGAAAACTTCTTGCCGTTGCCGAACGCACAGCGAATGACGACGAATCGGATGCGTTTTCGCGAAAAGCCGCCGAGTTGATCGCCCGCTACCGGCTGAGCCCTGAAGCATTGCGGCCAACGGCCCCTGATGAATTCGTCATCCGAGAGCACCTCGTCGGTCGTGGGGCATATGTTCGGGCACGCTTCCTCTTGCTCTCTGAAGTAGCTGAATCGATGGGCTGCCTGGCGACATTTATGACTGGGCCGGCGGGGACGACGGCTCAGGTCAGTGGTCCGAAGCGAGAGGTCGATGCCGTGCTGTCGTTGTTTCACTCGTTGCATCAGCAGATGGCGGTGATGGCTGCGCGACAGCGACGAGCGACAGCGGCGGCGACACAGCGATTTCGTCGGGCATTCATGTTTGGATTCGCAGAACGAGTGGGGGAGATGCTGAGAGAAATGCATCGGTTGGTGGCCAATGAACGCGATGATCCACATTCACTTCTGCCGATGTTGCGTCAGCAGCGTGAGCGTGTTCATGAATTTGCCTCCCAGCAACTCGGGCCGATCCGTTCCGCAGCAGCCCCATCGCCGGTCATCGCAGACGGAGCAGCAGCAGGTCGTCAGGCCGCTCGGGATGCAGAAATTGGGCGCACCTCAGTCAGGGAGCAGAGAGCAATCGGGAGTGGTAGATGACTGCCGATCATGGTCGGGAGGCCGTCTATGCGGCGGAGGAAGCGGCCTTTGGTGGAACCTCGTATGACTCCTTAGTTGAGTTTGACGAGTTGTTGTGGCTCCGGAATGCATTGCAGTCTTCGCCATGGTGGACTGCGGGACAGATCGTTGTCGAGCGGGCTCGTACCGATGCTGTTTCATCGACAACACGGCAGTGCGATGGAGGCCAACCTCAGATTCGTATTGCGCAGCCGCAGTGCACACCGCTGACCTTTGCCCATGAGGCGGCGCATGTGTTGGCAGGGGTGGCGTCTGGCCATGGCCCGGTATTCCGACGAGCCGAGATTGATGTTGTAGTGGCGATGTTCGGGGCCGAGCCGGGAATGTGGCTCACGCACTCGTTCGCGGAGATGGGGCTGGAGGTCGCTCAACGCTCGTGGCGAGAGCCCACCACTGGGCCGCTACAGCGGGTCATTGACCTCGCTTGAGTCGGGAAGGCGGGATTCGAACCCGCGACCCCCTGCTCCCAAAGCAGGTGCGCTAGCCAAGCTGCGCCACTTCCCGTGCCCCACAGCGTATCTTGCAAACCGTTACGCTCATCGGCCGATGGCTGATTCCTTGTTTCGACGAATGTCACTACTGATGGCAGGTGGTGTCGCAGTGGTTGTCGTTGTTGGTTGTTCATCTGACATTGCAGTTGAAACCAACGCTGGGGAGACATCGACTTCGGTCGAGTCCGACGATGAGCCATCCACAACGGTGGCAGTTGAGAGCGGGGAGGTTCTCGTTACATCGACCGTTGCTCCGACAACAACGTCGACGACATCGTTGCCGCCTGGCCCTGAAGATGATGGATTGCGATCTGATGAGCGGCGGCTTGTTGAACTCTTCCAGGTAACCAATGCCGACCTCAAGCCGAAGAGCGTCGTGGTCGGGCCTCAGGGGCTCGTATTTGCGCAAAACATGATGTACCGGCACAACGTGCTGGTGTTCGATCAAGACGGCGATGTTGTTGCGAAGATCGACGACTCGGTTGACCTTCAAGATTTCGGTTTAAGTGAAGATCCACAGTTGGTGAAGGGTGCGCCAGTTGAGGCCGCTGTATCGCCCGACGGCCAGCACCTCTGGGTCAGCAATTACAAGATGTACGGCGATCGCTATCAATCGAACGCGGACGATGAGTGTGGACGGGGCGATTGGGAGGACAGTTTCGTCTATCGCATCAACCTCAACACCTTTGACATCGATGGCGTCGTCCCAACCGGTGCGGTGCCAAAGTTTCTGCAGGTCTCACCGGATGGTCGAAGACTCGTTGTGGCGAACTGGTGCGGATTTGACGTGTCGGTCATCGATACCGAACGACTCATCGAACTCGGACGTGTCGACCTTGGCCGTCACCCGCGTGGAGTTGCCATCACGAACGATTCATCGAAG
Source organism: Ilumatobacteraceae bacterium (assembly GCA_049432165.1). Lineage (GTDB taxonomy): Bacteria > Actinomycetota > Acidimicrobiia > Acidimicrobiales > Ilumatobacteraceae > Casp-actino5. The sequence continues at coordinate 8,557 of JBMTDQ010000003.1, forward strand.
GCTTATGTGACCGTGATGGGTGCAGAGCGAATAGATCTGGTTGACCTTGAGACCTTGACCGTCGAGTCATCGTTGACGAGTTCGGGGATCACCCCTCGTCACATTGTTCTCTCAGATGATGGGAAAACGTTGTTCTCCTCGAACCACCTGATGGACACTGTTCGATCGATAGATCTCGAAACCGATTCGCTCATCGGCACCGTGCGCACTGGGACTCAAACCCGCAGTTTGGCCGCCTCAGATGACGAGACAGCGCTGTACGTCGTGAATTACCTCGATGGCACCATTAGCAAGGTCCGAACCTCGGATATGGAGATCCTTCAAACCATCAGTGTCGGGGGTCGACCGGTTGGGATTTCTTACGATCCGATGACGAGACGATTGTGGGTCGCCGACTACGAGGGGCGTCTGGTCGTCTTCGAGGATCGAGCCGGCGAGCGCTAGCGTCGCGGAAACTGGCGCTACGAACGACGCTTGGCTGCACGACGGGCAGCACGACCGATCGGAGCGATGTGGCGGTGATCAAGATCACCAATCTCGATGCCGTTGTCAAACAGCACGCGGTATCGCAGCCAGTTAAAGCCGTTTGCGAGCAAGATATGCCCTTCAGTTCCTTCCGGGACGACGCCCAGCGCAGGTCGGTCAATTTCTTCCGTCGCGCGGACTCGATCACCGAGTTTCAGATCGACCTGATCGGCGTGGGGCTGAGATAACGAGTGAGGCTTCCAAATCGGCACACCCCTATTGTGCACCAAATGAGGCGCGTTCCGCACGTTCCACCGGGCATGGTGGCGCAACGACCGGTACACTCCACGGCCTGTGAAGAGTTCTGTAGAGACCCTCGAGGGCAACAAAGTCAAGGTCTACGTCGAGATTGACGAGGCGGAGTTCGAGACCGATATCGAATCGGCCTTTCGCGCAATTGCTCGGGAGGTGAAGCTTCCAGGGTTCCGGAATGGTAAAGCGCCACGGAAACTCCTTGAGGCGCGGATCGGCCTGGGACCTGCCCGCGAACAAGCCCTACGTGACTCGATCCCCTCCTACTTAACAAAAGCCGTGCAAGAACACGATGTCGATCTCATCGCGACTCCATCCATCGAAATCACGAGTGGCGAAGAAGCCGGCGCCGTTGAATTCGAAGCTGAGTGTGAGGTTCGGCCTGAGATCACGGTGCCTGGCTACGGCGGCTTGCGTGTCGATGTCGACCCGATCGATGTTGACGACGACGCATTCACGGTTGCACTTGAGGCACAGCTGAAAGGCCATGGTTCGCTCGAAGATGTCGATCGCGCTGTCGCGTCGGGTGACTACGTCACGCTCGACATGGCTGCTACCCGCGACGGAGAAGAACTCGCTGGGCTGAACATTGAAGACTGGTCATACGAAGTGGGCCAGGGCTGGGTGACCGAAGATTTCGATGACAAGTTGGTCGGCGCAACAGCGGGAGACGAACTCACCTTTTCAAGCACTCCCAAAGGAACAGAAGAAGAGGCAGATTTCACTGTCAAGGTCACGGCGGTGAAGAGTCTTGTACTGCCTGAAGTCGACGACCAGTGGGTCGAGGAAAATATTGGTGAATTCACCGATGTTGCGACCTGGCATGAGTCGATTCGCGAACGGCTCGCCGAGACGAAACTCAACGGTGTTCGCCAAACACTTGGCCAGAAGGTGACCGATGCGCTCGTTGAGCTTGTCGACGTCGATGCACCCGAGTCCATGGTGGAGCAAGAACTGCAGGGTCGCTTGCAAAACTTGGTTCGCCAATTTGAGGCTCAGGGAATGGACCTAGGCGCCTGGATGTCAGCAACTGGTCAATCCACTGAAGATCTCATCTCAAACTTCCGTGAGCAGGCCGTGACCTCTGTAAAGGCCGACCTCGCCCTTCGGGCGATTGCGGTCGCGGAGAACATCACCGTCGACGGCGAAGATCTTGAACTCGAGTACACCCGGCTTGCAATGCAGTTCAATGATTCTTCCGACAATGTTCGGCGCGCATACGAGCAAAACGGAGCCGTGAGTGAGCTCTCTGCATCGGTCAAGAAGTCGAAGGCCTTCGACTGGTTGCTGCACAACATTGAGTTTGTTGATTCGAACGGCAAGAAATTAGATGCAGACACAGTTCTAGGTCATGACCATGATCACGACCATGATGGAGACATCGAAGAGGAAGAAGGAGACGATTCATGAACCTCGACGCAAAGAACTATCTGGTCCCAAACGTTGTCGAACAAACGAGTAAGGGCGAACGGGCGTATGACCTGTATAGCCGACTGCTCAAAGACAACATCATTTTCTTGCAGACGCCGGTTGATGACCAGATTGCATCGTTGATCTGTGCTCAGTTGATTCACCTTGAGTCAGAAAACCCCGACAAGGACATCAACATCTACATCAACTCGCCTGGTGGCGACATCACGTCGTTATTTGCGATTTACGACACGATGCAATTCATCCGAAACGACATTGCGACGATTTGTCTAGGTCAGGCTGCATCGGCAGCTGCGGTGCTGCTGGCTGCTGGAACAAAAGGCAAGCGCCTTGCGTTGCCTCACAGTCGTGTGTTGCTGCATCAACCATTTGGTCAAGTCGGATACGGACAGGTCACGGATCTTGAACTTGCAGCGAAAGAGATTCTTCGTATGCGAGACATTCTTGAGGAAATTTTGTCCGATCACACAGGACAGCCACGTGAACGCATTCATGCCGATACCGACCGAGATTACGTAATGGAAGCCTCTGAGGCCCTCGAGTATGGCATCATCGACCAAGTGATTTCTTCCCGTTCGGTCGTTGACCGGGCGGGTGCAATACGCTGAGGGAAACCTCAGCGCATTGAGAGCGCATGAGGAGGTGAAGCGATGGCAAAATTCGGTGACAGCGGGGAACTGCTGAAATGTTCATTCTGCGGCAAGTCGCAGAAGCAGGTGAAGAAACTCATCGCTGGACCTGGTGTCTATATCTGTGATGAGTGCATTGATCTGTGTAATGAGATCATTGAGGAAGAACTCAGCGAATCGACAGAGGTCTCTTTTGACAGTCTTCCGAGCCCTCGTGAGATTTCAGAGTTTCTCGATGAATATGTGGTTGGACAGGACCATGCAAAGAAAATTTTGTCAGTTGCGGTGTACAACCATTATCGGCGGGTTCAGTATCAGCAATCCGCTCCTGGTTTAGGGCGACGAGATGATGTCGAGCTCACGAAGTCGAATGTGTTGTTGCTGGGGCCGACCGGATGCGGAAAGACTCACCTAGCGCAAACGTTGGCTCGAATGTTGAATGTGCCTTTTGCTGTCGCTGATGCAACAGCCCTCACTGAGGCGGGTTACGTCGGCGAAGATGTCGAGAACATCTTGCTTAAATTGCTACAGGCAGCCGATTTCGACACGAAGCGTGCCGAAACTGGGATCATCTACATTGATGAGATCGACAAGGTTGCACGAAAGAGCGAAAACCCATCGATCACTCGAGACGTGTCTGGCGAAGGTGTTCAGCAGGCGCTATTGAAAATTCTTGAGGGGACCCAAGCCTCGGTTCCTCCGCAGGGCGGGCGCAAGCACCCACATCAAGAGTTCATTCAGATTGACACCACAAACGTGTTGTTCATTCTTGGTGGAGCGTTCGCAGGCCTCGAAGAAATTATCGAGCGCCGAGTTGGTGAGCAGGGAGTTGGCTTCCACGGCACGGTTCGATCACGGCAAGAACGGGATCCTGGTGAACTGTTTGCACAGGTTCTTCCTGAAGACCTCGTGAAGTTTGGAATGATTCCCGAGTTCATTGGCCGCCTCCCGATGGTTGGTGTGGTTCGCTCTCTCAGCCGCGACGCCCTCATGGCAATTCTCACGGAACCAAAAAACTCACTTGTCCGCCAATTCACGAAGGTCTTCGAGTTCGAAGACGTCGAGCTTGAATTCACCGACGATGGGTTATCTGTGATTGCCGATCAGGCGCTCTTGCGCGGTACCGGAGCGAGAGGGTTGCGCTCGATCGTCGAGGAAGTGCTGCTGAATACCATGTTCGATCTTCCGGGTCGCGGCGACATAGCGAAGGTTGTTATCGACGCTGACACGGTGCTTGAGCGGGTGAATCCAACGCTGATTCCTCGCAAGGGTGCGGCGCGCCAGCGGCGCGCTGCCAGCTGATCGTCAACTCCGATGAATCTTGACGATGCGCTGAGGTACCTTGACGACCACACATCGTACGATGTGACTGGAAGGATTGATTCTCCAACCACCGACCGCATTAGCCGTTTGTGCTCGGCGATGGGAGACCCACAGCATTCAGCGCCGGTGATTCACGTCACTGGGACGAATGGCAAGGGTTCAACTGTTCAGATGATTACTCGGTTGCTGATGGCATCAGGCCTCACAGTGGGGACCTATACAAGCCCTCACCTAGAGCGAATTAACGAACGCATCCAGCGCAACGGAGAGCCGATTTCTGACGAAGACTTTGCCGAGCAGATTGCGGCGATCGCTCAACTGGAGGCCATTACGGGAGTCCGGCCAAGTTTCTTCGAAGCGATCACTGCGGCCGCTTTTCGCTGGTTTGCAGATGTGGCTGTTGATGTCATGGTGATCGAGGTTGGGTTGCTTGGAAGGTGGGACGCAACCAATGTCGTTGACGCGACGGTGTCGGTCATCACCAACATTGGGCTTGATCACACTGAATTTGCAGGTCCGACGCTTGTCGATATTGCGCGAGAAAAAGCAGGCATTATCACCGAACATGGTGCTGTCATTGTCGGGGAAACCGATGCTGAGCTGATCGAGGTGTTCGCACAGGAACCACACGCGTCAATGTTGGTTCGCGACGAGGACTTCGCGGTGGTGGATAACACGCTCGCCGTGGGTGGCCGATTACTCGACCTTCGCACTCCGACCACGGTGTATAGCGACGTGTACCTGCCCGTCCATGGCGCTCATCAGGCCGAGAACGCGTCGGTCGCGTTGTGTGCAGTTGAAACGTTCTTCGCTGCGCCGCTTGCCGATGAGGTGGTTCGGGAAGGTTTTGGAGAGGTCGAGATTCCCGGACGATTCGAAGTGGTCGGTGTCCAGCCTCTGGTCATTGTCGACGGCGCGCATAACCCGCCTGGCGCTGATTGCTCTGTCGGCGTGTATTTCGACGACTTCAAGCCGGAGGATCGGCGAATTCTCGTGGTCGGTACCTTGCGTGATGCCGAGGACATGATTTCTGCGTTGCGAGCCGACGATTTCGATGTGGTGATTGCTTGTACTGCTCCGACTCCGCGTGGTGTCGAGGCGGCGGTAATTGGGGCAGCTGCTCGGGCTGCAGGTTGCGCTGAGGTGCTGGTGATCGATGATCCGATCGCAGCATGCGAGGAGGCATTGAGGCGGGCCGGAACCGAAGACGCAATCCTTGTGACGGGCTCGATTTACGTTGTCGGTGCTGTTCGGCGAATGTTGCTGCGTCACAGTGGCCGATGAGCGATAGCGTCGTCCCCTATGGCAGACCGCACTCTTGTTCTCTTGAAGCCAGATGCCGTCGAGCGCAAGCTTGTCGGATCAATCGTTAGTCGTTTTGAGTCAAAGAATCTTGACGTCGTCGCTATGGAGTTGCGGCAACTTGATACGGCAACGCTTGAGCGTCATTACGAGGAGCATGTGGGCAAGCCGTTCTACGCCGATCTCGTCGCATTCATGAGCCGTGGACCCGTTGTTGCGATGGTGGTGGAAGGGCCTGAAGATACCTGGGAAGTCGTTCGAACCATGATGGGAGCAACGAATCCTCGTACGGCTGCTCCTGGAACAATTCGCGGGGATCTGGGCATCTTGTTCACCGAGAATCTCGTGCACGGCAGCGACTCGCTTGAAAGTGCCCAACGCGAAATCGGCATTTTCTTCCCGAATCTGTAACATTTCGCACGCAAGCGCATTCAGCGCGTGCAGATGACACTGCGGGAAGGAGGACGCTGTGCGAAGTAACCCACTCGGTATCGGTCGTGATCTCGCCATCGACCTTGGAACCGCAAACACGTTGATCTATGCCCGAGGACTCGGTGTTGTTCTTGACGAGCCGTCTGTGGTTGCCATCAATGTCAACGACGGCCGCCCTGTGGCTGTTGGCGTCGAGGCGAAGAAGATGATGGGGCGCACCCCAAATCACATCAAAGCCATCCGGCCTCTCAAGGACGGTGTCATCGCAGACTTTGAGGTCTGCGAGAAGATGTTGCGGTACTTCATCCAAAAGGTGCACGCGTCAAAGTGGTCCAAGCCGCGAATGATTATCTGCGTGCCCTCAGGCATTACAGGTGTAGAGCAGCGTGCAGTGCAAGATGCTGCCGAATATGCGGGGGCAAGGAAGCCAGTTCACATCATCGAAGAGCCAATGGCAGCGGCAATCGGAGCCGACCTTCCTGTGCACACCGCGGCAGGCAACATGATCGTCGACATTGGTGGAGGGACAACCGAAGTCGCCGTGATTTCGCTCGGCGGGATAGTCACTGCGCAGTCAGTTCGAGTTGCAGGTGACGAGCTCGACGATGCAGTGATCCAATACGTGAAGAAAGAGTTCTCGCTTGCGATTGGTGACAGAACGGCTGAAGAGATCAAGATCCAGATGGGTTCGGCCTGGCCGCTAGAAGACGAACTCACTGCCGATATTCGTGGGCGTGACCTGATTAGTGGGCTCCCGCGAACGATTCAGGTAACGACCGAACACGTTCGTGAAGCTCTTGCGGAGCCTGTCAGCTCTATCGTTGATGCGGTGAAAACTGCGCTCGATCGTACGCCACCTGAGTTGGCCGCCGACATCATGACCGACGGCATCACATTGACCGGTGGCGGAGCGTTGTTGAGTGGGTTGCCCGATCGGCTGTCACATGAGACCGGTATGCCGGTCCACATCACTGATGAGCCGTTGTACAGCGTCGTTGTTGGCTCTGGGAGGGCTCTCGAGAACATCAATGAACTCAGAGGCCTGATGTCTCTCGGTGGTGACCTCTGAGGAGGGCACGAGCGTGGCGACATACTCTCCTGGACGTCGACGGGTCATCATTGCCCTGGCGCTGACATCTCTGTTTCTGTTGACGCTTGATCTCAGGGGAAATCAGGTGCTTGACGGCGTTCGGTCAGGTTTCGGGTTTGTCTTCCGCCCAATTAATCGCGCCGGCGAAGTGGTCACCACGCCGGTTGTCCGATTGTGGCGGTCATATCGAGAGTTCGATGATCTCGAGGAAGAGAACCGGCAACTCCGAGCAGAAATCGATGGGCAGCGATCGGCTGAGATTGCTGCGCAGAACGCGATTATTGAGAATCAGGATCTGCTCGCCCTCGCCGGGTTGGAGAGTCTTGCATCGTATGGGTCGGTGACCGGTCGACTCGTTGGTCAGTCTCCGAGTAACTTTGACCAGCAGGTCGAGATCGACCGAGGCGCTATTCACGGAATTCGCGTCGGAATGGCCGCGATTAATGAGGCGGGACTGGTTGGGAAGGTCACGAGTGTTGCTCCGCAATCAAGCATCATCATGCTGGTGACTGACCCGTCATACGCAGTGCCGGTCAAGATCCTTGCGAGCAACGAGGCCTCTGGGTCAGCTTCAAGTACGGCCACGACGACTCCATCAACTACTGAAGTGGTGACAGGTTCATCCCAACTCGTTGACTCGCAGGCATCGTTGTCCACTGACGGTGAATCCACCTCATCGGCAACAACTACGACAGTGGTTGAGATCATTCGAGAAACTGGCGTGCTTCGCGGACAGGGGAGCGATCGTCTGCCTCGGGTCTCGTTCATCGCGTCAGGTATTGGCTTTGGGCAAATTGAGGTCGGAGATACCGTATTTACGGCTGGTGGAAGTACCTCTCTTGCTCCGCCGAATATTCCTCTTGGTCGCGTACTGAACGTCATCACGAGGGCTGGCACCGCAGGTCAGGAACTAGAAATTGAGCCAACTGCCGATCTCAGCCGACTTCAATTTGTGCGCGTCGTGCTGTACCAGCCAGCCAGTGAGGTTGGGCAGTGAATGACACGCCTGCACGGATTTGGTTGACCCGGGTGGTGTTGATTGGTCTCATCGTGTTGTCATTGCAGATGACCATTGCAACCGAAATTCGAGTGTTTGGCGTCGTGATTCAGATCGTTCTTGCATTTGCAGTTGCTGCGGGTGCGGCCAGCGGGCCGGGTGAGGGTGCCAAGGTGGGTTTCGTTCTCGGCCTGATGTACGACTTGGCAACCGGGTTGCCGATGGGTTCAACCGCAATGTCGATGGCGTTTGGGGGTTATGTCGCTGGATGGGGTCGCCAGTATCGCCTTGAGCCGACGTGGTGGATGCTTGCCGCTCTGGCGTCGGTTGGAGCGGCAGTGGGTGAGGTTTTCGTACCGATTGTGCGTGTGCTGACGGGCGAGACCGGTGTGTTTGGGGCTCGCATTGCACTGGTGCTGCCTGTCGTTGCTCTCTCATCAGGGCTGCTCTCAACATTGCTGATTCCTATTGCGCGATGGGCACTCGCTATTCGGCCAACAGAAATCCGAGTTGCTGGTGCTGACACCTGATCGACGGTCAAAGACGCGAGACTTAGTAGATGGCAGTTGACCGACGCTCATTACGTCTTGGTGTCCTCGCCTCGGTCGCTTTTATTCTTGTCGGGCTGCTTGGCGTCAGATTGTGGTTTTTACAGACCGTTCGTGCCGAGGAACTGCAGGATCGGGTCGATCGGTCGCGAACTCGGGTCATCCAGCTTGCACCTGAGCGGGGGCGCATTTTCGACGCAGATGGAAGGATTCTTGCTGATAACGAGCGAATTTTGACCTTGGCGGTCGATTGGAAGTACCTGCAGCGGTCAAGTGAGCGCTTAGCCCTCTTTTCAAAGATTTCCGAATGGGTTGACACCGAAGTTGATGAGATGGAGGATCGCTATTTGTCGGGTTTCTACTCGCCCTTCCTCCCATTGCCGCTGGTTGAAGACATCGATGAGCCGACAGCGATTGCGCTGCTTGAGCGGGTCGAGCAGATGCCGGGCATAGAAATTCTGAACGAATGGAAACGTGTTTATCCATACGCCCCGCATGCAGCTCACGTGATTGGATACATGGGGGCCATTACGGCCGAGCAACTCGATGAATTTCTCATTCGCGGATATTTACGAAATGAGCGGATCGGGCAGTTTGGTGTCGAGCGATCTCTCGAAGACCTACTGCACGGCAAGTGGGGATACCAAGTGTTAGAGGTTGACGCGAGTAATCGCCCGGTGAACATCGTTGAAGAAGTTCCCCCGATTAATGGGTACGACGTTCAGCTGACCATCGACCTTGACGCGCAGGTGTACATCGAACAAGCGCTTGAGACGGCACTCGTGTCGCGGCGCTATCAATACGCTCCAAATCCACTGGTCCGGCAACCTGACGGCACCTATGACCTTCTTGATCCCACATTGCCAGAGCAGGTTCCATTTAAAGCGCCAGCGGGTTCAGCAATCATTCGTCGGTTTGACACCGGTGCTGTCATTGCAATGGCGAGTTACCCCACATTTGATAACCGCTGGTTTGAAGCCGAATTAACAGGAACAAAGTTCAAAGAGATATTCCCCTCAACAAAGCCCGACGGTTCGCCCATCGACCCAGATGAGTCGATTCTGGTCAATCGGGCGATTCAGGGTCGCTACAACCTTGGATCGACGTTCAAGCCATTCACGGCTTATGCGGCATTGAACACCGGCCTCATCACTCCCGAAGACACCTACGTTGACACGGGCTATTACGACATCTACAGCGTGAACCAAGATCGTTGTGCACGAGGTCTGATTCGTTGCACATTCAAAAATGCGCTTTGCGGAACTGGTGCACCTTGCGTGTATGGCGAGGTTGATGTTGAGGCTGCACTTGCGGTGTCATCTGACGCATTTTTCTACAAATTGGGTGAGGACCTGCTCGTACAAAATGATGGAGCGCCGGTATTCCAAGAAGAGGTTGAAGCATTCGGGTTTGGCGCTGACACTGGCATCGAATTGCCGTTTGAATATGACGGCACCGTTCCTGATCAAGAACTCAAGCGTCTCTACGCCGAGCGCGGAGTGATCAGCGAAGATGAGGGCCGCGGTTTCTACGTCGGTGACAGCATCCAGATGTCGATTGGCCAGGGCTTGTTGTCGGCAAGCCCACTGCAGCTCAATCAGGGCTACAGCGTGCTGGCGAACGGTGGGCTCCTGATTCAACCAACATTGATCTCGGCAGTATTCGAACCAGGAACGCCCGATGGACGATCGGGCTACGCCAATGTCTACGCAGGTACCGTCCACCGGTTGAGCGAAGCACCCATTATCCAGCGAGACCTTGACATTGACGACGAACTGCTTGAGCCAATCATTACGGGACTGACGAGGGTGGTTACCACCGGGGCCGGGACACTTGGAACCGATATTCCGTATCACTCAACAACAGGAGAAAAGCTGTTCTTTGATTATCCAGATGACGCAATTCCGCTTGCCGGAAAGACTGGCACCGCCCAGGGCAAAGGCAACTACCCCTGGAATGACTCCTCTGCGTTCACTGCATTCTCGCTGGATGAGAACGACCCGTACGTCGTTACGGCTTATCTCGAAAAAGCCGGTTATGGCTCGCAAGCCGCGGCGCCAGTCGTGAAATGTGCGTTCATGATGCTGTCGGGTTCGATTCGTACTGCTCCTGTGCGGGTCTCAGAGCCACTCGATGAGTCGTCAACCGTTGCTGCAGAACCCCAACAACTTGACGATGTGCGTTGCTTTAACCGTCGCGGCGGTGCAACTGTTGGGTTGATCGAGTAGATGTGAGATGGCTCGAACGTTGATTTCTCGTCGGCCCGACAGTGGCCTTGGAAATATTCGTCGTTCGCCGGGTGATCCGAGCAGAAACGTCGACTGGATTCTTCTCGTTACCCAATTCGTTCTGATGGTAGCGGGGTGTTTCGTGGTGTTTTCTGCCTCGAGAACCCGCATCGAAGGTGACCCTTTTGCCTTCGCTACCCGTCAGGTGGTATTCGGCATTGTCGGGTTGGTTGTTATGGCATTCGTGATGTCGGTCGATTATGAATCGCTGAAGGATCGTGCAGTATCCATCTACGTCGGCACTATCGCGATGCTTGTGCTGTTGTTGTTACTCGGCCTTGTTCAGGGTCAAGATCGAATTTCATTTGACTTTGGGCCGTTCAACCTTCAACCAGCGGAACTGGCGAAATTTTCAACAATGTTGCTACTTGCAGCGTTCCTTGCAGAAGAACGTACCGACGAAGTGAGCTACCCAAGATTTCTAGGTGGGCTCATACTCGTCGGCTTTCCGGCTGTTCTCGTCATCATCCAGCCTGATCTCGGCTCGGCCTCGGTGCTAGTGGCGTTAGCGATGGGAACATTGCTGGTTGCGGGAGCTCGCCCCAAGTACATCGTGGCGGTTTCCGTGCTTGCAGTGATGACAGTGCTGGCCGCCTTTATCGCCCGTCTTGTCAACGACTACCAGGTCCAACGGCTGAAGGTGTTCCTCGACCAAGAAACGACAGATCCGGCTCTGCAAGATGCTGTGTACCAGGTGCGAAATGCAATTCGGGCCGTCGGCACCGGCGGGATCTGGGGTAAGGGTTGGTTGCAAGGACCTCTCACGAACGGCCGCGATATCCCGGTGATGTGGGCGGATTTTCCATTTGCAGCGGTTGCAGAGCAATTTGGCCTCGTTGGCTGCTCGCTCCTCATCACGTTATTTATGGTCGCACTTGCCCGGATATGGCGAGTGGCAAGCCTTTCAAAAGACATTCTTGGCACCTATATCTGCGCTGGTGTGTTCACGATGGTGTTGTGGCAGATGTTTCAGAACATTGGAATGACGTTGGGGATTACACCGGTGACGGGACTCCCAATGCCTTTTATTTCCTATGGCGGCTCAAGTTTGATCGTCTACTGCGCAATGTTTGGCCTTGTGCAAAGCGTGTATATGCGCCGTATGCGTTAACGGCATATTCAGGTTTATCTGACCGCTCTCAGATAAACTGTAAGAGTTATGTCCGCTGTCGTCACCTTTTCTGTCTTGGCGCCATTGTTTGCGGTCATTCCATTCATCTACATGCAGAGCGTTGGCCCGTGTTACGTAGCCAGTTTCTGTTCACTGGTGCGCCGATTCGGCGCTCACCCCCTCAAGGATTTCTCAAATGGATCACACACCCCCTCGCGATGGGTCCGAACACCAATCGGATTCCGTCGAACAATCAGTTACCGCGTCAAACGATCAAGGGTCTAGCCCTTCCGAAACCTCAACATCTTCGAATTCGAGCCAACGGCGACGCCGTGGCTCTCGCGGGGGACAGGGCCGTTCTAAATCTGCTGCAGAGTCTGGTTCTTCGTCAAAAGACCCTGAGGAGCTACCTGAGTCGATGCGTGAAGGCCGGATGGGCTCTCCTGAGGCGCGTGAGAAGGCACTCGTGAAGAAGCCACAAATTGGCGACACGATGCCCATTCCGAACGTACCGCCCCCTGGCCCTGCTTCAGGCGTACCCAGCGGGTCCGAGCAGGCGCAGCCAGCAAATAAGAACAACCAGAAGCGGCGTCGTAAGAACAGCGGCGAGAAGGCTTCTTCGGAGGGCAACAATAAAGCCGAACCAATAAACGACAACGGCTCAGCAGGAAACAACTCTGGTCGTAGCCGGTCGAACTCTCGGCGTCGTCGGCGTGGGGGAGAGTTGTCAGCTGAAGCTCGCGATCAGCGGCGTGGACGGGAGCGAAATGGCAAACCGATAGGTCGTTATTTCATGTGTGTTCAAGTGCGCGAGGGCATCACCCAAGTGGCTGTTCTTGAAGGCCGCAATCTGATTGAGCACTATGTCAGCCGGCCCGCAGACGACGTCAGTCAGATCCATGGAAACATTTACCTCGGACGGGTTCAAAATGTGCTTCCCGGTATGGAGGCTGCGTTTGTTGATATTGCAACACCAAAAAACGCCGTGCTGTATCGCGGTGATGTGCAATATGAGGCGGAAGATATTGATAGCGGGGGCTCCGATCCTCGTATCGAGCAGATCCTAAAAAATCGTCAAACCATTCTCTGCCAGGTGACAAAGAACCCAATTGGAGCCAAGGGGGCTCGCCTGACACAAGAGGTGTCGTTACCGGGTCGATTTGTTGTCCTCATCCCGAACTCCACGACATATGGCATCTCGAAACGTCTCCCCGATGATGTCCGAAGGCGATTGAGGAACATTCTCGACAAGGTGAAGCCAGAGGGTCACGGTCTCATCGTTCGCACCGCTGCTGAGCACGCGACCGAAGCCGAACTCACTGCTGACATGAGACTTCTCCTTGAGCAATGGAACCGTATTGAAGCGTTGGCAAAAGAAGCGAAAAAGCCAACGCTGTTGCATCGCGAACCCGAGTTAGCAGTTCGCGTCATTCGAGAAGAATTCAATGCGGATTATCGCGGAGTGGTGATTGATGATCGTCGCCTGTTTGAAGAAGTCCGTGACTACGTGGCAGCGTTTAACCCCGAGTTGGCCGACCGTGTTGAGTTTTATGACGCCGAGGCCGAAGGCCTGGCATTATTCGAACGGCATCATGTGCATGAGCAAGTCCACAAAGCGCTTGACCGAAAGGTGTGGCTACCGTCGGGTGGTTCTCTCATAATTGAGCACACCGAAGCGCTATCGGTGATCGACGTCAATACTGGTAAGAACGTTGGCACCTCAAACCTCGAAGAAACCGTGTTTAACAACAACCTTGAGGCAGCCGAAGAAATCGCTAAGCAACTTAGACTGCGAGATATCGGTGGAATCATCGTGATCGACTTCATCGACATGGAGGTCAAGGCGAACAGGTCGAAGGTGATCGAGACCTTCCGCGATGCGCTTGCCCGAGACAAAACCAGGACGCAGGTCTTTGATATTTCAGAGCTTGGTCTCGTTGAGATGACCCGTAAGCGAATCGGCGAGGGTTTGCTGACCGAATTCTCGCAAGAATGCCCGAATTGTTCTGGACGGGGAGTGGTTGTTGACCACTCCCTGCTCGACTGAAGAAATTCTTCTTTAATCTAATGAATTTGGCAGTTGGTACTGATGTCTGCTCCCGTTAGCATCCGTGAGGCTATGTACGCAGTAATCGCCACAGGCGGTAAGCAAGAAAAAGTCGCCGAGGGCCAGCAGGTCACCATCGAACTTATCGAAGGTGATGAAGGCTCTGAAGTTTCATTCGTTCCGGTTCTCGTCGTTGACGGCGACCGTGTCCTTGCCGGGTCCTCCCTGGATAAGGCTGCGGTTAAAGGTCGCATCCTCGGAACCACCAAAGGGCCAAAGGTGAATGGCTTCACCTACAAGCGTCGCGCCAACCAGCGTCGTCGCTATGGCCATCGCCAGAACTACAGCGTTGTCGAGATCACGTCGATTACAGCGTGAGATTGAGCGGAGGTTAGGACATGTCAAAGACCAAAGGTGGCGGCTCGACCCGCAACGGCCGTGACTCAAATGCTCAGCGTCTTGGAGTAAAAGTGTTTGACGGCACCAAGATCACTGCTGGCACCATCATCATTCGTCAGCGTGGCACTCGTGTTCACCCTGGTAAGAACGTGGGCATCGGTGGCGATGACACGTTGTTCTCTCTGGTCGATGGATCAGTGAAGTTTGGGGAGCGCAAGGGCCGCAAGGTCGTTGACGTCAACCCAGTCGCCTGATCACGAATCAGACGCCAATACCGGCTGGCAATTGCTCCGGTAGCCAACCCAGCAACTCACTTGCCTGACGGCAGGCGTATCGGTCGGTCATTCCGCTGACCCAACTGACCGCAGCAAATACAGCGTCGTCATTGTTGCCCCGAGTCGATGAGTCGAGGAGTGCATCAACCGGGATGAGATGCGTATTGCTTGTGTAGTGCTCGACGAGCGCCTGCAACATCGAGATCACGCTGCGAGCTTGATCCTTTGATGCAGGTCGTAGGTAAATGTTCTCGTAGTTGAACTTTCTGAATGTGGCGAGAGCCTCAGCGATGTCGTTGGTCATGCCAATTCGCCCCGATTGTCCAGCAGCAGAGATCATCGAACGAACAAAGGTGCCTAACTGACGACTTCTTGTCTCGCCACACCGCGCAGACACGATGTCTGGCAGCATCTCAGGGGTGACAATTCGTGCGGCGACAGCATCTTCGAAGTCGTGGCATACGTAAGCGATTCGATCGGCCCACGACACCACCTCGCCCTCTGGTGTGCTTGGCGCTGGACGGCTCCATGAATGGTTTCGAATGCCGTCAAGGGTCTCCTTGCAGAGATTGAGTGGGACCAAAGTGACATCTGCACCCCAAACGGCGTGGTCGTATCCTTCGACGAGATAGGGGCTGAAGGCATCCTCGCTGGCGTGGCCGCCCGGCCCGTGCCCGCAGTCGTGCCCGATTGCAATCGCCTCTGCGAGGTCAACGTTGAGGCCGAGGGGGCCAGCGACTGACCGCGCGATTTGGGCGACCTCAAGCGCATGGGTGAGGCGGGTCCGCTGATGGTCGTCAGGAAAGACGAAGACCTGGGTTTTACCTGCAAGTCGCCGGAAGGATGACGCGTGGAGGATTCGGTCTCGGTCGCGCTGAAAGCAGGTTCGGAATGGATCAGGGGACTCTTCGACAGCACGATTTCCGGCACCATATGCGCGCGTTGCGAGCCGCGCCATCGCGGAGTCTTGGCGTTCCTCGCGTTGTTCGCGTCCGACAACCCCAGGATCACCTGGCCCCGCCCATGAGTCTTCATGAGCAAATGCGATGCCGTCACGATGATGGCCGCGCATTGTTGACGCCCACTTTTCGGCGCGTTCACCAATTTCGGCCTCTGGAGGAAATCTGTCATCGACAGCCATGTCATCACGATAGGGCAGGGGTGTCGCTAGCGTGATTGATGTGTCGCAGTTTGTTGATGAGTGCCAACTCAATATCCGAGGGGGTGACGGAGGTGCTGGTTGTGTGTCATTCCGTCGTGAAGGCCCTGTCGTTGATGGAGGACCAAATGGTGGAGACGGCGGAAACGGCGGTGATGTCTGGCTGATTGCTGACCACAATGTTGCGTCGCTACTTCCATTTCGTGATCATCCACACCGTCGGGCAACAAACGGTGTTCACGGGAAGGGCAAAGACCTTCACGGCAAGCGGGGAACCACTATCGAGGTGCGGGTACCCGAGGGAACTGTCGTGAAAGATTTGTACACAGGTGAGGTCCTGGCTGAACTGTTTCGTCATGGTGATCGATGGCTCGGAGCTTCTGGTGGCCGAGGTGGACGTGGAAATGCTCGGTTCCTCTCTAACAAACGCCGGGCTCCAACATTTGCTGAGCAGGGAGAGCATGGTGAAGAGCGCTGGTTGAAGCTTGAGCTCCAATTGATGGCTGATGTTGCTCTGGTCGGATTTCCAAACGCCGGCAAGAGCACCTTGATCAGTGTGATCTCGGCAGCGAAGCCAAAAATCGCGAATTATCCCTTCACGACTCTCGAACCCAACCTCGGTGTTGTAGCTCTTGATGACGACACAAACTTCGTTGTTGCGGATATACCCGGGTTGATTGAAGGTGCGAGCGAGGGCCGAGGGCTCGGCCATCGATTCTTGCGTCATATTGAGCGAGCTCGAGTGCTCTGTCTACTCATCGATCTCGCACCCGCAGACGGGGTGAGTCCCGAGCATCAAGAGCAGACGCTGTTGAACGAACTTGGCCAATATCGCCCCGACTTGCTTGAGCGGCCTCGGATTGTCGTTGGCACAAAAGCTGACATGGTGTCATCTGAGGTCGTCTCAGCCTTTGGTGATCGCATGGTGATTTCGTCGATCACACAATCAGGTCTGCGCGAGTTGGTTGGTCAGATGGCGTCCGTGGTCCACGAATCGCGCTCAATCGAGCCCGACCACGATGGAGTTGTTGTCCTGAGGCCTGAGGTCACTGGGGCGGTTGTTGAGCGGCTTGCCGAGAATGAATTCAGGCTTGTTGGTCGAGAAGTTGAGCGAGTCGTGGCGCTAAATGATGTGACCACACCAGAGGCATTGGATTGGATCGATTCGCGTCTAGAGCGTCTCGGAATTACGAGAATGCTGTCACGAGCAGGGGTTGCTGATGGTGACATTGTTTGGATTGGTGAGTTCAGCTTCGAATATCAGGCCGACGTGTGAGCACCTTGTGCGTTTTGAACCGGTAGATGTGTGGGTATGAAAGTTGTTGTCAAAATCGGCTCGTCGTCGCTCACCCGTGAGGACGGAGGAATTGATCATGGCGCAATTTCTCAATTGTGTGAGGACGTCGCTGCGCTTGCTAAGGCTGGCCATCAACCAATCATCGTGTCCTCGGGTGCTGTGGCAGCTGGCGTTCAGGCAGTTGGGTTAAGTGAGCGTCCAACTGATCTTGAGACGTTGCAAGCAGTGTCTGCAGTTGGTCAGAGTCGTCTGATGGGTGTCTACGACGACGAATTGGCCGCTCACGGCCTCGTCGGTGCGCAGGTGCTTCTTGATCCGCTCGATTTTGTGCACCGCAGCCAGTATCTGCACGCTCGAAAGACGTTGGAGCGCTTGTTATCACTGAAGTGCGTTCCAGTGATTAACGAAAACGATGCGATTGCCAGTAGCGAACTTCGTTACGGCGACAACGATCGAATTGCTGCTCTCATTGCTCACAGTGTGAACGCCGATCTCCTCGTGTTGCTGACCGACCTCGACGGACTGTTCACGGCAGATCCGAGGGTGTCTACCGATGCAACGCTCGTTGACACGGTTGCCGCTGATGATCCGCTGCTCTCGATTCAAGCGTCAACATCGAGAAGCGGTGTCGGTTCGGGGGGTATGGCCTCCAAGCTTGTCGCCGCTCGTATTGCTTCATGGTCCGGTGTCCGGACGGTCATCGCAAGTGCCGACCGCTCTGGAGCGGTCTCAGCGATTGTTGGCGGCGAACGCCTTGGAACAACGTTTGAAGCTCGCCAGAGAACGCTGACCGCACGAAAACTGTGGATCGCATTTGCTGCAGAAACGGCCGGGCGGATCAGCGTTGATGACGGTGCCCGAGTTGCACTAACAACAAAAAATACGAGCCTGCTCCCGGCGGGCGTTACCGGTGTACACGGAGCGTTCGTCTCTGGAGCAACCGTAGAAATCGCTGGTGCTGACGGCTCAATCTTTGCCCGTGGCATGACGGCAATGTCAGCAGACGAATTGCAACAGGTGATTGGGCTGCAAACCTCTGCTCTTCCGCAGGGAATGCATCATGAGGTCGTTCATCGCGACGACCTCGTCGTGCTCCCGGTGTGACCTAACTCCCGGTGTGAATTAACTCCCGGTGTGAACTAATCGTCCAGGGTCAACACGCCTCGTAGGTTCACCTTCAGCGCCGATGCGAAGCCTCCATACAGCGCGAGGAGAAGAATTGACATGGCAACAGCTCCAAGAATCCCGGAGTTGCCAGTCCACGAGTCTGCATTGAGAGCAGACATCACACCCCAAGTGCACAGGCCAGCGGTGATGGCGGCGAGTCCTAATGTTGCGGACTCGCGAGTGATGGCGGAGAGGCCGAGGTTTGTTGCGTATTTGCGGCGGAGAACAGCGATACCAACGAGGGCTGAAACAACATAAGCAACTCCGAGAGAGAGCCCGAGCCCGAAGACGCCAAGCGGGCCTACAAACACGACGGCAAGAAGAATATTGAGCCCGTTCTCGCCAACGTTCAGCATGAACGGCGTCTTGGTATCAGCGTGTGCATAAAAGCCTCGCAGGGTGAAGAGATATACCGAAAAGCCGGTGAGGCCGATGGCGAGTCCGGTGAGGGCGCGGCTGGTGTTGTCCGCTGCAACTGCGTCGAATTGCCCCCGCTGCATGAGGCTTGCGATTGCTGTTGGACCGATGACGATGAGGCCAACTGATGCCGGCGCGGTCAATGCCACGATGGCCCGAATCCCACTTTTGATGAGCGTGGTGAAGCGTTCGGGCCGGTTCTCAGAGACAGCGCGTGCAAGTTCGGGCTGCAACGTTGTTGCAATTGACACCGCCAGCAGGCCGTGCGGCAGCACGAAGAACATGAAGGCATCAAAATATGCCGACGCAAGGGAGGAACCGGGGTCGGCAAGGTTTCGAATAACAACAAGCGCAATTTGGTTAGCGACAACGAAGCCGAGGGTCCAGCCACTCATCTTTGCGACCCGACGGACTGCGGGGTGCTGAAGGTCGAAATGCCATTTGAGCGCGATCGGGCCCCGCAACGCTGCTCCAGTCGTGATGATGGCCATCAATGCGATTCCGCCGGTAGCCCCAAGCCCAAGGGTCAGGTACAGGCGAGAGTTGGTCGAAATATCTGACAGTTCCCAAGTTGTCGAACCTGCCTCGGGAAGCGTGAGCAACGTTGCGATGATGACAAGATTTGACGCAACCGGAGCCCAGGCAGCAGCGAGAAATCGTCGCGATGCATGTAATACCGCAGTCATCACGCCTGTAACCCCGTAGAACAGCACCTGGATCACAAAGAGACGGGTCAGCATTGTTCCGGCGGTGCGGAATGTCTCAGCGTCCACCGAGGCTGCTGTCTTGAGTGAGTACAGCCTGAAAATGACAGGTGCGAGCACGACTGCAACTGCAGCTAGTGCGGCTGATGCGAGTAGCGATGCGCTGACAACCGCATGGAATCCGCGCTCATTCTCATCATTTCGGCGTTCTTGGACAATGAGTGAGGTAAAGACTGGCACGAGAGTCGCTGACAGCACCCCACCGATGATGAGGTCGTAGACGATGTTGGGGGTTTCATTCGCCAGCTTGTACGCGTCAGAAAGTGCGTTCTGGCCGAGGACGTAGGCAAGAACGATGACCCGAAGTAGCCCAGTGGCCCTCGAACACGCTGTGCCAGATGCGACGATGAGGTTCGACCGCACAAAGTTCGCCACCCCGGAAACACTAGCCCTCAAAGGGTTGTCGACAGAGGCGCCTGAAGGAGGTAGCGAGGTGACACACTGGCGTGATGGCAAATGTGGCGTATGTTCGGCGGCCCAGTCAGCAACTAGGCGATGGGCTCGTCACCCATATCGAACGAACTCCTGTCGATAGCGCGCTCGCATTCAAACAGTGGGAGAACTACTGCGACGCACTTGACCGATTTGGTTGGGAGATTGTCGAGTTGCCACCGGCTGATGAGCATCCAGATGGAGTGTTCATTGAAGATGCCATGGTGGTTTTTGGAGATGCGGCAGTCATCACCCGCCCGGGAGCGCCAGAACGACGTGGCGAAACAGCAGGCCTCGCCGAGGCGCTGTCATCCTCCGGCCTCGATGTTCAACAGTTGCCGAAAGGTCATCTTGATGGCGGTGATGTACTGAAAATCGGATCAATTGCTTATGTGGGCCTTGGTGGACGCACTGACCGTGACGGCATTACTGCCCTCGAAGAGATGATCGCACCGCGCGGGTGGACTGTTCGGCCAGTTCCAGTCACCAAAGTTCTTCATTTGAAGTCTGCTGTCACAGCTCTTCATGATGGAACGGTGATTGGCTATCTGCCACTTGTTGACGATCCGTCGCAGTTTGATGCATTTGCAGAGGTTCCTGAAGAACACGGTGGGCACGTCGTGTTGCTTGACGATTCAACAGCGCTGATGTCAGCCTCAGCGCCTTTGACCGCGTCGCTCCTGCGGGATCGTGGACTTCATATTGAATGTGTTGACATCTCTGAGTTCGAACGGCTCGAGGGCTGTGTGACATGTCTCTCGGTTCGAGTACGAGCCGATTAGTCTCGGGAGGTGACCGCCCCCGCAACCTTTTCTGAGCCAATGTCGCGCCGAACGGTGATGAATCTTGGGGTGATCACCGCTGTCATCGCTTCTGGATATGGCGTGATGTTCACCGTGCTTGACGACTATCGGGACCGGTTCGGGATTAGCGAAAGTCGTCTTGGGATGATCGTGGGCATTGGGTTCCTTGCATCGTTCCTCGCCCAAGCGTTTCTTGCTCCGCTCGCCGACAGAGGACATGCGCGAGCGATCGTTGTTGTTGGTCTGCTGCTGAATTTTTGTGGCCTGATGACCTTGGCCTTTGGTCAGACGACCGTTGTGTTGCTGCTCGGTCGATTTGTGATGGGAATTGGACTCGGGCTCGCATTTCCAGCAATTCGTCGTCTAGTGATCTTGGGTGACCCGCAACGCCTGGGCGACAACCTCGGCCTGTTGCTTGCCGCCGATGTCGCTGGCTTCGCGGTTGGTCCGCTGCTCTCGGCCCTCGTTGTCGGTCCAATCGGGCTTCCAGCACCATTTCTGATGATCGCGGGAGCGTCGTTGCTCAGCATCTTCATCATCCTCAGAATCTCTGTTGAAGAACGTTCCGAGGGCGAGCCAAGCAGACTGGCCTTTGATCTGTTGAAAAATAAGCCGTACGCGGCAGCGCTCTGCATGGGCGTGGCGGTGTTTGTGATGATCGGAACCTTCGACGCGTTATGGGTGGTGATGCTTGATGACCTCAACGCATCTGAATGGATTGCCAACGTTGGAATCACCCTGTTTGTTCTGCCAATGATCTTTCTTGCTGAACGAGGTGGACGCCTTGCGCAGCGGATTGGCCCATTTAAGGTTGGGCCGGCTGGGCTTGTAATCGGAGCGGTCTACATGCTGATGTATGGGCTGCTCCCTTCGGCACTTGTGATGCTTGCAGTCGGAATGTTGCACGGCGTGACAGATTCACTCACAGTGTCGAGCTCGGCGGTTGCTGTCGGGATGGTGACTCCAGAACATCGTCATGCTGGTGGGCAAGGCTTGCTTGGTGGCGTGCAGACACTTTCAGCCGGGGTGATTGCAGTGCTTGCCGGCTTTCTGTACGAAACCTACGGACGGTTTCCCGCGTACGCGGTGTGCTCGATCATGATGCTGGTCCTAGCAGCGACGGCATTTTTACTGAGTGGTTCGCATCGGTCGGAAACGCCAAGCGAAGCGGTTGACTTCAACGGCCCATCGAGCGCCGTCACCGGTCACGCGTAGGGTTCTCCTTTTAACCCTATTCATCAGCGCTCTGCAAGATTGTTGGATTAGCGAGCCCCGAGCGTCTTTGTCATCGGCAGGGTGCTGCGCTCGCCATCCCCTTCGGTGATGAGCCTGTTAGAACGCTCAAGTTGCTGATCGCGCACAAGCAATCCGATAAACAGCCCGACGACAGCAATTGCGCCATAACTGGCTCCTGAGGCGAGCATCGCCAGCGCTGGAGCAGGGCATGTTCCTGCGATCGACCATCCGGCACCGAAGAGAGCGCCGCCGGAAATGTGGTGCCGCTCAATCTTTGATCGAGCGAGAGAAAGAACGCCACCATATGGGGTCGCAAGTTGTCGCTTCTCAAGGAACCATAGCAATGGGGCAGAGATGCCGATTGCAAGTCCCATGAGGCCGAATACATAGAAACTTTCGAGGCGCAGCGTTGCGTGGATGGTGTCGTAATCGTGAAGTTGTCCCGCTGCGAGTACAAATCCGAACATCGCGCCAAAGACGAGCCCAACGAGGTTCATTGGCCGCTTCACTTTGCGACCGCCGGGGTAATGTCACCGAGGGCGGTGAATGACGTCAGCAGGAATGTGACGATGACTGCGGTAGCCATGAATGTTGCCGTCGCTGCCCAACTTGCTGGTGAGCGTTGGGCCGTACCGCAAATTCCGTGACCTGAGGTGCATCCGCCGGCAACCCGGGCCCCGTATCCCATGACGATTGCTCCGAGGAGCACCACAATCATGATGAGTGGTTCGGACCACCCAGCCGCATGGAGAGCCGTGTAGCCCCGGCGGAATTCGATACCGGGGCCAAGAATCGTAGCTACGGCACCGCCGATGAAAATCCCAACAAAATAGAACACTCGCCAGCTCACCGAATCAGAATCTCGACGAACTGTTTTTATGGTTTGGACGTAAGCGCCGGATGCCCCAAGAGGCTGGTTTGAGACGGCGAAGAGTCCGACGACGAGCAGTCCGAGTAGTGGTCCAGCGATCCACCACGGCAACTGATTTGGAAGTAGTCCCATGAACCATCTTCGCGCTTTGTGACCTTTGTCGCAATGATCGGGGTGAGGCGGGAAGGGGTTTTGGGTTTCTTTTGAAGGGATAGCGTGTCGCCGTGGCCCAAAATGACTCGGTAGATGAAGTAGAGCGCCCCTATGGCGGTATGGACAATCCGGATGCGCCAAAGCGTGTGAGGATTCGCCATTTTGCTCGTGCGAAAGAGCAAGGTATCCGTATTACGGGCCTGACGAGTTACGACGTTCTGACGGCGCAGATTTTTGACGAGTCGGGCATCGATTTTCTGCTTGTCGGCGACTCTGCAGGCAATACCGTGTTTGGTTATGACACGACGCTTCCTGTGACTGTTGATGCCCTGATACCGCTGACTCGGGCGGTTGCGCGAGCAAGCAAGCGTGCCCTTGTCATCGCAGACCTGCCGTTTGGCTCCTATGAACTAGGACCCGATGAAGCCCTCCGTACCGCAATCCGTTTCATGAAAGAAACCGAAGCTCATGCTGTGAAGCTTGAGGGTGGCGTGCGCTCTGCTGAACAGATCAGCAAAATCGTTTCGGCAGGTATCCCGGTGATGGCTCATATCGGGTTCACCCCTCAGAGCGAACATGGTCTCGGCGGGCACTTAATTCAAGGGCGTGGCGAAGGAGCTGAACAGCTGCTGGCAGACGCTCGAGCGGTTGAAGAAGCCGGGGCATTCGCTGTTGTGCTTGAAATGGTGCCGTCTGCGGTTGCGCAACGTGTCACCGAGGTGCTGTCGATTCCCACGATCAGCGTCGGGGCCGGTCCGCACTGTGATGGTCAACTGTTGGTCTGGACGGATTGGGCTGGGCTGACAACGGGCCGGATCCCGAGGTTCGTGAAGCAGTATGCAAACCTCGCGGAAATCCTCCGTAACGCAGCCGAGCAGTTCTGTGCCGATGTTGCGTCGGGTGAGTACCCGGCTGCCGAACACGAGTATCAGGAGTAACTGCGGGTTGGTTCGTAGGCGAGAATCGGAGCAAGTAACTGCTCGGTTTCCTCAAGGCTGAGTTGCTTCCGTTCCGCGTAGTCTTGAACTTGATCAGGCGTGACTCGACCAACCCCAAAATATGTCGCATCTGGGTGAGCGAAGTACAGGCCGCTCACTGAAGACCCGGGGTACATTGCCCACGACTCCGTGAGCTGCAGACCGATGGCCTTTTGTGCATTGAGTAGCGCGAAGATCGTCGACTTCTCAGAGTGATCAGGCTGGGCTGGGTAGCCAGGTGCGGGTCGAATCCCTCTGAATTGCTCCGCTATCAGTGCTGCAGGGTCACAGGGTTCGTCGGGGGAGTAGCCCCAGTGAGTTGTTCGAACAAGCCAATGCAGATATTCCGCTGCGGCTTCTGCAAGTCGATCTGCAAGGGCTTTCAGCATGATCGATGAGTAGTCGTCACCTGCAACTTCAAAGGCCCGCGCTCGCTCGTATTCTCCGTCGCCGACCGTGACAGCGAATGCGCCGATGTGGTCGCGGACCTCGCTGTTGGCGGGTGCGATGAAATCGGAAAGACAGAGACTCTTGTGCTCACGAATTGTTAACGATTGGCGCTGCTGACGGAGCCCGTGCAGAGTCGCAAGTTCTGATCCGCTGTCGTCGAGCACGGCGATGTCATCGCCGTGTGACTCGGCCCGCCAGAACCCGATGACACCCACTGGTGAGAGCCAGCGCTCGGCGATCATCGTGTCGAGCATGCGCTGAGCATCATCGAAGAGGTCCTGGGCGGCTTGGGCGGTGTCGCTGTTGTTGAGCACCGCTGGGTAGCCGCCGCGCAGTCCCCATGTGGAGAAGAATGGCGACCAGTCGATGAGGGGTCGAAGGGTTGCCATCTCGAGCGGGATGGTTCGTGTGCCGGTGAATGACGGTGCCTGAACCGTCTCGGGGGTGAATTCCAACGTTGCCTGATCTTGGCGAGCCTGTCCGATGTCAGGCCGCTCGCGTCGTTGCTCGGCGAGGTGGTAGTTCTCGGTGACCCGGTCGTATTCCTCGTGGAGCTCGTCAAGGAATTGCGGGCGCTGCTGCGGGGAGAGCAATTGTGAAATAACTCCAGATGCTCGACTTGCGTCAGCGACGTGAACAACCGGGCCGCCGTTTCGGGCAGGTTTGATTCTCAGTGCTGTATGTAGTCGGCTTGTGGTTGCTCCTCCGATGAGCAGTGGAGTGTCAATTCCGTGTCGGTCGAGTTCTTTGGCAACATTCACCATGTGGTCAAGTGATGGCGTGATGAGCCCTGAGAGGCCAATGATGTCGACCTTGTGTGCGACGGCAGCGTCGCAAATTTGTTGGGTTGGAACCATCACTCCGAGATCGATCACCTCGTAGTCGGCACAGCCGAGCACGACACCGACAATGTTTTTCCCGATGTCGTGTACATCACCGGTAACGGTTGCCAGCAAGACGGTGCCGGCTGAGGTCGGTGCGGAGCCGTCTGGGTTTGCCGCCCGTTCCGCTTCGATGAATGGCGTCAGGTAGTTGACTGCTTGCTTCATCACTCGAGCAGATTTAACGACCTGTGGAAGGAACATTCGTCCTGCACCAAACAGCTCGCCGACACGGTTCATGCCAGCCATCAACGGACCTTCGATGACGTCAACTGCAGTTCCAAGGTGGGAGCGGGCTTCCTCTACGTCGTCGTCGATGAACTCCGTGGTTCCGGTCACAAGTGAATGAGTAATTCGCTCGTGGAATGGCAGCGAGCGCCATTCGTCGTTTGTGACCACAGTGCGCCCGTCGGTTGCTCCAGAGAATCTGTCAGCGGCAGCTAGCAGGCGATCAGTTGCGTCTGGGCGGGTGTTGAGAACGACGTCTGTGCATAGTTCGCGAAGTTCGGCATCAAGTTCGTCATGGATTGCGAGTTGTGCGGGGTTAACGATCCCAATGCGCATACCGGCTTCGATGGCGCGCACAAGAAAGACCGAATGCATGGCCTCTCGAACCGTCTCATTGCCTCTGAACGAAAATGAGAGGTTTGAGACGCCACCAGAAATATGGGTCGCCGGGAAACGCTGTTGTAATTCACGAGTTGCTTCGATGAAGTCGACGCCGTAGCTGTTGTGTTCTTCGATTCCGGTGGCGAGGGCGAAGATGTTCGGGTCAAAGATGATGTCTTCTGGTGGAACGCCGATCTGCTCGGTAAGGATTGTGTACGCCCGTGTACAGATGTCGATTCTCCGCGAGAGGGTGTCGGCCTGACCTTGCTCATCGAAGGCCATGACAATGATCGCTGCCCCGTAGTCGCGACAGATGCGGGCTTGTCGGCAGAATTCGGCTTCACCCTCTTTAAGTGAGATTGAGTTGACAACCGACTTGCCTTGCAGACATCCGAGTGCCCGCTCAATGACGTCGAAGCGCGAGGAGTCGACGACGACTGGTACGCGTGCGATATCTGGTTCTGCAGAGAGCAGGCGTAAGAAGGTTGTCATCTCGCGGCCGGCATCGAGGAGGCCTTCGTCCATGTTGATATCGATGGCTTGAGCCCCGGCAGCAACCTGTGACCGAGCGATGTCGAGTGCCTCTTCGTAGTTGCCTTCTTTGATGAGGCGCAGGAATTTGCGCGAGCCGAACACATTGGTTCGCTCCCCAATGTTGACGAATGGGATGTCGTCGGTGAGTTCAAATCTCTCAAGTCCAGCGAGTTCCAGATGTTGGGGGCGTTTTGCTGGCGTTCGTGGTTTGTGTGATGCGACTGCAGCAGCAATTTCAGCGATGTGCTCTGGAGTCGTTCCACAGCAACCCCCGACGATGTTGACGAGTCCTGATGCTGCGTAGTCGCCGACGATCGTGGCCGTATCTGTCGGCGACTCGTCGTAGCAGCCGAGTGCGTTGGGTAGTCCCGCGTTTGGGTAGGCAGAGACAGCGATATCTGCAAGTGCGGAGAGTTCTGCGACGAACGGCCGCATCTCGTGTCCGCCAAACGCGCAGTTGACGCCGATCGACAGGGGATTGCTATGACGAACAGAGGCCCAGAATGCCCCCATTGTCTGGCCTGAGAGAGTTCGTCCTGATCGATCGCTGACAGTCCCTGAGATCATGACTGGAAGGTCGATGTTGCGTTTGGCTTCGATCTGTCGAATTGCAACGATGGCGGCTTTTGCGTTCAGGGTGTCGAATACGGTCTCAAGAAGGATGAGGTCGACGCCTCCATCAACGAGGGCAGAAATCTGCTCGCGGTAGGCGCTGACCATCTCTGCAAAATCGAGTGCCCGATAGCCAGGGTCTTCGACGCGGGGTGACATCGAAAGTGTTTGGTTTGTGGGGCCGACGGCACCAGCCACGAACAGGGGGCGTTTGTCGGCGTATTCGTCAACTGCTGAACGCACAAGTCGTGCTGCCTGGGTGTTGAGCTCCGTGACGATGCGTTCGGTGCCGTAATCGGCCTGTGCGATACGGGTTGAGTTGAAGGTGTTCGTGCAGATGATATGAGCCCCGGCCTCGATGTAGCTGCGATGAATATCGCTAATTACGTCGGGTCGGGTCAGGGAGAGAATGTCATTGTTGCCGGTCAGATCGATCGAGTGACCATCAAATCGGTCGCCATGGAAGTCAACTTTTGAGAGCTCCCTGCGCTGAATCTCTGTGCCCATCGCACCATCGATCACCAGAATACGGTCGCGTAGTGCTTCGGTAAACGCCTGCCGAATATCAGACATGCTGTTCTCCTCGAATTGCTGCGACGAGGTCGCACAGCAGTTGCGAAGTATTCAGGCTGTAGAGATGGAAGTCGTCGATGCCCTCTGCGTGAAGTTCGTTAATTTGTCGCTGGGTCCAAGTGATGGCCCGCTCGCGTTCGGCTTCTGGGTCGCCCTGCGTTCCAGCAAAGTGCTCGATGAGTGCTGAGGGGACTGATGCTCCACATCGTTGGGCGAATGACAAGGTCCGCTCGAATGAATGGATCGGCATGATTCCAGGAATGAGTGCGACCGGAATCTGTCGAGCAGCGATTCGGTCACGTAGGGCAAGAAATGTCGTGTTGTCGAAAAACATTTGCGTCATCGCGCGTGTTGCGCCTGCCTCGACCTTTGCTGCGAGTACGTCAATGTCGTGTGACGTCGTCGGTGATTGTGGGTGTTTCTCGGGATATGCAGAAACTGCGACGTTGATGGATCGTCCACGAAGGCCAGCTCGGTGGATGACAGCTGCAACGAGGTCTTCTGTGCGCTGAAAGCCGTCGGGATGAGGGTGATACGGGGCGTCTATACCTTCGGGTGGGTCGCCTCGTAAGGCAACGATGTGCGAGATCCCGAGATCAAGGTAGTGATCGATGACGGCGTTGACCTCCTCGGCCGACATTCCGACACAGGTGAGATGGGCTGCAACCGGACATCCTGCATGCTCGTTTGCGAGTTCAACGGACGCAAATGAGCGCTCTCGTTCTCCGCCACCTGCGCCATAGGTCACTGAGATCAGTGTCGGGTCAATTGCTTTGAGGCGATGCATCGACTGTTCGAGCGACTTGTGTCCTTTTGCGGTGCGAGCCGGGAAGATTTCGTAGGAAAATTTCATGTGCGGTGTCCTTTATTTGCGACCCAGATCCCGACCTCAAGTCGGTCGCTGTGTTCTTCGCGGGCGATGAGATGATCGATGATGTTGAGACCTGCAGAAAGACACCAGTTCGACATCTGCGTCGCATCAAAGCCAAGTCGCCGATGCGCATGTTCGGTTCGAAGGGTCTCATTCGTATGCGTCATGAGGTCGACAATGACGACAGAACCTCCTGGCGATGCGAGGCGCGAGATCGCGTGGATTGCGCGGTCGGGGTCATCGAGGTAGTGGAGGACTTGGTGAACGATGACCAGTTCGAACTGTTCAGGTTCGACTGGTGGCGAAAACAGGTCGGTGTGGCGAAGTTCGGCCTGGTGGATGCCCGCGGAGTCGAGGGTTGCCCGAGCGACTCGCAACATGGCTGGGTTCGTATCAAGTCCGACGATTCTTGTGCTGCGATCAGCCAGTAATTCGATCATTCGCCCAGTTCCGGTACCAATGTCGATGATGTCGCCAACATTCCCTGTGCCAAGTGAGCGGTCGAGGGCAGAGGTGAGCGCGTGTTCTACAACGTGTTGGGAAACGTGATGGGCGCTCTCGCGGTCCCATTCATCTGCCACGGATGCGAAGTGCTGGTGAGCGGCAGCGGCTCGCCGCTGTCTCACATCATGTAGCCGTTCACGGTCGGCTGCGATCTGTGGGTCGGATGAGTCCAACGAGCGGAGGATTCCCTGTGTGAGCGCTGCGTACTGTTCATCATCGGTCGTGCGACGTTTCAGACCAAAGAACACGAACGTGCCTTCACGGTGGCGGGTGCACACTCCAGCATCGACGAGCAGGCGTAGGTGGCGAGAGATACGCGGTTGGGATTGTCCGAGGATCTCGCAGAGGTCCGACACGGAGCATTCGCCGTGACGGAGCACCGCAATAATGCGGAGTCGGCTTGGCTCTCCGATCGCTTTGAGCGCCTCGACTGCCGGGTCAAGCGCAAGCTGGCGCTGCGGTTGCTTATCCCCCCAGTTCGACATAGACATAAAGATATAAAGAAATATGCATGTTTGTCAAGCCTGCAAAGTTACTGGATTCATTTGAATCCTTCGCCAATGACAGAATGTCGAAATGGAACTGCTTGAAGGCCTTATTCGTCGTGCTGGTGAAACTGGCGGCCAAGCACTTGTGACCGTTGGTGACGACCATCTGTCGGCAGAGGATCTTCTGGCCAAGGCTGACGCCACAGCGGAACGAATTCGAGGGGCTCGTTGTGTGGCTGTGTGCGCTGCTCCAACGATGTCGACAGTGGTTGGCATTGTGTCTGCGCTCCGCGCCGGCGTGGCAGTGGTGCCAATTGCCCACGATTCTGGCGCTTCTGAGCGACATCACATCCTGAACGATTCAGGGGCGGTGGCGATGCTCGGCGATCACCCATGGGACGACGTGTCATTGCCATGCGTACAAATTGGAGGTTCCGGAGGATCGCTGACCGCTGGTCCAAGTGCCGATCTACATGATGCTGCCCTCATCATGTACACCTCAGGGACGACTGGCGCGCCGAAAGGTGTGCTTATGCCGGCAGGTCCAATTGCGGCTTGTCTTGATGGGCTCGCTGATGCGTGGCAGTGGAGCGAAGATGATCACCTCGTTCACGGACTCCCGCTCTTTCACGTGCATGGGCTGGTCCTCGGAATGCTCGGCTCATTGCGGCGGGGTAACCGTGTGTCTCACACCGTTCGGCCGAACCCAGAGGCCTATTCGGCAAAAATGTTGGACGGGGCAACCATGTTTTTTGGGGTTCCAACCGTTTGGTCTCGGATGGTCGCTGATCCAACATCAGCTCGAGCATTGAACGGGGCACGAGCGATTGTTTCTGGAAGTGCTGCTTTGCCTGTCGCGGTCTTTGATGAGCTGCGCGAACTTACTGGGGTAGTGCCTCTTGAGCGATACGGAATGACCGAAACCATGATCACGTTGTCGACTCGAATTGACGGAGAACGTCGACCAGGACATGTTGGACTTCCTCTCAACGGCGTCGAAACACGTCTTCGCGGTGATGACGGCGACATTCTTGCTAATGATGGTGAGTCGATTGGAACACTTGAGGTTCGCGGTGCAACGATCGGCGCTGGATACCTCAATCGGCCTGAAGCCACTGCTGAAGCGACCACTTCCGACGGTTGGTTTGTAACGGGTGATTCGGCTGTGATTGGCGAGGACGGCATGCATCGAATCGTTGGTCGGACGTCGGTTGACATCATCAAGTCGGGTGGATACAAGGTTGGAGCCGGAGAAGTTGAGGCATCGGTTGCCGAATTAGCGGCCGTTGCCGAAGTTGCCGTCGTTGGAGTCGCTGACGGTGATCTGGGGCAACGCATCGAGGCGGTAATCGTTCCTGTTGAGGGAATGTCGGTCAGCGCTGATGAGGTGATTGCCCATGTCGCTGGTCAACTGTCGATACACAAACGACCAAGAAATGTTCACATTGTCGAGAGTCTTCCTCGTAATGCTCTCGGCAAAGTTCAAAAAGCCCAAATACGGGCTTCCCTTGAGGAGTCAGCATGAACGCACCCAAACCAGCAACTTCGCACACCCAACGCGCCAATGCCCCGCGCAACCTAGGAATGGACGACCAGGACTTTGATCGCGCCCGGCGCGGACGAATTGCTCAACACTCAACGGGGGTGATTGAAGGTCCACTCGGTGTCGCATGGGACTCGAGCCGCCATGAATATGTGCTCGACATCGAGCAACCGGACACTGTTCATCCGAGTCTGTGGCGTCAAGCCCAACTCAATGCGGAACACGGACTATTTAGTGTTGCTGACAGAGTGTGGCAGGTCCGTGGATATGACATTTCGAATATCACGTTTATTGAAGGTGAGACCGGTTGGATTGTGATTGATCCGCTGACGGTTGAGCCAGCGGCTCGGGCTGCTCTCGACATGGCGAATGAGCACCTCGGTGAGCGGCCGGTTGTCGCTGTGATCTACACCCATTCTCATACCGATCACTTCGGCGGAATTTTGGGTGTCACAAGTCAGACAGAAGTTGATGCGGGCCGTTGTCGAATTATTGCCCCTGAAGGGTTCTTGCACGAAGCGATTTCAGAAAATGTGATTGCTGGTTTCGCAATGGGTCGACGTGCGGCATATCAGTTCGGTCCGCTCTTGCCACCTGGCCCACGAGGCCACGTCGACTGTGGGCTCGGGAAAGGGCTTGCGATAGCGGCGCCAAGTTTGATTGCTCCAACCGAAGACGTCACGTTCACGGGTGAGGAACTCAACATCGATGGGGTCCGGGTTGTCTTTCAGTTGACACCAGAGGCTGAGGCGCCAGCAGAGATGAATTTCTTCTTCCCAGACTTCGGTTGGCTCTGTATGGCTGAGAATTGCACGCATACCATGCACAACCTCGTTCCAATTCGAGGGGCGTTGGTACGTGATTCACTCGCGTGGTCGAAGTACATCGACGAAGCCATCAGTTTGTTCGCAGATAAGACCGAAGTGTTCTTCGCGTCCCATCACTGGCCACGCTGGGGTAACGCAGACATCACGGACTATTTGCGTCGGCAACGAGACATGTATCGCTGGATCCATGACCAAACCATGCGACTTGCAAATCATGGGTACACCGCATTGGAGATCGCTGAGGAACTTGAGTTACCTGCGGAGTTTGCCGCCGAGGGTCACACCACCGGCTATTACGGGCATCTCATCCACAATGTCAAGGCGGTCTACCAGAGGTATTTGTCGTGGTACGACGGAAATCCCTCGAACCTTTGGCGGCTTCCACCGTCAGAAGTGGGATCTCGCTATGTCGCCCTTGCCGGGGGAGCCGATGCAATGGTTGCTGCGGCACAGAAGTCATTCGATGAGGGTGATTATCGCTGGGTGGTCGAACTGCTTAATCACCTCGTGTTTGCCCAACCTGATCATGAGGCCGGTCGGGCATTACAAGCCGATGCACTTGAACAACTTGGGTACCAAAGCGAATCTGCAACATTCAGAAACGCATTTCTCACGGGCGCCCAAGAACTTCGAAATGGGGCTCCACCGCGCCGTGAGGCGATGCGCAGAGGTTTCCTCGATGCGATGACAATCGGTCAGTTACTCGACACGTTGGCCGTGCGGCTCCCATCAGACAAGGTTGGAGCCCGTCACGTCGTGGTGCATCTTGAGGTCAGCGATCGCCCAGAACAATCCGACTGGACGGTCGAAATTTCGAATCGCGCCATGTCGTCAATCCGTGGTCATCGTGGAACACCGGACTGCTTGATATCTATGACGTTTGAGCAACTTGTACGGCTCGCTGCGAACGAATTAACCGTCGCCGATGTCCTTGAGGGAGCGAATTGTGAGGGCGATACCACAGCATTTGAGTTTGCATTCGGCGGTCTCGACTCATTTTTCTCAGGATTTGCGATTGTTGAACCCTGAATGATCAGGTCGCCGTCATGATCGCCGTTGGGTCCGCAACGCAATGAAACGCGCGAGTACACCAACCACCATCACTGCGACGCCTGTCACCACAACCCTCCACTGCAGGGAGAAAGCAAGAAGAATGCATCCAACGAGTCCAACCCACGCGACCCCTCTCGGCCACCGACGCTCGTGGGGGGCAAGTTGCAGAGCGGCAGCATTCGTAATTGCGTAGTACGTCAGTACTGCGACGCCAGATAGCGAAATGGCAGATGTCAGCGACACCGTGTTGACGATGGCAAGAACAACGATGACAACGGTGAGCTCTGCCCGCAAAGGCAGCGATCGCTGTGGCGACACAAACGCGAACCAAGAGGGAAGTTCGTGGCGCCTTCCAAGTGCAAGGACGGTTCGTGCGACTCCCGGAATGAGATTAAGAAGCACGCCAAGACATGCAATACCGGCGCCGATGGCGACGACCGGTGACAACCCGGAAAGCGAACTTGAGGCGACAATGTGGTCAAGCGGAGCAGTCGTCTGAGCAATCTGGGCGGGGGAGTCTGCGCTCAGCACAACAAACCCAACGATGAGGTAGAGGGCGAGCACCGCACCGAGGGCACGCGGAATTGCCCACGGAATCGTGCGTTCTGGGTTGATCACCTCTTCGCCAAATGTTGCGATCCTGGCGTATCCGGCGAATGCGAAGAACATGAGACCGCCGGCTTGCAGTACGTCATATGTGTCGACAGTGATGATGGCTGCAAGGGTTACCTGTTCTGTAGGGGTTTGAAGGAATGAGCTAGCAATAACGACGAGTAGTGCTAACCCAGCAAATGCAAGCAGTAGGCGCGTGACCGTAGCGGTCCGTGAAAGCCCTCCAAGGTTGACGATGGCGATCAGCAGTACCGAGCCTGTCGCAACAATGTGAGAGCGGTCCGGCCAGAGATAGTTTCCTGCGGTCAGCGCCATTGCGGCGCAGCTTGCGGTTTTGCCGACCACAAAGCCCCAACCGGCAACATGCCCCCAAAAGGGGGAGAGCCGTTCTCTTGCGTACACGTATGTTCCGCCGCTTTCTGGGTGCTGAGCTGCGAGTTGTGCCGATGAGGTGGCGTTGCAGAGTGCAATGATCCCTGCGATCACCAAACTGAGGATCATCCACGATCCGGCGACGGCAGCAGCAGGTGCCCAGACTGCGAAGACTCCGGCACCAACCATCGAGCCAATGCCAACGACGAGGGCGTCAGCCGGTGTGAGCTGCCGGCGAAGTGAAGAATCTGTCATTCGAACATTCGCGTGCAGTATTCACCGATGTGGTCGTGGATGCTGACCGCTCGTGACATTGTGTGCCAACGACCGATAAATCCATGGACCACACCCGGCACAGCGAGGTATTCGGCATCTGTACCGTCCGCTGCGAGGCGAGCCGCATAGTCGGCTCCTTCATCGCGTAGCGGGTCAAACTCGGCGGTGATGGTGAGACTTGGCGCAACTCCGGCGAGCGATTCTGCCCGCGCTGGTACCGCATAGGGGTTTTCCTGCCCGCCATTGGCGAGGTAGTGACCCCAGAACCAATGCATGTCTCGCGCTGTCAGGAAATATCCAGTCGCGTTCTCGGTCATCGATGGATACCTGTCCTGCTCGGTATCGACACACGGGTAGCAGAGCACCTGAGCCCGTAACTGAAGGCCTTCGTCGCGGGCTCGCAATGCGACCCCGGCAGCCAGGTTTGCGCCTGCCGAGTCGCCGAGGACGATGATTCTTGTGGTATCTCCACCAATGGTCGACCCGTGTCGACTCATCCACTCGGTGACTGCCCAGCAATCATCATGAGGTTGAGGGAAGGGGTGCTCTGGTGCAAGCCGGTAATCGACTGACACCACAAGCGCATTCGAAATTGTCGCAACACGTCGTGCAACATGATCGTGGCCATCAACGCTCGAAAGTACCCAACCGCCGCCGTGAAACATGACGATGACCGGCATGTCTGCGGGCTTAGGCGTCGATGAGTAGATGCGAATCGGGATCGGACCATGAGGTCCTTCAATAACTGAGTCCTCGATGTGCGCTACTTCATCAAGATCGGGAGTCGGGGCGCTGAAGTAGTTTGCGCGAGCGACGTCGACTGTTCCGTCGGAAAGGGCTGGTGCTTGCGAGTCAGCGAGGGCCTGAACCAGCTCAGCGACATCGGCGTCAAGCGGCATTTCAGGCGACCTGTGAGCCGTCGAGAACCCGTTGAACTTCCTTGACGATGTCTTCCGCGGTTGTCCCCGGCGTGAGAACTGCGGCAACACCTTTCTCACGGAGTTCATCGAGGTCGTGGTCGGGAACTGTTCCGCCAAGAATGACTGGGATGTCCGCTCCGCGAGCGCGCACTGCTTCGACGACTAGTGGGGCGAGGGTCATGTGGGCCCCTGACAGCATCGAAAGCCCGATGGCATCAGCGTCTTCATCGACAGCGGCCGCAGCGACTGTCTCTGGAGTTTGGAAAAGGCCGGTGTAGATGACCTCGTAACCCGCGTCTCGAAGGATACGGGCGACAACCTTCACGCCGCGATCATGTCCATCGAGTCCGACTTTGGCAACAAGAATTCGTTCTCCTGACATTGCGCTACCTCTCAGATACTCGGAACTTCGACGTGACGACCAAACACTCCGGCCATCGTGCTCATCATTTCCCCAACAGTGGCATAGGCGTGTGATGCCTCAATCAGGGTCGGCATGAGGTTTACCTCTGGATCCTCTGCCTCGGTACGAAGCTTGTCGAGAGCAGCGGTGACTGCATCTTGGTTGCGATCGGAACGAACGCTGTCAAGGCGCTTGCGTTGGCGCTGTTCGTCTTCGTTGGTGATGCGCAGCAGTTGCATTTGATCTTCTTCGTTGCCGTCCTTGAAGCCGTTGACCCCGACGGTGATGCGTTGACCTGAGTTCATACGACGCTCTAAGTCGTATGCGGAGTCTGAGATTCGACCTTGGAACCAGTTCTCCTCGATGCCGGTGATGACACCTTCAAGCAGCGACCCGTTGCCGAGCGATTCGAGATAGGTGAAGATTTCTTCAGCCTGCCGTTCAACTTCGTCGGTCAATGACTCGACGTAATACGAGCCGCCAAGTGGGTCGGCGACGTGAGCGACATTTGTTTCGTGAGCGATCACCTGCTGAGTTCGCAGAGCGATGCGGGCCGCCTTTTCGGTAGGCAATGCAAGTGCTTCGTCCATCGAGTTGGTGTGGAGGCTTTGAGTGCCGCCAAGTACACCTGCGAGTGCTTCGATGGCTGTACGAGCGATGTTCACCTCGGGTTGTTGAGCGGTGAGTGATACACCAGCGGTTTGGGTGTGGAACCGGCATTGCATCGAGCGAGGATCTTTCGCCCCATAACGATCCTTCATCCAGCGGGCCCAGATGCGACGGGCTGCTCGATATTTCGCAATCTCTTCGAAAAAGTCGATGTGAGCGTTGAAAAAGAAGCTCAACCGAGGGGCGAAGGCATCAACATCAAGCCCGGCAGCAAGTGCGAGCTCAACGTAGGCAAATCCGTTTGCCAGCGTAAATGCGAGTTCTTCAACCGCAGTCGATCCTGCTTCGCGGATGTGATAGCCGGAGATCGAGACTGAGTGCCAACGCGGCAATTCGGCAGCGGTGAAATCGATGGTGTCACGAACGAGCCGCATTGACTGGCGTGGAGGGAAGACAAATTCTTTCTGCGCCTGGTACTCCTTCAAAATGTCGTTCTGAAGGGTTCCGCCAAGGCGGGCACGTTGCACACCGGCTTTTTCCGCCTGGGCGATGAACATCGAAAAGATGACAGCTGCAGGGGAGTTGATGGTCATTGAGGTAGTCACTTCACCGAGGTCGATTCCGGCGTACAGGTCTTCCATGTCTGAAAGGCTGTCGACAGCAACACCGCAGCGGCCAACCTCACCAAGTGACATTGGATCGTCGGAGTCGAGGCCAAGAAGTGTCGGCATGTCGAAGGCAGTTGAGAGGCCTGTACCTCCTGCCTTGATGATTTCTTTAAACCGCCAGTTGGTGTCCTCGGCGGTGCCAAAGCCGGCAAACATTCGCATCGTCCACAGTCGCGAGCGGTACATCGATGCGTATGGTCCGCGGGTGTAGGGATACTGGCCGGGGAAGTCTCCATCTTCGGGACCATAGACAGGATCAATCGGAATCCCTGAGAGGGTCGTAAATTCTGCTTCTCGAGTGGGGGAGGCGTTGAACGCCGCTTCCCATTGAGCGCGAGGTGATGACGTGTCTCCAGACATGAAAGCAAGGATACTTTGACGTCCAAATATTCGTCTAGCCCGAGTTACCCTGCTGTTGTGGCAATCCGAAGTGAGCGAAGTGACCCTATTCAGGTTGCGGTGACCAATTGGGAACGACATGGTTGGCTCGAGGCCGCAACTCCAATGGGAATGGTCACCTCGGTGATGCGCGTTCAGCAAATTCTTGCTGCTGATATCGACCGGGTGCTGAAACCGTTTGAGTTGAGTTTCGCCCGATTCGAGTTCTTACGTCTGCTTGCATTTAGCAGCAGAGGGACACTTCCAATGGGGGTAGTTGGAGAACGGCTTCAAGTTCATCCCGCAAGCGTGACGAACGCTGCTGATCGTTTGGAGCGCGATGGTCTTGTCAGTCGCTCGAGAGATACAACTGATCGACGAAAAGTGATTGTCGGTATCACCGATGCGGGTCGTGATCGCGTTGAATCAGCCACGATCCGGCTGAATGACTATTTCATCTCGATTCCGTTGTCGCACGAACAACACAGCCGGCTCTTCGCCGAGTTGCGCCTGTTGCGATCGGCGCACGGCGACTTTGAGTCATCGCCGACAGTGTGTGTTGATAATGTCTGACCTGCGCGCTCACGCTGACGGTCGAGATCGCTGCGGTTGGTGCGGAGATGACCCTCTGTATGTCGACTATCACGACAATGAGTGGGGTGTAGGCGCAAGCAATGACGACGAATGGTTCGAAAAGGTCTGTCTTGAGGGGTTCCAGTCGGGATTGAGCTGGATCACCATTCTGAAGCGGCGTGAGGGGTTCCGCCAGGCGTTCGCAGACTTCGATCCGGTCGTCGTCGCAGAATTCACATCGGCAGATGTTGAACGTTTGGTTGCCGACGCGCGAATTATTCGTCACCGCGGAAAAATCACATCGACGATCAACAACGCCTCACGTGCGCTTGAACTCCGTGACGAGTTCGGAAGCCTTCAGGAGTTCTTCTCGCGATTCGCCGAGCCACAGGAACACCGCCCAACGTCGCTTGCTGAGATCCCTGCTCAAACTGAAACATCCCGGCTGATGGCAAAAGAGTTGCGTGAGCGCGGTTGGACCTTTGTCGGGCCGACGACCATGTATGCGATGGCTCAGTCAATGGGGCTGGTGAACGACCACTTGGTTGGCTGTTGGCGTCGCGAGCATTGCTGAGGCTCGCAGCGCTCGAAATAATGCAACCGCTCTGGTTACGAGAGAGTTTCGCGGATGAAGGCGTGAACCTCTGGCCACAGCCGGTTCGCAAGTTCATTGTCCTGGGTGCCGAGAGCGTTGTGCGAAGCCATGAACGCGTGCCCGGTTCCAGGATGAACGGTGAGCGTCGCGTCGATACCAGCATCCTGAAGGCGCTGTTCGAGATCTGCTGCTGCCTCAGGTGGAAAGAAGCCGTCTACTTCAGCCATGTGCCCGCGAATTTTCGCTGTGATTGCTGAGTAGTCGGGCTGATCATCGCCAGACGGGAATCCATAGAAGGGGACTGCAGCAGCAATGACATCTGGGCGATGGGCAGCGAGAACAAAGGTGAGCATTCCACCCATGCAGAAGCCCATGACGGCAAGCTGGGAACCGGTGGTTGCAGAGTGGGTTGAGAGGTAGTCGACTGCTCCACTCATGTCGCGAGCTGCACGATCCATTGGGAGCGATGACATCAGCTCGCCGGCCTTATCCATCTCGGTGTGTCCAGCGAGTTCGCCGTGGTAGAGGTCGGGCGCGAGTGCGACAAATCCGTTGCGAGCGAGATCATCGCACACATCAATAATTCCAGAGTCGAGGCCCCACCACTCCTGAACGACGATCACGCCCGGCCCAGAGCCGCTGTCTGGGGTTGCGAGGTAACCGGTTGCATCTCCGCTTGGTGTTGAAAACGTGACGTTTGTGCCCATAGGGCAACAGTAGCGAAGTGCAGATCTCCGGCGAGACGGGAGCGCGATGCCATCGACCGTTGCGAATTCAGAAAGAATGTTCCCGTGACTTCATCTCGCCCACAAATTCTTTGGGAGCCCACACCAGGCGCACCCTCAAATCTGTCAGCGTTCATTGAGCACTGCGCCTCGGTAACAGGGTTGAGATTTGACGATTACGACCGGTTCTGGGAGTGGTCAATTAGCGAAGGACTCGAGAAGTTCTGGGAGTTGTTGTGGGAGTGGTGCGAGGTCGATTCATCTGAGCCGTACTCCGAGGTTCTGACCACTCGAACGATGCCGGGTGCCAGATGGTTCGTTGGCTCGAAAATGAATTATGCACATCACGCGCTGCGTCGCCTCAGCGATGACCGAGAAGCGATTGTTGGAATCTCGCAGAGTCGTGGTCGTCAATCGTTGACCGGAGCCGAACTCCGTGCCGAGATTCGTCGGGTTCGCAACGGGTTGATGTCCCTAGGTGTGGAGAAGGGGGATCGTGTTGCGGGGTATCTGCCAAATATCGGTGAGGCGATCGTGGCGTTCTTCGCAACTGCGAGTATCGGTGCGATATGGACCTCGTGCGCTCCTGAATTCGGTGTGGGAGCGGTGCTTGATCGCTTTGGTCAGGTCGAGCCAAAGGTTTTGTTCGTCGTCGATGGCTACCGATACGGGCGTCATGATGTTGATCGTTCTGACGAAATTCGGCGGCTGCGCGAGGGTCTCCCGACCGTCTCGTCAGCGATCATTGTGCGGCACCTCGACGC
Source organism: Ilumatobacteraceae bacterium (assembly GCA_049432165.1). Classification (GTDB taxonomy): domain Bacteria; phylum Actinomycetota; class Acidimicrobiia; order Acidimicrobiales; family Ilumatobacteraceae; genus Casp-actino5. The sequence continues at coordinate 48,322 of JBMTDQ010000003.1, forward strand.
ACAACGTTCTCACGATGCCGATCTCATTGAATGGGATGAATTTGGTGCTGGGCTGAATGCCGAACTCGCCTTTGATGATGTCGACTTTGACCACCCGCTGTACATCTTGTATTCATCGGGAACCACAGGGCTTCCGAAGCCGATCGTTCATGGTCACGGCAACATCACCCTTGAACATCTGAAGGTGCTCACCCTTCATGCCGACATGGGTGAGAGCGACCGGTTCATGTGGTTTACGACGACCGGATGGATGATGTGGAATTATCTCGTCTCAGGTCTTCTCGCCGGCGCCTGCCTTGTGTTGTTCGATGGAGATCCAGCGAGTGAGGGTCCGGACACGCTGTGGCGTCTTGTTGCAGATGAGGGTGTGACGTGGTTCGGAAGTGGCGCTCCTTGGTTTTCTGCCTGCCGCCGAGCTGGGCTTCAGCCCGCACGCGACTTCGATCTCACTCACCTTCGGGCGATCGGCTCGACTGGTGCACCGCTGCCCCCTGATGCATTTCGGTGGATCTATGAGGAGGTGTCCTCGACGGCAATTCTGTCGCCGATTAGCGGGGGCACGGATATCTGCTCAGCATTTGTTGGAGGGAGTCCTCTCTCTGTAGTTCGAGAGGGTGAAATTCCGGCAAGGTATCTCGGCTGCGCGGTTGCCGCCTGGGATGAGGACGGCGCCGAAGTTGTTGGTGGCCAGGGTGAACTTGTTGTCACACAGCCAATGCCTTCGATGCCGGTCGGGTTTTGGGGCGATATCGATGGGTCTCGCTATCGGTCGAGTTACTTTGAGTTCTACCCCGGAATCTGGCGTCACGGCGACTGGGTGACGTTCAATGACGACGGTTCGTGCGTGATTTCTGGACGAAGTGACGCAACGTTGAATCGGGGCGGTGTTCGCGTCGGTACTGCAGAGATTTATCGAGTGGTTGAGTCGGTCGATGGCATTTCAGATTCGCTTGTTGTCCACTTGGAGGCCCCCGGTGCGGACGATCCAGGAGTCCTCGTTCTGTTTGTTGCCTCGGCGACAGCGCAGGTTGATCGCGATGGGTTGATCGCTGCCCTGAAATCAACGGTGCGCACAGAACTGTCGCCACGACATGTTCCCGATGAGGTGCATTTTGTTGATGTGATCCCAACCACCTTGAGCGGCAAAAAGTTGGAACTACCTGTCAAGAAGATCTTGAGAGGAGCATCACCCGATGATGTTGCAAGCCGCGATTCTCTGAAGGAACCGTCGGCGCTCGACGCAATTGCGCAGATTGCATCGGCTCGGTGAACCCTTGCCCCTAGCGGGGTTCGACGAGCAGGCTCTGTGCCGATATGGCTACCGGTCCGCGCTCGTCATGAACAGTGGACGCAGCGAGCCCTCCGCCGAGATCTCCGTATTCGCTTCGAGCATCAAGGCAAATCCATTCACCCTCGGGCGGCCGAATGAAGTGAATGGTGAGATCTGGGTTGATGTATAGCCATGTGAGGTGCTCGACCCGGGCCGATACCCCGTTTCCAAAGTCAACTGCCGCAGCGACACGCTGCGCGCCAGATGGTTCCTCGCCAACAACGACTGGCAAGCGAAGTCTGATCCACACAACTGATCGACCACGTTCATCCCAGCCGCCGGTGACAAAACGGTGTTCACATCCATCGGAGGCGAATGCGTGATCATCGGTCATCGATACAGGCACCGACTTGGTGGCAGTTCCCTCATCTGGCTGTGGAAACCCTTCACCTTCGGCAGGAGCGTTGGTTGGTTGAGCGCGAATTCGTAGCGCACGCGCTTTGGCAACTTCGACCTCGCCGTCTCGCATCGAAACTCCAACAACAGAAATCTTTTTTCCGGGCCGCTCAATTTCGGTCACGAGGGTCAATGGTCGGCCGACAGGAACAGGGCGCTGGAGTTCAATTGTGATTCGACTGAGTTGCCATTCGTCCCCACTATGTTGTTCGACTTCTCGAACTAAGAGTGCAGCCGGAGGCGCCCCATGGCAATGCTCGGGATTCCACGGCCCCTGCGACCATTTTGTTGCAATCCAGGTGCCGTCTCCGCCAGATTCGAACAGGGCGTCGGTCGCTGTTACCTCATGCTGTGGGCGACGAAGTCCTTCGGTCATAAGAGCTCCCGTTCAAGTGGGAGGACAACCGACGCAAGTTCCCCCAGATGTTCGACCCAGCCATCAACGGTCGTTGGCTCGGTCATCGGTAGGACAACGAACTTCGTTGTGCCGACGGAGATGAATTGTTCGATGAGAGCGCACAGCTGTTCCCATGATGACGGAACGAGTTGTGATGGATCGTCAAGATTCGGCCGACGCTTCGCAAGGTTGGCAAGCAACGCTTCAGGTACGGGTCCTGTTGAGTACGGAATGAGCACTCCGTAATGGTCATCCTCAATTTCTCGGTCGTAATCGTTCAGGACGCGTTCAATTACTGAGCGACCCTGTTCGGCATCTTGGGGTGTCACAAATGAGGGCAGCCAACCATCACCAAATCGGCCCACCCGTTTCAATTCGCTTTCGGCAATTCCACCGAGCCATACGTCAAGGCGATTTGGTACCGGGCCAACACGGATGTCATGAACCTCGTAGTGTTCGCCAGAGAACGAGCACGATTCGCCAGACCAGCATGCTCGCATGATCTGCAACATTTCGTTGAACATCTTCGCTCGTTCACCCCGTTGAACGCCGAAAGCTCGCTGCTCGACAGGGTCAACTGCTCCGAGTCCGAACGCCGGTAGAAAGCGTCCTCCGGACATTGCTGCGAGCGAAGCGATTTCCTTTGCTGCGATCACCGGATTGCGGCCGGGCAACACGAGAACGCTGGTTCCAAGTTTGAGGTTTGTCGTTCGGCCGATTGCTGCTGCTGATGCGATGAGCGGGTCTGGTGCAGAGCCGTTGATACGTTCTGACAGCCACAGCGAGTCGAAGCTGAGTCGCTCTAGTTCGTCAACAACTGTGAGAAATTCCGGTCCGTTAAGTTCGGTTCGAACACCAAGGCCGACGCCGATTCGAACTTTCATCCGTTCACGACCGTGTTGATGATGTTGGCAATTGTGGCTGGGTCATCGATGAACGGTGAATGGTCGCTGTCGATCTCGACAATGGTTGAGCAACGATTTGCCATGATTCGCTGATGCTCGGGGTGCACTGCCCGATCTTGATTGCACAGAACATACGTTGATTCGATTCGGCTTTGAGAAGAACCGTCCACCTCTTGTGTCATGGTGACGATGGGTTGCGGGCTCAAACGTTGGGTGTGAGCCGAGCGAATTTCGTTGCTACTCCCGGGGTAAAGAAGTGCTCCAGCACGGTCGGGGTCAAGGCTGGTGGTGCCATCTTGTGATGGGACGATGATCTCACTGAGCTCGACTTTGTGCCGGGGGGCGTTCTTCAAGAAGCCGTTGACACTTTCTCCTTGCTCAAGCGCAAACGCAGCGATGTACATGAGATGTGCGATGCGGTCGCTGTGCGAAGCAGCCTGGGAGATCACTGCACCACCGTAAGAATGGCCGACGAGAAGCGTGCCGGGGGGGAGGGTGTTGAGCGCCTCGACGACTACTGCGGCATCCCCGTGAAGGTCACCGAGGGGGTGCGGAGAGATTCCGTGCCCGGGAAGATCGATTGCGTGGGAAGAAATACCCATTTCATCAAGGGCCTGTTGGAGCGGGGCCCAGCACCAGGCTCCGTGCCATGCGCCGTGAACAAGTAACACATTGCGAATCGCCATAGGTTGATCGTCGCAGGTTCACTCGTGAGGAGTAGAACCCAACCGTGATCCTCAGCCCCGCATCGTGCGAATACAAGAGCTGAAGAAGCCGACAGTGAACACCATGATGAACAGTGTGGTTTGGCCCTGGTGGTCAAGTCGTTGGTTGAGGGCGTAGGCGACACCGCCTGCGAGCGATGAGTAGAGCAGGCCGAATCGTGCCGTTGATGCCCATTCGTTTGATGCTGATGTGTGTGCTGTAGTGATCTCCATGCCTTCTAGAGCGCGAACGCAAGCTGTTCTCACAATTTTCTGAAACATTCGGGAAAGAATCTGACAGTTGTTCCACGCGCTCCCTGCTGTAGCGTCCGGTCGGTGGCATCGGCCTTCGGAGTACTTCGACAACAAGCAGTACGTCGCTATTTGGGCTCAACCGCATTCGCGGCCGTCGGTATCAATATCTGCATTACGGCGCTGTTTAAGCAGGTTTATGACATTACGGGAGACCCGTTTTCGATCGGTCTTCTCGGCTTAGCGCAGTTCATTCCCGGGCTCGTACTGGCACTGCCGAGTGGTTACATCGCTGACCGTTTTGACCGCCGCCGGGTGACCAGTGGATTTTTACTACTCCGATTGCTCTCGGTTGCTGTTCTTGTGTGGTTCAGCACTTCTGGTTCAACATCGGTCTCGGTTCTCGTTCTTGTTGCAGTTGGAATTGGCGTGGCCGATGCTCTTATCAGTCCGAGCCGTCGGGCGATTCTTCCATTAATTACGACATCCGAGGACTTGCCGCGGGTGATTGCATTGTGGACAGCCACATTTACATCAAGCGCAATCGTGGGGCCGGCTCTTGCCGGGTTGTTGTACAGCATTGACCCGTCGATTGCATACGTCGTGGCTGGCGTGTCAGCACTACTGGCAATTCCACTCACCCTCGGAATTCAGTATCGCCCTGGCGTCGCTCGGATTGCCGATGAGCAGCGGCCAAGTCTTCGACTGGCTTTGCAAGGGCTGTCATTTATTCGCCGGTCACCGATCGTGCTTGCTGCCATCAGCCTCGATCTGTTTGCAGTGCTGTTCGGTGGAGCGGTCGCATTGATTCCAGTTGTTGCAAGCGATCGGCTCGGAGTCGGCGATGTTGCCTACGGATGGTTGCGGGCTGCGCCCGGGGTTGGCGCGGCGGCAATGGCAATCGTGTTGGCGATTCGACCAGTCACTCGCCGTGTGGGGCCGATGCTCCTTGTTGTTGTGGCGATATTTGGTGCTGGAACAGTCGTCTTTGGGCTTACCCGCTCTTACGCGGTTGCATTCCTCGCTCTGGTCGTGCTGTCAGCCGCCGACATGGTGTCAATGTTTATTCGTGGAGCGATCGTGCCGCTCGCAACCCCACCCGAACAGCTCGGAAGGGTGACTGCTGTTGAGGGAGTGTTTATTGGGGCGTCAAACGAACTCGGAGCGTTTGAAAGCGGGCTTGCTGCTCGTTGGCTAGGGGTTCCCTGGGCGATCGCCGGTGGGGGAATGGCGACAATCGTTATTGCCGCTGCGTTTGCGATCGGGTTCCCGACGCTTCGAAAGATTGATCGCTTCGACGACGTTGCAAGCGCTGCCAGTGCCTAACCCGTCAATCTCCCGAGTTTGGCGAATCCTTTGAGGCGTCGTAGTCGAAGCACCGCTTGGTCTGAAGCGAGGCGTCCGATGCCGCTCGCAATCGTCGGATACACGTGCGGCACGCGTGCCAGTTCTTCAATCGAAACCGAGAACCTCACTGCGAGTGCAATCTCGTTAATTACTTCTGATGCCCGAGAAGCGATGACGTGACCGCCGACGATGCGGCCATGGACTGTGACGATTTCGATGAGTCCCTCCGACGAGCCTTCGAAGAGGGCTCGATGAACTTCTGAAAGTTCAAGCTGATGAACTTTGACGGCGCGGCTTCGAAAACGCTCTTTCGCCTGCGCAGCGGTAAATCCAACTCGCGCGAGCTCCGGTTCAGTGAAGATGCACCACGGTGACATGGTGCTGGCTTGAGCACGACCTGGAAGGAACATGTCGCGTATTGCGAGTGATGCGTCAGCCACTGCAGTGCTGGTCAACCGTGGGCGCCCAGCTGCCGCATCTCCGACCGCATAAATACTTGTCAGAACAGTGCGGCTTCGAGCATCGACATTGATGCCTGCAGGCGTAGCAACGATTCCGAGACGGTCTAAACCGAGTGATGTCACCGACGAGGAACGGCCTGCGGCGACGAGGAGATGCTCGGCGTCAAGTTCCCCCCTGACGGTTTCTACGTAGCAGCGTCCGTTTTCGTAGCGTGCCGCAAGAATCGGTTCGCCCACGTGAACATCCACGCCGTCGTTTCGAAGAATGTCGGTGAGTCGCTCGCTGAGTTGGGGTTCTTCCCTAGGCAGAATTCGTGGGCCAGTTTCAAATAACTGGACCTTTGCTCCAATGCGGGCGAGGGCCTGCGCTGATTCAACTCCGACCGGACCTGCACCGATAATGATGATGTCGCTCGGAGGGGACGTGAGGTCGTAGAGAGTCTCGTTGGTGAGAACGGGAACTTCAGCAATCCCAGGGATGGCTGGTATCGCCGGAACACTGCCCGTGGCAATGAGAACGAAGCGACCCTCAAGCGTCTCGGTGCTCTCCTCGGAGGTGACTTCAACAGTTCGTGGGCCGGTGACAACGGCTGTTCCGCTATGGAGGCTCACACCCCAATCAAGGACCGATGCTGCATCAGATACGTGAGAGTGCACTGAATCGCGGGCTGCGAGCATCGACTCCCATGCGCTGTTTGCATCGGGTGTGACCTGGCGGTGTCGAACCGTCGCTTCAAGGAGAGCCTTTGACGGAATCGATCCGCTCCACACATTTGTGCCACCGATTCGTCCTTTATCGACTGCGGCTACTCGAAGCCCAAGTTCTTGAGATGCGAGACGTGCTGCGGTGAGCCCGGCTGGACCAAGTCCAATAATCACTAAGTCATATGGGCGCGCCACATCGTTAACGGTACCTCGCAGGTGCCTATTCGAACGAGTGACACATCAGCGCTGCTCATCTGTGCTCTCATAGTGAAGTGATCCCAACGCGCCTGCCCGCAATTCTCCTCGTTGGGTTAGCCGCTATCGGTGCTGCAGGGTGCAGTGAAACTGAGGTTGTCACCGAGACCACCCCTTCCACGATTGCGGGAGTTGGTGAAATGCCTGGGTCTGTGCAACGCGTAGACACTTCAAGTCAGAATGCAGACTCTCTGGTTTCTGAGGCGGCAACAGCGGTTCGTCCAGCAGATCTCGGGCTACCAAGTCTTGGCGAGTTAGTGGCAGGGAATAGGGCGATCATCATTGGCGACTCCATATTTGCGTCGACGGCACCTCGCTTTAGCGGCTCGATGTGTGAGCGTTTAAACGAAGCCGGTTGGGATGTTGAGATCGACGCAGAACCTGGACGATTCATTGCGTTTGCTGAAGATGTCCTTGATGCACGGTTCGCTCCGGAAAACGGGCTCGACTGGGATCTCGCAGTGATGTTCTTCGGCAGTAACTTCAACGGTAGCCCAACGAATTTCAGGTCGACCTTGGAATCGCTTCTCGAACGACTCTCGCCACGCCCTGTGCTGTTGCTGACGGTGAGCGAGTTCCAGCAAAGTCGAATCGAGGTGAATGCCATCATTCGGGAGGTGGCCGAGGAGGCGTCGAATGTGCAGGTGCTCGATTGGGCGCGAATCACCGCTGCTGAGCCTGGCCTGCTCAACTCTGATGGCTTGCATCTCTCGACCGCTGGTAAAAGCCGAATGACAACTGAAGTCGCTCTTGCCTTGGGAACTTCTCCCACGCTGGCGACCAACGGCGAAGGCGAGTGCTTACCAACGATCTTCACCGAAGACGAAACTCGCGCCGCCCAAGAGGCACAAGGGTAAACCCTGCGCTGACTGCTCGTAGCCTGTCGAGGTGCTGCAGGCCCGAACCCTCTCTGTTGAAGTAGGCGGCAAACATGTCGTTGAAGGTGCAACCTTCACCGTTTCGCCGCGCGACAAGGTGGGAATTGTCGGCCGCAATGGTGCAGGAAAGACGTCTCTGTTCAAGGTTCTTGGTGGGGAAGCTGAGCCGACCGAAGGGGTGGTCGTCCGCAAAGGTGGATTTGGGTACCTCCCGCAAGACCCGAGGATTGGTGGCGTTCACGACTCCCGAAGGGCAATTACCCACGTGCTCTCTGGTCGTGAAATTGATGAGCAGGTTGCTCGAATCGAGAAACTTCGGATTGCGATGGAGGAGTCTCCTTCCGAAGAGGCGGTAGCAAAGTATTCGCGTGCCGAAGAAACCTTCAGGGTAAATGGGGGATACGCAGCAGAGAGCGAAGCGAGGTCAATTGCGGCCGGTCTTGGTCTCGGCCAAGACCGTATGGAACTCGAATTAGGGGTGCTGTCTGGCGGTGAGCGTCGTCGTGTTGAGCTCGCAAGAATTCTGTTTGCCGGTTCAGATGTGCTTTGTCTTGACGAACCTACGAACCACCTTGATATTGACGCCAAGCAATGGCTACTTGGGTTTCTTCGCCAGTACCGAGGTGCGTTGCTGGTGATCAGCCATGACCTTGAGTTGCTTGACGAGGCAATTACGCGAGTGCTGCACCTTGATCGTCCGAACGAGGGCGATACCGGACACATCATTGAATACCGCGGCACCTATAGCCAATACGTTGCCGCCCGTGCCGAAGACGAGCGACGACTCGCAAAGATGGCTGCTCAGCAAGAGCGTGAGATTGTTCGAATGCAGAAAGTGGTTGATCGCTTCGGCGCAAAGGCGACAAAAGCCGCGATGGCGCACAACATGGAAAAGCGAATTGCTCGCTTGGAGTCTGATCGGGTTCACGCTCCCGACAAGGGTCGGCGTATCGAGGTTCGTTTCCCCGAGCCACCTCCCTGTGGCGTAACGGTTGTGACGGTTGCCGAGCTATGTAAGGGCTATGGCGGACCGTCTGTGTTTGAAGATGTGGGCTTCGATCTTGGTCGTGGTGAACGACTTCTCGTACTCGGTCTTAACGGCGCTGGAAAGACGACGATGCTGCGCATCCTTGCCGGCGAAATCACCGCCGACCTGGGAGGCTTTGACTTTGGTTATCAGGTAGAGGTGGGGTACTACGCACAGGAGCACGACAATCTTGATCCTGATCGAAGCCTCCTTGACAACCTGCGTCGGTCGGTTCCGTCAGGGGTGGGGTTAACCGAAACGCAATTGCGAGGCCTTCTCGGCATGTTCGGTTTGAGCGGTGACAAGGTCATGCAAACCTCAGGAACTCTCTCGGGTGGAGAAAAGACGAAACTTGCGCTTGCGATGCTGATGACGGGTCGTAACAACCTGTTGCTACTTGATGAACCCACTAACAACCTTGACCCTGCCTCTCGAGAAGCGGTCGGCGATGCCTTGGCCGAATGGCCTGGGGCGATGATTCTCGTTAGCCACGACACCGAGTTTGTTGAACGACTCTCGCCGACGAAGGTGCTGTTGTTACCAGATGGCGATGTTGACTACTTCAACGATGAATGGCTTGAACTCGTCGAACTGTCTTAATTGAATACAGCGGCGAGCAGCCGGGCAATCGTTTACTTGATGTTGATGCCGACGGCGCGGGTGGCGGCTTCAGCTTTCACCTGTTCGAAGAAGTCATTTCCTTTGTCATCGACGACGATGAATGCCGGAAAGTCCTGAACTTCAATTTTCCAGACTGCCTCCATGCCAAGTTCGGGGTACTCGAGTACTTCAACAGAGGTGATGTTGTCCTGTGCAAGTCGAGCCGCCGGTCCACCGATCGAACCGAGGTAGAACCCGCCATGGTTGTTGCATGCGTCAGTCACCTGCTTTGAGCGGTTTCCTTTCGCCAGCATGATGAATGAGCCGCCGGCGGCTTGGAATTGCTCAACGTAGGAGTCCATTCGCCCCGCTGTTGTTGGGCCGAACGAGCCTGATGGCATTCCTTCAGGCGTCTTCGCAGGCCCGGCGTAGTACACGCAGTGATCTTGCAGATACTGCGGCATTGGCTCGCCGGCATCGAGGCGCTCTTTGATTTTTGCGTGAGCGATATCTCGTGCGACGACCATCGGACCCGACAGCATGACTCGGGTTTTCACCGAATATTTCGACAACTCGGCCCGAATCTCTGACATTGGTCGATTGAGGTCGATATGAACGACCTCACTTCCATCGAGTTGGCTCGGGGTTGTATCGGGAAGGTATTGCGCAGGGTCGTGTTCGAGTTGTTCGAGAAATACGCCCTCAGAGGTGATCTTTCCGAGCATTTGGCGGTCGGCCGAACACGACACGGCAATCGCAACCGGGCAAGAGGCTCCATGGCGTGGAAGCCGAACGATCCGAACGTCGTGACAGAAGTATTTACCTCCGAATTGGGCGCCGATTCCGGTGTTGCGGCTGAGTTCGAGAACTTTTGCCTCAAGGTCGGTATCTCTGAAGCCGTGACCGAGTGCTGACCCTTCAGTTGGGAGGCTGTCGAGGTACCGAGCTGACGCGAGTTTTGCCGTTTCGACGGCAAATTCGGCAGATGTTCCGCCGATTGCGATGCCTAGGTGGTACGGGGGACAGGCTGCGGTTCCGAGAGTTTGGATCTTCTCGTTGATCCACGGCAACAACGTGTTCTCATTGAGTAGGGCCTTTGTTTCCTGATAGAGGTAGCTCTTGTTTGCGCTGCCGCCACCTTTGGCCATGAACAGGAATTTGTACTCACCACCTTCGGTTGCGCTGATCTTGATCTCGGCGGGCAGGTTGGTGCCGGTGTTCTTCTCTTCGTACATGTCAAGCGGTGCCATCTGGCTATACCGAAGATTCGAGGTTTGGTAGGTGTCTTGGACACCTTGAGCGATAGCGACTTCATCGCCACCGCCGGTGAACACCATCTGACCTTTTTTGCCTTTCACAATTGCTGTGCCGGTGTCTTGGCACATCGGAAGCACCCCGCCAGCGGCCACAGCAGCATTCTTCAGAAGGTCAAGGGCAACAAACCGATCGTTTTCACTGGCTTCAGGGTCGTCAAGAATCAACCTGAGTTGAGCGAGATGCGAAGGACGCAGGAAGTGAGCAATTTCGCGCATCGCTTCAGCGGTGAGTGAGCGAATTGCCTCTGTGCTGACCTTCAACATCGTTCCGAGAGGCGTGTCGACTGTCTCAATTCCTTCAGTGGTTACCAGCCGGTATGAGGTCGTGTCCTCACCGAGCGGGAGGATCTCAGTGAACCAATCGGGTGAGTTTGAAATTGCCATAGCCATACCTTACGGCGGCAGTGCTTGTCAGAGCATTTCGATGGCGGTCTCGATGAGAAGAAGAGCCGCCGAAAACGAGCAAGTCACGAGTAACGCCGCGCGGACCCGGTGCTCTGGGAGTCTCGAAATCACTGGTTTCGAGACAGCAAGGCCGATGAGAACTCCCGGCAGTAGCAACGCGCACAGGGCTAGATGGCGTTGATGAACTTCTCCTACAACGGCAAGACCGGCGAACGAGATGATTGAACCAACACCGAAGAACGCGGCAAGTGTTGCCCGCGTCGTCGCAGGGCGTTCATGTTGATACGCAATTGCGATTGGTGGCCCACCAATTCCTGCGGTTGTGCCAGAAAAGCCAGAGGCGAGTCCTGCGATGACGAGATTTCGGGGCCTTGTGGTGACCCGATAACTGGTGATCGATGTGACGACCGCAAGCAGAACGGAAACGCCAACGAGCAGCCGGATCACACCAGAGCCTGTTGATGCGATGAGGAGCGATCCGAGGATGACGCCTGGCAGTCGACCGCAGAGAGCGATTCCGACGTCGTTCCATGCAATATGTTGGCGCTCCCGACGCGCAACTCCGATGCTGAGAGGTAGCACCATGACGATTGTTGTGACCGGCAAAAATTCAGGGTCGATCAGTGCGAGAATGGGCGCCGCTAGGACCGCCATGCCAAGACCGATCGTCGCCTGAATTGCGGCACCAATGCCAATAGTGATGACAGCGAGAAGTGCGAGCGGCCAGACGATGCCAGCGATATCGGTTGAAAACATGGTTCTTCAGTCGTTGTTGTTGCCGAGGCGGCCAGGTTTGGCCTCGTGGGGGCGTTCAGGCCAACGGTGTTTGGGATATCGGCCTGCAAGATCTTTACGGACATCGCTCCAGGATCCTCGCCAAAATCGAGGAAGATCTGAGGTGACTTGAATCGGGCGATCAGCGGGAGACAGTAACTCGAACACGATCGGAAGTCTGCCCACCAGTGGGTGTTCGTCGAGACCGAAGACGTCTTGCACGCGGACTTGGACGGTTGGTCGGGGCTCGCCATCGGTATTTAGGTAGGAAATACGAGCCTGACGACCATTCGGTAATGCGAGGGTGGAAGGAGCAACGTTGTCAAGTTCAGCCCCTTCAGGCCAAGGAAGGCTTGCCCGCAGCAACATTTGAAGGTCAAGTTGCTCGAGATCGGTCTGACCAGTTGCATTGCTGAGGTACATCGAAAGCCAAGTATCGAGCGAATTTGTTAGGCCATCGATACTCCAGTCGGGCCAAGGTGCACCAAGCACCAAATGGCAGAATGTGACTCGCTCTCTGAGGTGCAGTGACTCAGAGGTCCACGGAAGTGCAGCCAATTTGGTTGCGGTGATCCTTGCCATCAGCGCAGCGAGAGTTTCTGGGCCTGGTTCAGGTCGAAGAATGTGTTCATCGAGCCGGAGCGAGCCGAGGCGACGTTGCACTCGAAGGACAAGATCATCTCGTTCCTGGTTCCACTCAAGGGTCGATCGCGTCGACAACCCTTGACCAAGGCCTTCAAGGGTTGCAATCACGGCTTCTTCTGTGACAGGGGCTGCGAGCCTCACGCGGGCACCATCGCGGCGGCCGTCAAGATCTGCTGCGACGATGAATTCGCTGTTGCTGAGGGTGTCACTTTCAGGGACCCATGCGCCCGGGCCCGAGGAGAGTTGGAACTGGCCGGGTCGCCGCAAACGTGCGATGCGATCGGGATACGCATGGGCGAGAAGTTCACCGACGGCGTTCGGACGTATCGCCCCGAGAGAGAACTGGATCCCTGCTCGGCGAGCGAGATCCTCGCTGCGTTGATGAACGCGCCGCAGCCGGTTTCGGTCCACCTGAAGGTTGCTACTCGACCCGTCAAGCAACGCCTCTATTCGCGCGGTGAGATCGGCGGGTCGATCATCTGGTCGACCCATCGCGATATCGCCTTCATCGAGAAGAGCCGCAACTGCGCAGGCTGTCGCCGTTGGTTGGCCGAGAAGCATTCTCGACAGCCGTGGGTGTACAGGGAGGCGCAACATCTGTTCACCTATTGCGGTGAGGCCGTCGTCGTTGATTGCTCCAAGAGTGTGAAGCAGGTTGCGGGCGGCCTTCATTGACGCGGCTGATGGTTGCGTGGGCAGCCGGAGTGCGCTGAGGTCACCTCCCCATTTCGCAACTTCGAGAGCAAAGTTACTGAGTTCCACCGAATTGATTTCCGGTTCTGGGAATGCGAGCCGGCTGCCGTGTTCGACTTTACTCCACATTCGGTAGGCCACTCCTGGTCCGGTTCGGCCAGCTCGCCCCGCCCGCTGCTCAGCAGAGGAACGACTTGTTGCAATGGTCGTGAGTCGGGTCATTCCCGTTCGACTATCAAAGCGTGGTGAACGGACTAATCCAGAGTCGACAACAACGCCAACACCATCAACTGTCAACGATGTTTCTGCGATATCTGTAGCGAGGATGATGCTGCGCCTGCCGTGCTCGCGACGAAGAGCGGCGTCTTGTTCATCACGAGAGATCGACCCGGCAAGTCGATGGATGGCGATGTTGTCACCAACGACATTGCTGAGGGCATCTCTGAGTCGATTGATTTCACCAATTCCGGGAAGAAAAACCAGAAGGTCGCCGTCGTTGGCTGCCAACGATTCAACAACAACTCCAGTGAGTGCAGAGATGAGCTCGTTCAAAGATGGTGGTCGAGCGTTGCGACGGTTGCTGCTCATTGGTCGCCATTGAAGGTCAACCTGGAACTGGCGTCCATCACATGCCAGCACCTTGGCCCCGTCGAGCAGTCGGCTCATTCGATCGGTATCAGCCGTTGCTGACATTGCGCAGATGGCGAGATCTGGGCGGAGTGTCGAGCCAACGTCAAGGCTGAATGCGAGACCGATATCGGTCATCAAATTTCGTTCATGAACTTCATCAAAGATCAGTGCGCCGATGCCGGGTAGTTCTGGGTCATGTTGTAACCGACGGGTGAGAATGCCTTCGGTAACAACTTCTATTCGAGCTGAGTCGGACATCACGGCATCATCTCGAGTTCGGTAACCGATGAGCGCCCCAAGAGGAGTGTTCGTGAGGTCTGCCATGCGCTGTGCGACGGCACGGGCAGCGACGCGGCGCGGTTCAAGGACAACAATTCTTCCGTCGATACGGGGTTCGTTCAGCAGGCGCAGCGGGACGAGCGTTGATTTCCCTGCACCCGGTGGCGCTGAGATGACGCAACGTCGGGTGAGCGCCACCGTTTCTGCGATGCCATCGAGGATGGCTTGGATAGGAAGATCAGGAAGGGTGAATTCGTATGAGGCTTGGCTGCTCACGCGGAGTCAGCCAAGAGCAGGCGAACCCGCAAACGCACCGGGGTCACTCGGCAGCGGAATGGTTGGTGTCCGCCAAGCTGTTGCTGCAGTAATTGCCCCAGCGACCTGTTTCCACTCCGCAGGATTCCACCCTTCGGCGATTGCGTCAACGGTTCCGTCGACTCGAATGAAGGCAAATGCCGGGATCGAAGAGATTTCTAGTGCCTTCACCACTGAACGATCGGGGTCGGTAAAGGTGAGGAATTGCTGTGCGATCGGGCCGAGAAACTGACGCGTATCGTCATCGTCGGCAGTAACCAGGAAGTTGACGCGAGCGTGGCATCCACGGAGTTCGTCAAGTAAGCGGACGGCCGACTTGAGGATCCAAGAACTTTCATTCGTATACGGGTCTAGGACGACTGTCGCCATGTGGAATGTCGTCAGCCATTCAGATACGGCTCGGCCTTTGCCACCCACGGGTTTCAAGATGAGGTCATCAGCAAGTTTCACTGCCACAAGATGCGATCGTAGCCAGTTAGGGGTGCAGCCGACCAACATCACGTCGAACTCTTCGCTCGCGCCGACAGTCGGTTCGATTGCTCGGTACTGTGACAACGTGCATCCGTTGGAATATCTCCGCTCGGTCGCCCGCCATCAACGGGCCGACGTGTGGTCGGTCGCATTTGAGTTTGTTGACCTCGTGGGAGGTTGGGGCTTGGAGGGTGCTGAGCTGTCTGTTGCAGCGAGAAGACTGCTTCACCGTCGTTCCGATGCTGCGCCACTTTGGTGGGCGGCCGCCCATCTCGTTGTCTCGTCGAATCCAGTTCAACTTGCCCACCAGCTTCGAGAGGATCTCATGGCGCCGTCTCCAGAGGTGGAGTACGACGGTTGGCGAGTGGAGGCGGCGGCAGCATCAGGAGATTCCGTTGTGCTCGTTGGTAACGAATATCAGCGGTTTATTGAGGCGCAAGCGCTTGACATTCCTGTTTGTGTGATCGTTCCCTCGGGGGTCACCATTGCGCAGCAGTACCTCGAACGAGTGCTTGAGGGTTTGAATGCACGAGGAGAATCGGCAGCCGAGTGCTCCACCGAAAATGTGACTGTGGTGAACGACGGCAAAACCGCTCCGTTCGCAGCGGAGTTGCTTCGTACATCTGCCATCTAACGAGGTCGCGATAAGCGGTTGTCGAATCTGATCATGGATTGACAACTACCATCACAATGTGGCTCGAATTCTGATACGCAACGGCACGGTGGTTTCTCCGAGTGGATCTTGGGCAGCTGACGTGTTGGTCGATGGTGAACGAGTTGCTGGGCTATTTGAACCTTCGTCGGTTGAGGTGCTTGGGATTACCGCTGACCGCACCATTGATGCAATTGGGAAATATGTGATTCCCGGTGGGGTCGATGTACACACCCATATGCAACTTCCAATGGGACCGACGTTTTCGTCCGACACGTTTGAAACTGGAACGGTTGCCGCCGCTTGGGGCGGAGTGACCACAATTGTCGACTTTGCTTCGCAGCAGGTCGGCGAACGGGTGCTGGATGGCTTAGAGGCTCGTCATGCCGAAGCAGCAGGCAACTGTGCAATCGATTATGCCTTTCACCAAACCATTGGTGGGGTTGATGATGAATCGCTGTTGGCAGTTCGTCAACTTGTGGAACGTGAAGGCATCTCGAGCATCAAGTTATTTATGGCGTACCCAGGTGCGTACTACTCCGATGACGGCCAGATCCTTCGAGCGATGCAGGTAGCGGGTGAGCTAGGCGTTATGACAATGATGCATGCTGAAAATGGCATCGCAATCGACGTTCTTCGCGCCCAAGCCATCGCTAAGGGTGATACGGATCCTGTCTTTCATGCGCTGACGCGTCCGCCCGAGCTCGAAGGTGAGGCGACACATCGCGCCGTTCAGTTAGCGAAAGTCGCAGGCGACGCTCCGCTGTATATCGTCCACCTTTCTGCTGCAGATGCGTTGGAGGAAGTTGCGAGAGCCCGGCATCGAGGGCAGAACGTATTTGCGGAGACCTGCCCGCAGTATCTCTGGCTCAGCCTTGAAGAGCATCTTGCCCAGCCCGGGTTTGAGGGTGCGAAGTGGGTGTGTTCAACTCCGTTGCGGTCCTCTCATGATCATCACCAACGCGACCTATGGACCGGCTTGAGAAATGATGATCTCGCCGTGGTATCGACTGACCACTGTCCGTTCTGTATGAAGGACCAGAAGGAATTAGGTCTTGGAGATTTCACTGCAATTCCAAATGGGATTGGCGGCGTAGAGCATCGTATGGAACTGATGTACCAGGGTGTGGTGAATGGCGAAATCACACTCGAACGCTGGGTAGAAACATGTTGTACCACTCCGGCACGTCTGTTTGGGATGCATCCTCAAAAGGGTGAGATTCTTCCTGGGGCCGATGCTGACATCGTCATTTGGGACCCGAATTCGACGACGACGATCGGCATCAACGACAAGCATCACATGAACATGGATCATTCTGCGTTTGAAGGATTCGTCGTTGACGGTCGAGTTGAGACGGTGATGAGCCGAGGCAAGATTCTGGTTGAGAATGATCAATTTGTTGGAACTGTTGGCCACGGGAGGTTTCTCAAGCGTGGCCTTTCAGCGGAGTTGCGCTGATGAGCGTGCTGTCGCCCGGGGCATTCGATGCTGTCATTTTCGATGCCGGGGGAGTGTTCGTGCTTCCAGACCCAACCGTGCTCGCACCGCTGCTGGCGCCATTCGGCGGCTCGCTGGAATTAGATGACCATCGTCGTGCCCACTATGCAGCAATGGCGGCAAAGTCGCGAGCCGATGATGCGGAATCAAATTGGCGCACATATAACGAGACATACGTCAAGACAGTTGGTGTTGACCATGAGATGACGTCGGTCGCCGCATCGTTGCTCGACCGAACACGATCAGCGGACCTTTGGCGTTACCCAATCGCCGAGAATGTCGCAGCAATCAGTGAGCTGGAGAAACTTGATGTGCCGATGTCGGTCGTATCAAATGCGGCCGGTCAGATTGAGTGGGTTCTCGAATGGGCTGGAGTTTGCCAACGTGGACCGGGCCCACTGGCGTCGATGCGTACGATTATCGACTCCGAAGTGGTGGGAATTGCGAAACCACATCCCGAGATTTTTGAGTTTGCTCTTGTGGAGCATTCGGAGTCACCGCGGGACCGCATTCTGTACGTTGGCGACTCAGTGAGTATGGATGTCAATGGTTCGCGAGCCGCCGGGCTCGTGCCAGTACTTATTGACCCATTTGACGATCATGTCGGGGCTGATTTCGCCCGCGTGAAATCAGTGGGCGACCTGATCGGTCTCTTCGTTAGTTGAGGTTTCGTTCGCTCAGGCGCCGAGGCGGCGAGCGATGACCTTGAGGCAGAGAGTTTCGTCCGCACCTTCAAAGATCGACAGCACGCGAGCATCGACGAACAAGCGGCTCACGGTGTACTCCTCGGCGTATCCCATTCCACCGTGAATCTGCATTGCTTCACGAGTGACCCACTCGGCGGCTTTGCACACGTACGCCTTCACCATTGAGGCTTCGGTTGCCCCTTCACCCTTTGCCATCAGCGTTGCTACGTGGTAACTGAACTGACGGGAGGCTTGGATAATCGCAGCCATGCGGCCGAGCTTCACACGGGTGAGTTGATAGTCGTAGACGTTCGAGTCGAACACGCGGCGATTCTGGGCGTAGTCGAGAGCGGCTTCATAGGCGGCCTGCATGACTCCCACTGCTCGAGCAGCGGTCTGCAGTCGGCCGTTCTCGAAGCCTTCCATCTGGTAGTAGAACCCACGACCGAGACCGTCTTGTTCTCCAACGAGGTTTTCGGCGGGGACCCACCAATCTTCGAGAGCGATCTCGTATGAGTGCATACCTCGGTATCCGATGGTGTCGATCGGTCGGCCTTCCATTTTGCCGATACGAGTCGTTCCGTCAACGTCGACCGCATCTTGGGTGAAGGCAAATCCATGTCCCTCACCTCGGGGCTTGGGCACAATGAAGAGGCTGAGCCCCTTATGGGTTTTGCTGCGGTCGGGATCAGTGCGGGCGAGTAGCGCAAGCGCATCAGCACGGGCGCCAAAGGTGCACCAGGTCTTGACACCGTTGATGACGTATCCGTCTTCGCCGTTTGGTCCTGGCGCCGGCGTGGCGGTGACCTTGATGTTTGCGACATCGCTGCCATAGTCGGGCTCGGTCACGGCAACTGCCGGCATGACCTCTGCTGCTGCGAGCTTGGGTAGCCAGGTGGTCTTTTGGGCTTCGGTCCCACCTTTAACGAGTGCGCGGGTGAGGATTTCAGGCCGTGTGATCAGCGATCCGCCAATTCCGAGGCTTGCGCGGCTGAGTTCTTCGGTTGCGACAACCATGGCGACGTATTCGTCGAGCCCGCCCTCGCTAAAGCCACCGTATTCGGCTGGGACACTGAGACCGAACGCTCCGAGTTCAGCAAGTCCGGTGATGATTTCTTCGGGTACGTCGCCGTTCGTGCGATGGACGTGCTCAGCGTGCGGGGCGATGACATCGCTCGCAAAGGCACGGAAGGTGTCTCGCACCATGTCCATGTCGTCGCTGAGGTGGAGTGGGCCTGAAGCTTCGGCGAGTGAGGCAAGGAAGTCAGGGTCCCGGTATTGAGCAATGAATTGTGATGCACCTTCAAGGGCGCCCGGGGCAACACCCCAAAGAGTTTCGCGACCGAGAATCTTTCCTGCGAGATCGTGGAGCACGTCAGCGGTGAATGCACAGGCGATACGGGCCTCAGCATCCCCCTTCGCTCCGTAATCGAGAAGCGAACGGGCTGTTGCTACTGCGGAAGCCGCATGGGCGAGGTCGTAGGCAAATGCCTGCTGGACGTCTGGGCCGCCAACTTCGGCCAGGTTTTTGATTGCAGCCTCGACGATGGCATCTCCAAGGTCGATGACGGCAGCAGTTGAAATCATGTCAGGGGAGTTACTCACGCTCTTAAGAGTATCTGCAGCCCCCCGGTGCCTTCCTCTCGAGCGAGCACTGGGCTCTAATCTCGAACTGTGACCTCCGTAACAGCATCCCAGGCTTCGAGCGCTGAACGTCCCCGTTCGATTGCGGTGTATTGCGGATCGGGCTCCGGGAGCACCCCAGTCTTTCTCGAACTGGCTCGCTCGCTAGGGGCTTCGCTTGCTGAGCATGGTGTGTCGCTGGTCTATGGCGGTGGGGATGTCGGAATGATGGGCGCAGTTGCTGACTCAGTGATGACTTCGGGCGGTGAGGCGATCGGGGTCATTCCGCAACGGCTGGTTGATGTTGAGGTTGCCCATCATGGCGTGACGCGTCTTGAGGTCACGTCGAACATGCATGAACGCAAAGCCCGAATGATTGAGTTGGCTGGCGGATTTATTGCAATGCCTGGTGGGTTTGGAACGTACGAAGAGGTGTTTGAGGTGCTGACATGGAATCAACTAGGCATGATTTCTGCGCCAGTGGTCTTTCTTGATACGCCGGAAGAACGTGGATCGTTCTGGGAGCCGTTGATGGCATTTCTCGACCGAGCGGTTGACGCTGGACTCCTGAAGGAGCGCTACCGGGCGTTTGTCAACCTGACGAGTTCGGTAGATGAGGCTGTACAAATTGCAACAGGTCCTGCGCCAACTGCAGCGCCCAAGTGGAGCGATGTCACGAAATCAACAGGGGGGAATTGATGGACACAGTCCAGTCATTGGTCGATGCGCTCGTGGAGCGCCCGGAGTCCGAAGGGCGAACTTTGGCACTCATCGTGATGAAAGATGGAGAGGTCATTTCCGAACGGTACGGGTCATCTCCTGACACACCATTTGGGCCGGGGGAGCCAGTTACTTCGTCGTCAACACTGATTTCTTGGTCGATGGCAAAATCGATCACGCACGCACTGATTGGCATTGCGATGAGCGACGGTCTTCTCGACGTGAATGATGTTGCACCTTTGCGTTCGCTTCAGGTCGATGGCCAACCGCCGATCCGTTGGATTGATCTTCTTGAAATGCGTTCAGGGCTGAACTTTGTAGAGGATTATGAGGATGCGTCGATCTCAAATTGTTTAGAGATGCTGTTCTCTGGCGAAGACCATCGGGGTGTTCCCGATATGGGGGAGTACGCGGCCTCGTTGGGTCGGCAATTTGCTCCGGGAGAGCACTGGAGTTACGCATCGGGAACGACAAACATTCTGTGCCGGATGCTGGGGGACCTGCTCGCGGGCGGTGATATTGCATCTGTCGGTGCTGTTCGACGCCAAGAAGCGATTGAGAAGTTTGCACATGAGCGCTTATTCGGGCCGATTGGTGCGACGAGTCCGATCATGAAATTTGATGCGATCGGCACGTTTGTTGGGTCAAGTTATGTGTACGCAACGGCACCTGATTTTGCTGCGTTCGGTGAGTTGTATCGCCGAGGTGGCACTTTGCAAGATGGCACTCAGCTGCTGCCGGTCGG
>JBMTDQ010000004.1:0-66347 GCA_049432165.1 Ilumatobacteraceae bacterium
ACGAGGGCAAAAAGATCGGCTGGCGCGATGGTGTTCGAGCATTTTGGTGCATCGTTCGCTACTCCCCAGTTAATGCGCGGTGGGGAGGAAAGCGGTGACGGCCTCGGGCGAGTCACCAGATGATGGCCTCGAGGAGCGCATGGATGCTGTGCTCGATTCGATGGAGTCAGCCGTCAATTACAACGACTGGGTGGTCTCGCTGTTTGCGCCCTACCTGCTGGGACCAATCTGTGAAGTGGGCGCTGGTACAGGAACGATTACCGAGCGAATTGCAACAAGCGGAGACGTTATTGCGCTTGAGCCATCCTCAATTGGTGTGAGGAAACTTCACGAACGGTTTGAGGGAGTTAACGGAATCACTGTGGTGCAAGGAACAGCGACAGATCTGGATCCAGCAAGTGTGAATTCGGTCGTCCTTTCTAACGTACTCGAACACATCGAAGATGATGAAGGGACATTGAAATCGATCTTTGATGCGCTATCGCCAGGCGGGCACCTTATGGTGTTTTGTCCAGCATTCATGTTTCTCTACACCGACTTTGATAGGGCGATCGGGCATATCCGTCGGTATCGATTAGGCGAACTTGAAGCGAAGGTGCGAGCGGCTGGTTTTGAAATTTGCGAGCGTCGTTACGTGAATCCTCTTGGAGCAATCGCTTGGTTCATAGTCGGGAAAGTGCTGAGGCGTCCACAAACCGAGAGCGGACTCGTCCGTATTTGGGATCGATTAGTTGTTCCGGTGACGCGAGTCGTGGAACGTCAAATTCGGTTCCCATTCGGGCAGTCGGTTCTTGTCGTAGGACAAAAACGCGTGAATTCATAATGATGTCTCGCTCGGGTCGAGGTCGCGAAACCGAACTCGTTCAGCGATCATTTGGCGCCCACCACCGGTGTGAGCTGAGCACGTTGGTGCCGCCGTTACGGTGACAAAAGTGGTTACCGATGACTGGCATGTAGGGCAGGTCCAGCGAAAGGGTGGTCGCTGGCCAATGCCCTTTACAGATGTCCGAGGTTGACGTTTGGTGGAACGTGTTGGGGTTGTCATGGCGACATATCTCAAACACATCGAAATGGCATTTGCAAGGCTGATTCACGTGCAACCAGACCCACCCCGTAGGGGTGAAAATTTCAGAAATTATTCGTTTGGGGTGTCGCGCAGCCCGTCATTGAAGATCTTGAACATGTCATAGACCTCTTTGCACTGTTGACAGACGGGCAACTGTTTTGGGTCGCGAGAAGGAACCCATACGAACCCACAAAGGGCTTCGAGAGGAGTGCCTTCGATTCGTGCCCGCAAGACTTTTGCGGCCGCAGATTCACCTGGCTCAACTTTGACGATGTGGGCACTTGTTGGCTCATCGGTTTCTGGCGTGATGTCGGTTTCGGGGACGGTGGTTGCAGGCAGTGTTTCGAGATTTGTCATCGTTACGTCACCCCAGTAGTTCTTCGCAGATACCAATCCAGAAATCGGTGGCAAGACCGAGACTCTCGACATCGATACGTTCGTTATGACCGTGGAAGCGGTTGCCAAATGTCGCCATGTCCATTGACGGAGAGAACAGCCCTGCTCCGTATCCAACGCGGCCTCGCTGGCGATAAAACCGTGCGTCGGTGCCTCCAACCACAAGTCCAGGGAGCAACTCTGCGCCTGGATACGCGATCTGTGTTTGATGTGTGATCACGTCCCACAATGCAGTGTCGATTGGAGATTGGGTTCCCTCAGCCTGCTGTTCGGCATCACAGATCTCGACATGCGGAGCAAGGTCACCGAGGGCCTCGGTGATCATGGCGAGCACATCCTCTTCGGTGGTTCCGGGAAGTGTCCGGATATCGACGACAAGGTCAACAACGTCAGGGATGACATTTGTCTTCTGTGACTCGACCGGGTGGATGACATTTGGTGAAATCGTCGTGTGGGTCAGCGCATGGCAGGCTCTCGCAGCGCTGACTGGCATTGCTGAAAGTGCATCCCAGACTTTGCTTGGGTCAAGTAGCACAGCTTTCTGCTCGTCAGAAATGTGCATTGCCCCAACCTGGCCCCGCCAAATATCGGTGATCTGAGTTGCCGGTCGGAACGATGCCAGTCGGCGAACGGCTTCAGCCGCTTTCACGAGGGCGTTATCGCTGCCCCATGGCATCGATCCGTGGCCTGGTGTACCCCTGACGCGGAGCTTTCGCCAAGCGATGCCTTTCTCGCCAACATTGATGGTGACTTTTCGGTGACCTTCATGGTCGACACTCGACCATCCTCCAAGTTCGGTGAGCACGTAATCGGCATCGATGACATCAGCGTGATGCTCAAACATCCATTCGGCTCCCCATGTTCCACCAGCTTCTTCATCGGCAACGCCGAAATAAATGAGATCACCCGATGGGGTGAATCCTGAATTCGCAAGGTGCCGGAACGCGACTGCCATCGATGAGGTGAGATTCAGCATGTCGATGGCACCACGACCCCACACCTCGCCGTTGATGAGTTCGCCACCAAATGGATCGTTGTCCCATCCGTCTGGGCTGACAGGAACCACATCTGTGTGGCCCATGAGACAAAGTTTTGGAGCATTCGGGTCGCGGCCTTCGATACGTGCCACGATCGACGATCTGCCCGGGCGTGATTCAAACCGTTCAACGTCGAGACCGGTTCCTTCGAGGAACGTCGTCAACAGATCGGCATTTCTCACTTCATCGCCCGAATCAGGTGTCCCATCGTTGACACATGCGTTCCTGATCATTGCTTGTAACAACTCGGTGGTTTCGCCGGTCAATTGTTGGCTCATGTCGCAACCTTAGGTGGTTGGTTGAACCGATGTGGTTGTTGAACAGTCACATGAAATGTTGTGTGAATGAGGCGTGGTGAGAACTGCTGCGCTACGCTGACAGTGTGTTCTCAGCAGCAGTTGCACCGCTTGCCCCTGTAGCCGCAGTAATTGCGGCTATTGCCGCGGCAGCAGCGCGAATTCCCGCCGCCGTACCCGTACGGGTTCGGAGCCGGCGGGGAAACCGGTTGATTCGCTGAAATCACAACTCCCGCCAGCTCCGCCCCAACCGGCGGTGAGCGGCCGGCTGGGGCTCCCCTCACGAGGATCCCAACAACATGAATCTGCAATCTGCAACATCGCATGACGAGGCACCAACACCAAAACGGACGCGCCCAACGACGGGCTATGCGCTGTCACTCGTCATTACTGGAGACGCAGTTGACGGGGTACAGATCTCAGCGGCAATCGCCGAGCTCGGCGCTGAAGTTCGTTCGTCGGCACCAATTGACGGCGGACTTGAAGTATTTGTTGCGTGCTCAGGAACGGCGCAGCAGTCTGACGTGTTGGAGATGCTTGGCAAGTTGAGTGGTGTCGACAGCGTCTGCTCCTCGGACACGACGTTCGACCTTCACGTTGGTGGCAAGATCGTTGTTTCTCCTCGGACGGCGCTCGTGGGGCCAGATGAGTTAGCAATGGCGTATACCCCGGGTGTCGGACGTGTGTCGACTCATATTGCGCAAGAGCCATCATCGGTGTGGCGATTTACGGGCCGTTCGAATGCTGTGGCGGTGTTGTCAAATGGAACAGCAGTACTTGGCTTGGGGGATATTGGTCCGGAGGCCGCAATGCCGGTCATGGAGGGCAAGGCAGTGCTGTTCAAGCAGTTCGGTGGTGTTGACGCGTATCCGGTGTGCGTGAATGCACCGACGGTTGATGAGGTTGTCGCTGTTGGAGCAGCAATTGCACCAACTTTCGGCGGAATCAATCTTGAGGACATCAAGGCTCCCGAGTGCTTTGAGATTGAGGAGCGGCTCCAAGAGATGCTCGACATACCAATTTTCCATGATGACCAGCATGGGACGGCAATTGTTGTCGTTGCTGCATTGCTGAATGCTGCGAAGGTCATTGGACGTTCGATGTCAGAACTCACGGTGACGATTGTTGGTACGGGAGCCGCAGGTGTGGCGTGTGCGCATCTGCTTGCAGAAATCGGCGTTGGTGACATTATTGGCGTTGACTCACGAGGAATCCTTGACTCATCTCGTGATGGGCTGCACCCGAGCAAGCAATGGTTTGTCGACAATGGGAACAAGAACAACCGGTCTGGAGGGGCTCGTGAGGCGATCGAGGGAGCCAACGTCCTGATTGGGCTGTCTGGTCCGGGAATTATTGAGCCGGAGTGGGTTGCTTCGATGGGTGATGACGCAATTGTCTTCGCTCTTGCAAATCCGGTCCCTGAGATCATGCCGGAACTGATGCCAGACAATGTTGCGGTGGTTGCAACGGGACGTAGCGACTATCCCAATCAGATCAACAATGTGCTTGCGTTCCCTGGCGTATTTCGTGGACTTCTTGATGTCCGGGCAACGAACGCGTCGATGGGCGTGAAGCGTGCTGCCGCTGAAGCTCTTGCGGCGATGGTGGGTGAGCCCACAGCAGAGCGCGTTATTCCGGGTGCATTCGAAGATGGTGTTGCTGACATCGTTGCTCGTTCAGTGTCTGCCCAGGCTCGTGCCGAGGGGCTTGCCCGCGAGGCAGTCGCCGGGTAACAGTTCGATCGTGATCCTCATTGATCAGGCGCGTTGGTGGTTCAAGGGCCGCCGTTGGTGTCACCTCGTGAGTGATGAGTCGGTCGAAGAGTTGCTCGAATTTGCCGATCGAAATGGCGTAGATCGTCGTGCGTTTCAGGGGGACCATTACGACATTCCAGAGGAGATGCGGAGTGATCTCATCGCAGATGGCGCAATTGAGGTGAGTAGTCGAGACATCGCACGGCGACTGCGGGCCTCAGGACTTCGTCTCAATGCGGAACAACGGCGAATGTTTCGACATCAACGGCCCTGAGCATGTTGTCGATACAGAACCAGCGAGTGAGTGTGATCTCACAGTCGCCAAGTCGCTGCTGAAGGCGGCGCACATTCTCGCAGGTGGGCTCGTTGAACCCTTGGTTGAGCACCGACAGCACCGTGATGTCAGTGACTCGCATTGAGTGTTCACCGAACCATCTCGGGCTATTCATACTTCGCTGGGCTGCGTCGATCGATTCGTCACTCGTCATCGTGTTTCGAATAGCGATCAATCCGACGCCACATCCGTCAACATCGCTCGCAACGATGACAGTCTCGTCGGAGAGTGGGCGAGAAATTGCCAGTGTGGCTACCCGCAACGCGTCGTACTCGCCATCGAGCCTGTCGCGACAGGCCCTGGGTAGCGGCATTGCATCGAGCAACCGAAGCGCCCGGTGGCTTGGTAGCCCAATGAGGTGTTGGTGATGAAGTGAGATGTGGTTGCGATCGCTTGGCATGGCCGTCCTGAGATGAGGTGTGAATGCGGGCCAAGGTGGCGATTTGTTGAGTATGACGAATGGGTGTAGCGCACGACGCTGGCGTGAGTCGTCAGATACGGTCATCGGCGTGTCGGAGGTTCGGTTGTTTCATAACCCACGTTGCTCAAAATCCCGTGCAGCGTTAGAGGTGGTTGAGTCACACCAGTCACGTGGGCGTGACATTGAGATTGTTCACTACCTCGACAACCCGCCGGACGTGGACACGATTCGAATGCTGATTGCAACTATTGATGGCACTCCTGCAGATCTTGTTCGACTCGATGACGGACTGTCCGCAACAGGTGTCACCGCTGAGCAACTTGCTCATCCAGAGTCAGTAGTCAAGGTCTTGCTTGCCGCTCCGGAACTGCTCCAACGGCCGCTGCTTTCAGACGGCAGGCGTACGGTGATCGGACGCCCAACCGAACGTATTTCAGAGATGCTTGATGACTGATTCGGCACCCATCGGCAGCGGTATTCGATCGGTTCGTGAGACGAACTGGTCGCACCTGATCGTTCTTCTCAAAGCACAGTGGGTAGGGATCTCCGCAGGCGTCGGCCTCGGTCTTGTCTGGACCGTTGGGAAGATTGCAGTACCGCTTCTTACCCAGTCTGCTGTTGACAATGCGATTGTTGGCGATGGTTCGGCGTTTATCTGGGCGATCGGGATTGCGTGTGCCGGACTCGCAACCGGGGTGTTGACAGCTGGCAGGCGGTTTTTCGCGTTTAAGGAAAGTCGCATGGTGGAGACCATGCTCCGTGAGCGAATCCATGACCATGTGTTGGGTCTGCATCCGGAGTACCACGACAACGCACAGACCGGTCAGTTGATGAGCCGGATGTCATCGGACCTCAACCAGGTGCAGATGTTTGTCGTCATGATTCCGCTCACCCTCTCTCATGTTGCGCTCATCTTGGGGGTGACCGGAGTACTCATTTCGCTTGACCCCTTTCTCGCTTTGATTGCACTGTTGCCGTTGCCGTTCGTCAACGTGTCGGCAAAGTTGTTCTCGAATGCAATTCACCCAGCTGTTCTTGCAGTTCAAGCTGAGCAGGCACAACTGTCAACTGTTGTTGAAGAATCCATCGCAGGTGTGCGAGTCGTCAAGGGGTTTGGCGCGGAAGCAGTGCGAATGAAGGCGTTAGAAACCGAAGCCAATGACATTCGTCATGTGTCACTGCAGGCAGCGCGGATTCGCGCCAAGTACATGCCGTTTCTCGAATTGCTTCCATCAGTTGGGTTGGTTGGAGTGCTCGGAGTTGGCGGGCTTCGTGTGATCGATGGCTCGATGACCATTGGTGAACTTGTTGCCTTCAACTTCTTCGTCACTCTGCTCGTCTGGCCACTGAGATCAATCGGCATGACCGTTGCATTTGGTCAACGAGCAGCAGCGGCACTCGAACGGGTTCATGAGGTGTTGTCGGTGGAGCCAGCAATTGCTGATCCGCCCGAACCACTCCGGTTACCAGATTTGTCAACAGGGCGTTTCGGTGCTGTTCGATTCAGCGACGTGGGCTTTGCGTACGGCGATGGCGATCGAGTGTTAGATCGGTTCGACCTCGACATTGAGGCAGGGGAGTCGATCGCGATAGTTGGGGCTACTGGCTCAGGAAAGTCGACTATTGCGCGTCTGCTGCTGAGGTTTTACGACCCGCAACAGGGATCAATCACGCTTGATGGCATCGACCTTCGGTCGCTACGGGTTGACGAACTTCGCCGAACAATTGGGATCGTGTTCGAAGACACACTGCTGTTCCACGACACGGTTGCCGCAAACATTGCGTTCACGGTGCCGTCGATGGATCTTCACGCAGAGGCGGGACGCATTCGTGCTGCAGCAGCACTCGCTGGCGCAGCTGGTTTTATCGACGATCTTCCAGATGGCTACAACACGTTGCTCGGGGAACGTGGGTATTCGCTGTCGGGAGGACAGCGCCAACGGATCGCAATTGCCCGAGCAATCATTTCGAATCCGCGTGTGCTCATTCTCGATGACGCAACGAGCGCAGTTGACCCTTCCAAAGAACACGAGATTCGTTCAGCAATGGCAACAGTGATGGATGGCCGAACCACTCTGGTGATCGCGCATCGTCCGGGAACGATTGCCATGGCCGACAAGGTGGTGCTCCTGGACGAAGGTCGCGTTTGTGCAACCGGAACACATCAGGAGTTGCTTGACTCCCACCAGCGCTATCGCGAAGTGCTCGCGGCCCTAGAACCTGGAGAGTCTGAGGCGGTGGTGAACTGATGTGGCATGGTGCCGGAGTTGACCCAGAAGACCGTCTGACGAGAGATGATGCGAGTCGAGTACTTCGTCGTGCCGCTCGCCTTGCTCGGCCGTATCGGCGAACGGCTCTCGCTGCAGTCGGGTTTGTTGCGATGGCGACATCGGCGACAATTGTCGGCCCGCTTCTCGTTCGATTTGGCATTGACACCGGTATCCGAACTGCGAACCGATCGGCTCTCGGGGTTGCGGTTGCCGCTTTCGGTGTGGTGGTTGTTCTTGCCTACATCGGGTCGCGTCGCCAGTACGTACTTATCAATCGTGCAGGCGAAGGGTTCTTGAGGGAACTGCGTCTGCGGCTGTTCGCCCACATTCAACGCCAGTCGCTTGGCTTCTTCGACGAACATAAAGCCGGTGTTCTCGTTGCACGCATGACAGCCGACATCGAGTCAATGTCAGAACTTGTGCAGTGGGGCCTGCTGCAGTTTGTGTCAGCCGGCATATTGCTAGTGGTTGCACTGTGCGTGTTGTTGGTGATGTCCTGGCAGTTGACGTTGGTTGCACTTGCGGTATTGCCGGTGGTGGTTCTGGCTTCAATCAAATTTCAGCGAGTGTCGAACGAGGCGTATCTCGAGGTTCGTGAGCGGGTTGGAACAAACCTCTCCACCCTTCAAGAGAATCTCGCCGGAGTTCGGGTTATTCAGGCTTCGGGCCGAGTTGATGAACAGCGCCGTCGGTTCTTTGCGTCAAATCGCGGCTTGTATGCAGCGCACCTTCGAACAGTGAAAGCATCAACGTGGTATTTCGGAGTTGTTGAATTCTGCGGGGTTGCAGCGACCGCTCTTGGCGTATTTGCAGGGGGATGGCTCGTTGGTCGAGGCGATGTTTCTGTTGGAACTGTCGTGGCTGTGGTGCTGTTGTTAGCGAGTCTGTTTGAGCCAGTTCAGCAGCTCTCTCAGTTGTACAACACGGTGCAAGCGGCGACCGCTTCGCTGAAAAAGATGTTCGACATCCTCGATACCGAACCAGAAATCGATGAGCGGCATAGCGCGGTTGATCTACCTCGGTCTGGTGAATTGGTTATCGATGGGGTGGGATTCACCTACCCAGGTGCGTTGAGGCCAGCTTTGAGTGATGCAACGCTAAACGTGGCGAGCGGTGAGCGGGTTGCCTTAGTCGGACCGACGGGTGCAGGTAAGTCGACGTTGGCGAAAATCGTTGCTCGGCTCTATGACCCGTCAGTTGGGTTCGTGTCGCTTGGAGGGGTTGACCTTGTCGATGCAACCTTGTCTTCATTGCGGTCGCAGATTGTTGTGGTTCCACAGGAGGGTTTCTTGTTCAATGGAACGGTTGCTGACAATCTTCGTCTTGCCGACCCGTCAGCTTCTGATGCTGATCTTTGGGATGCCCTTGACCGGATTGGAGCTCGTCGACGTTTTGAGCTCATGCCCGAAGGGTTAGAAACGGTGGTTCGTGAGCGCGGATCCCGTCTGTCGGCTGGCGAACGTCAACTTGTTTCGCTTGGTCGAGCCGCGCTTGTCGATCCCTCAGTCCTGGTTCTCGATGAGGCGACCTCGAACCTTGATCCCGGCACTGAGGCCGAAGTCGAAATGGCACTTGAGCGTTTGATGTCTGGTCGAACGGTCATCGTGGTAGCCCACCGTCTGTCGACAGTTCGCCGTGCGGATCGAGTGGTGGTGTGTGATGAGGGTCGGCTTGTTGAGGTCGGCACCCATGCGGAGTTGTTATCGATTCCGAATGGTCGATACGCCGCTCTACAGCAAGCCTGGTTATCTAGTCAGCCAACTGTTTCTGATCTCAGGCAGGGCTGAAGATCAGGACAAACTCGATGAGGCCTTGCGGTTCAACCTTGATTGCCGTAATCGAAGGGTCAACGATCTCGTAGTCGGTGAATACCACGGGGATCGAACCAACAACCCCGAGTCGACCGTTCTCAATTTGTGCCGATATCTCAACCGTCACCGGGTTTGTGACGCCATGCATTGTCAGTTCGCCAGACAGCGTTGTCGTAATGGATGCACCTTCCGTTGCGGTCACGCCTAAGTCGATTGGCTCCGAGAGGATGAATGAGGCCGTTGGAAACTCGTCTGTTTCCATGATTCTTCCTCTGAATTGGCCATCGCGACGACTGTCGTCGCTGCGCATCGAGGCAACATCGACAGTGAATTCTGCGTCGATGATGGATGTCTCTTGGAGGGTGATTGACCCGTTGACCAGCTCTGTTCGTCCCACTCCTTCGGTATCGATCCCGAACAGCACCTCAGCAACGCGATAACCAACTTCGGAACCATCGGCGATGACCCACTGTCCTGCGGCGCTGTCGGATGAAGTTGTCGTTGCAACTTCATCGTCGTCTTCGATGGATTCTTCATTTGATTGTGTTGTTTCGGTAACCGCAGAGTCCTGGGGCAAGGTGCTCTCACTGATTGGCAAGGTGCTCTCAGTCAGACGCGCCTCGAGGTCTGCGGTTCCAAACTCGTCAGGTGCATCATTGATAAACGTTGCGTAGACCCATGCACCTCCAACGACGAGAACGATGAGAGCGATCACACTCAGGAGAACACGAGACACAATGCGCTTACCAGTCATTCTTGACAGTGTTGCCGGCATGGCGGGGAGAGTCCACTAGAGCGAATTCTTTCTCGGTGCGTAACGCCAGATTGGTGTCAATTCGTGCAGACTGTCGCTATGCCTGACACGTCAATTCCGTTTGCAACTCCAAGCACCGTCGTCACTGCACGAACAACTCCTCGTTCTGCGACCGCAGTTGCGGTAGCGGTTCGTTCAACTGGAAGTGTTCCAAGATCGGTCGGCATGTCCCGACGCGATCTCGAACGTCATGGGTTTTCTGGAAAGGTCGGACAAGTTGTCTCGATTCCTCGTCGTGATGCGGCGACAGTGATTGCGGTCGGTGTGGGTGACCGTCCGTCAAGCGCCGACCTGCGTAATGCGGCGGCTGCGGCAATTCGTCACGCTCAACGTCACACTCATTTCGCTCTCGATCTGTTGCCATCGAGTTCTGCAAGCGCGGCAGATGCTCGCGCAGTGACCGAGGGAGCGCTATTGGCTGCATACCGATATCCGGGAATTACCGCGAAGCCGACGACCAAGCCCAAGTTTGAATCACTCACGATTGTGACCTCCGGAACGGCCGCGGTTGAGCGAGGGGTTCGAGAGGGTCAGGTGCGATCTCGCGCAACGTATCTTGCGCGAGATCTGGCTAACACCCCTCCAGCACACCTCAATGCTCGTGATCTTGAGGTCATCACAACGGCACTTGCAGCTGACCACGGGTTTGATGTTGAGGTATTCGATGAGAATGACCTCGCTGAGATGGGCTGTGGTGGTCTACTCGGAGTGAATAAGGGAAGTGTCGAGCCGCCGCGTTTGATGAAACTCACCTACACACCGAGGAACCCTCGAGGTCATGTCGCTCTCGTAGGTAAGGGCGTGATGTACGACTCGGGTGGAATCAGTTTGAAGCCAAGCGACGCATTCCATGTGGTGATGAAAATGGACATGTCGGGCGCTGCGGCAGTGCTGTCGACGATGACGGCTCTAAAGGATCTTCGTTGCCGTACTCAAGTAACTGGCTACATCGTCTGTACCGACAATATGCCGTCCGGCTCGGCGATGAAATTGGGTGATGTGCTGACCATGCGCAACGGGAAAACGGTTGAAGTGCACAACACCGATGCAGAGGGTCGTCTCATTCTCGCTGACGGACTGTCGTTGGCGGTGGAGGACAAGCCGGACGCAATTATCGATATCGCAACGCTGACTGGTGCAGCGATGGCGGCCCTTGGTCCAGATATTGCCGCGGTGCTCGGCACTGGTCCGAAGGTGATCGACCAACTCACCGCTAGTGCTGACGCAACAGGTGAGCCAATTTGGGAGATGCCTCTTGAGGCAACCCGTTACCGCAAGCTGCTGGATTCAAATGTTGCAGACATGCGAAATATTGGCGGCCCTTACGGTGGTTGTATTACGGCGGCAATTTTCCTGTCGGAGTTCACAGGTGACGTGCCCTGGGCACACCTCGACATTGCAGGACCGATGAAAGTCGATGGGGACGAGTCGTGGCGGTCAAAGGGTGCGACCGGGTTTGGAACTCGCCTGCTGATTGACACGGTTACGAACTGGTCGGCGTAGTCGCTGACTCCGCCGCAATGATCGCGGTTCGGCGATCAAACCCGGCAGCGACAAGTTGGTGTTCAACGGCCATTGCATCGGTCGTCCAAGTTCGCTGAACCCACTCGTCGTGGTCTCGACGGAGTTGTTCATGCATGCGATCCAACTGTCGGATTGTCAGATCCGGGATGCGACGTTTGACGTCGTATCCGCTATTGCTTGGCCGAATGAGGTTGAACATGGTGCAGCGATGAAGTGCCCTGCCAAACGGTGACTCTGCTCCTTTGGCATTGCTCAGTCCGATTGAGTGAGCGAGGTCGTTCACGTTGATGATGAACCCGTTGGGCTCATGATCGAGATAATCGGCGAGACGTCGGATGATCCATGTGGCCGACGGCCCGAGTGTGCTGAGCCAAAACCTCTCGACATATGTACTTCGTGGGTCGTGACCGACGTCTCTGTCGGCGGGTACGGCCCAGGGCTGAAAGTTGATGAGTTCGTCTGATGTCGCAGTTGGCATGGGGGAGTGGGATGTGTGATGTTCTCGCCGGTTCGCTTGGGATGAAAGTGTGCGTCACACTAGAGATATGGAAGCGGTCGATCCCGGACAACTTGAGCTCGCCCAATCGATGTTGATCGGCGCTCAACGAGTGGTTGTACTGACGGGTGCGGGAATTTCTACCGACTCGGGAATCCCTGATTTCCGCGGACCAAATGGGGTCTGGACGAAAAATCCTGGTGCAGAAAAGGCGAGCAATATCTCGTACTACCTGTCTGACCCAGACGTCCGGCGTGCGGCGTGGCAAGCGCGCCTTGATGCTGCTGCGTGGTCTGCGTCGCCAAACAGAGGTCACCAGGCAATTGTTGATCTGGAACGCAGTGGCCGCTTGCATGCGGTGGTGACCCAGAACATTGATGGTCTTCATCAACAGGCCGGTACAGATCCTGACCTTGTGATCGAGGTACATGGAACGATCTGGTTTTCTCGATGCTGGGAGTGTGGCGATCGGCGAGAGATGTCAGATACCTTGCAGAGAGTTCGTGATGGAGATCCTGATCCTGCATGTGAACTGTGCGGAGGAATCGTAAAGAGCGACACGATCAGTTTCGGACAATCACTCATTCCTGAAGTGATTGATCGGGCGATGCGCGTGAGTGAACAGGCCGATGTTCTTGTCGCAGTTGGCTCAACTCTCAGCGTCTATCCGGTTGCAAATTGTGTGCCATTGGCGAAGTCGAACGGGGCTCAGATAGTCATCGTGAATGCGGAAGCAACAGAGATGGATGCCATCGCCGACGTGGTCCTTCGGGGATCAATCGGTGACATTCTTCCTCAATTATTCGCTCAAGGTGGCAATACTTGACCAAATCAGTAGGATTTCGACATGGCTACGTTCAGAGACCTCCTCAGCTCCGCAAAAGCTGAGATTGTCGAAATAAATACCGAAGAAGCAGCCGAGCGCATTGGCGCTGGTCATCTCATTCTCGACGTTCGCGAACCCGACGAGTACGCCGAAGGCGCTCTCGAGGGTGCGATTCATATTCCTCGAGGCCACCTTGAGGCACAGATCGAAAACCGCATCGTCGATAAATCACTTCCGGTTGTCGTGTACTGCGCAGGTGGAGTTCGTTCAGCCTTCGCTGCGAAGACGCTTCAAGATCTGGGCTATGAACACGTCACATCGATGGATGGCGGGTTCGGACGCTGGAAAGACGAGGGACGTCCGTGGCGCCAGCCCGCCAGCCTCAGCCCGGAGCAACAGAACCGGTACAAGCGCCATCTGCTTCTTCCTGAGGTCGGAGTCGAAGGTCAGCAAAAACTCCTCGACGCGAAGGTGCTCATGCTTGGCGCAGGCGGTCTTGGCTCACCTGCAGCGCTCTATCTCGCGGCAGCAGGTGTTGGGACAATTGGTATCGTCGACATGGACGAAGTTGATGCATCAAACCTGCAACGCCAAATTCTGCACAACATTGATCGAGTCGGCGATCGCAAGGTCGACTCGGCGAAGAAGACGCTCACATTGCTCAACCCAGATGTCAATGTCGTCACGTATGACACTCGCCTTTCCGCCGAGAACATCGTCGACATCATCTCGGGCTACGACGTCATCGTTGACGGTGCTGACAACTTCCCATCTCGCTATGTGTTGAACGATGCAAGTGTGAAGCTCGGCATCCCGGTCGTGCACGGTTCGATTTTCCGCTTTGAGGGAATGGTCAGTGTGTTCCATCCAAAGGAAGGCCCGACCTATCGAGACATGGTTCCAGAACCACCTCCCGCTGAACTTGCTCCGTCGTGTGCAGAGGCCGGTGTTCTCGGTGTGTTGCCAGGCATTGTCGGGTCGATTCAGGCGCTCGAAACGATCAAGGTCATCCTCGGCCTTGGTGATGCGCTGATCGGTCGAATCCTTTCTGTTGATACGACGGAGATGGAGTTCAGGACCTTCAAACTTCGGCCCGATCCGTCCAACCCGGTGACTTGGGAAAACCGAGACCGAATTGTGGTGCGCGATCTCGATGGTCTGTGCGCCCCTTGGTTAGACGATCACTGAACTACCCGGCGTGAACAAGGGGCTCACTTGGTTGGGCTGCGTCTCTCTCTTGCATGCTGACACCAACGAGCACGGCGATGATTCCAGCGAAGTCGATCAAGGTCGGTTGCTGACCTAATGCGACCCAACCGACAACGACGGCGGTCACTGGCAGCATCGCAAGTAAGACCGAGAACCGTCGGACACTGACCTGTCGCATGACGTACTGGTCAATGCCGTACCCGATTGCGTTTGAGAAGACACCGGTGACAAGGCAGGCGAGTAGTAGCAACGGTGCTCCCCAGACGGGGCCACTCCACGGGGCACCAACTGGGATGAGCGCGAAGGAGCCGATTGCCAGACCGACTGCCAGGCCTTCAACACCGCTACTGGTCACCGCAACTCGTGAGCCGATCACGATGTACGCAGCCCAACACGCCGACGAAGCGAGAATAAAGGCAACGCCAGCAGGCTCCCCGCCGAGTTCAACCCCACCGAGTACCAACACGCCACCAACTGCGCACACAAGTGCAATTGCGTTTCGCAGAGATCGAGTAGCGAAAGCGGCAACTGCAATTGGTCCGACGAACTCGATCGCAACACTTTTCCCGAGATCAATGCGCGCAATTCCCAAATAGAAGAATGTGTTCATTGCTGCGGTGGCGACCCCGAACAGCGCTGCCCCTAACAGTTTGCGGCCACGCCAGTCACCAAGACGGGGGCGAGCAATGATCCAGAGCGCAATCGTTGCGCCAACAACACGCAGCCAACCAACTGACTGCGGGGCGACCTGATCAAAGATTGAAATAGCAATCGCAGCGCCGATGTACTGCGAAATGGCCGAGATGATGAAGAGTCCCTCTGCAGGAACTCTGCGCGGTTGCACGGTGACCGTTTGAATCAGTCGAATAATTCAGGGTCTGTGGCGCAGATTTCTTGCCACAGCGGCTGGAAGCTAAACCAACCTGCAAGGTGTGAACCTGTTTGCTCAAAGGTGTAGCGAGCGTATTCGTCACGAACCTCAATCGGGTCCCCTGCTGCCATTGCTGCAAGCTGAACCTGACAGTTGCGTTCCATCGTGATGAACCAGAAGGCGGCCTCGTCAACAGTGGTTCCGACAGTGAACAATCCGTGGTTCTGGTGGATAGCGGCCTTACCGGTCGTGAACTTCGACGCGAACTCCTCGCCGGCCTCGATCTCGAGAACAACCTTTCCGCCTTGCTCTGAAATCACGTGGTGATCGCCATAGAACGCGCATGAATCTTGAGTGATCGGTGCAAGCGGAATGCCGAGGGCTGAGAATGCTTTGCCGTATGTCGAGTGGGTGTGGGCAGCAGCGATGACCTCTGGGCGTGCCTTATGGACCGCTGAGTGAAGGACGAATGCCGCTCGGTTGACTGGCATATCGCCGACAACAACATCACCGTCGTGGTTGACGAGCAACAGGTCACTTGCCTTCATATGACGGAAGCTCTTACCGAATGGATTCACCCAGAAGTGGTCGGTCAAGATCGGGTCTCGAGCGGTCATGTGACCGGCGACGCCCTCGCCGAATCCGAGTCGACCAAAGACTCGTAGCGCACCCGCAAGTTTTGCCTTGCGGTGGGCTCGCTCTTCTTCGAGGTCGTCAAAGGTTTCAGGGTGGAATGCGATGATCGGCTTGTCGGTGATTGCCATATCCGCACGTTAGTCACAAATTCACACTTGGTCTAGTGTCGCAGGACCGATCTCTGGCACGATCACTCCATGGCAACGCACCAACCCATTCAGCCGAACGAGATTGCCCCTCCGGCTGCGCAGTACGTCCATGCCATGTTGACCACTGGGGCGCAGCGGTGGTTGCACACCTCCGGAGTGGTCCCAACCCGTCCGGACGGAACTGTTCCAGAGGCGATTGAGGACCAGGCGGTGGTGGTGTGGGCCAATATCTCAGCGATGTTGGCTGACGCTGAAATGTCGGTCGACGACATTGTGTCGGTGACAACGTACGCCGTGGTCGGCCAGCCACTTGCCGGAGTGATGGCGGCTCGCGACCGAGTGCTCGGTGAGCATCGTGCAGCCTCGACATTGGTGACAGTGCCTGCTCTTGCCCGGCCCGAATGGCTCATGGAAATTTCGGTCATCGCCGCCGTCTGAGGGGTCTGGGGTGTTGTCGCCCTACGCTGTGGGGATGGCAGATGACGTGCGCAAAACTGACTCAGGTATAGATATTGCTCCTCTCTACACCGCTGAGTCTCTCAACGGGTGGGACCCTGCTGAGCAGTTAGGACTTCCTGGTGAAGCTCCATTTACGCGTGGCGTGTATCCCTCGATGTATCGGGG
The DNA here is from genome assembly GCA_049432165.1 of Ilumatobacteraceae bacterium. Classification (GTDB taxonomy): domain Bacteria; phylum Actinomycetota; class Acidimicrobiia; order Acidimicrobiales; family Ilumatobacteraceae; genus Casp-actino5. The sequence continues at coordinate 16,535 of JBMTDQ010000004.1, forward strand.
GCGTTTGTGGACGATGCGCCAGTACTCAGGGTTTGGTGATGCTGCAAGCACCAATGAACGCTTCAAGTTTTTGCTTGCTGCAGGCCAGACCGGTCTCAGTTGCGCATTCGACTTACCAACCCAGATGGGCTACGACTCTGACCACCCCCGAGCCGAGGGGGAGGTGGGCAAAGTAGGCGTTGCCATCGACTCGCTCGATGACATGCGAACGTTGCTTGCTGATATCCCACTCGACAAGGTGTCGACGTCGATGACGATCAATTCAACAGCTGCAATCTTGCTGTTGATGTATCAGATCGTCGCCGAAGAACAGGGTGTGTCCTCAGAGCAAATCTCAGGGACGATTCAGAATGACCTCCTGAAGGAGTACATCGCTCGCGGAACGTACGTGTATCCGCCTAAGCCGTCAATGCGCATCATCACCGACATCTTCGGTTACTGCTCGGCGCATATTCCGAAATGGAACACAATTTCGATTTCGGGGTACCACATCCGCGAGGCAGGTTCGACTGCGGTTCAAGAAATTGCGTTCACACTGGCAAACGCCATTGCGTACGTCCAGGCAGCGGTTGATGCAGGGCTTGATGTCGACGAATTTGCACCTCGATTGTCATTTTTCTGGAATGGCCACAACGACTTCTTTGAAGAGGTGGCAAAATTCCGTGCCAGCCGTCGGATCTGGCACAAGATCATGACCGAGCGCTTCGGAGCAAAAGACCCTCGCTCATCGATGTTGCGATTCCACACCCAGACGGGCGGTTCGACGTTGACGGCGCAGCAGCCGGTGAACAACGTGGTGCGGGTTGCAGTGCAGGCGATGGCAGCGGTGATGGGTGGAACGCAGTCACTGCACACGAATGGTTTTGATGAGGCGCTGTCATTGCCGACGGAGAATGCTGCTCGACTCGCGCTTCGTACTCAGCAGATCATTGGTTACGAATCGGGAGTTGCTGCAACTCCTGATCCGCTTGCTGGTTCGTACCTTGTTGAGTCACTTACCGACGAGGTTGAGCGGTTGACCTGGGAGTACATCGAACGAATTGATGAGATGGGTGGCGCTGTTGAGGCGATTGAGGCTCATTTCCAACAGGACGAGATCGAACAGTCGGCATATGAATACACGAAGTCAATTGACGATGATGAGCGTGTCATCGTCGGACTAAATCGTTTCACGATCGATAATGAGCCTGAGCCAGAGGTGTTCCCAATTGATCCTGCGCTCGAACCAGCTCAGAAGTCCCGGCTTGCAGCATTTAAGGCTGGCCGCGATGAGAGCGCTGTCCGAGCGGGGCTTGAGGCGGTGAGTGCGGCCGCGCGCGGCACCGACAATCTGCTGTACCCAATGAAAGATGCTCTAATTGCCGGGGCCACACTGGGTGAAGTGAGCGATGCGCTCCGTGAGGTGTTCGGTACCTATCAGCCCTGATTTCATTGGGTTTTGCGCCATGACGGTGATTGTTTTCGGCGTGAAATGTTAAAAGCCGACTAGCCGAATCGGATTTATCGGAATACACTGCCTAGCCGTGAGGTTGCAACAGTCATGAATCCGGTAATGACGGCGAATTTGGCAACTGGCGCGGCCGTTGGCAACCTTGGCGTCCTCGACCTGATCGGCAACACCCCGATCGTTGATGTCTCACACCTGTCTCCCAACCCTGACGTGCGCATCATTGCGAAGTTGGAGATGCAAAACCCCTTTGGCTCGGTCAAAGACCGCATTGCGAAGGCGATGATCGAGGCCGCCGAAAAAGATGGCCGACTTTCCCCTGGACAGACCATTCTCGAACCGTCATCGGGCAACACAGGTATTGCCCTTGCCGCGATCGCCCGTCTGAAGGGTTACCCGATCAAGATCCTTCTCCCTGAGTCAGTTTCGATCGAACGGCGTCAAATGCTCGAAATCATGGGTGCTGAAATCATCTTGACTCCAGGCGGCGAGGGATCAAATGGTGCCGTGCGCCGCGCTACCGAAATGGCTGAAGCTCACCCTGAATGGTGCATGGTGTACCAATACGGCAATGACGCGAATCCCCGGGCGCACTACGAGTCGACGGGCCCTGAGATTTGGCGCGACGTTCCAGAGATCACCCACTTTGTTGCCGGGCTCGGAACATCAGGCACGCTCATGGGAACAGGACGGTTCTTGAAAGAACGCAATCCCGATATTCAGATTGTCGCTGTCGAGCCACCGCTTGGCGAAAATGTTGAGGGGCTTCGAAATCTTGAAGAGGGTTACATTCCTCCGGTATTTGAAAACTGGAACGGATTTGAACTTCTCGACCGAAAGCGAGTTGTGCGTCCCCGAGAATCAATCGAATGGACTCGCCGGCTCGTGAACGAGGCTGGCATCTTCGCCGGAATTTCCTCTGGGGCATCGCTCGCTGGTGCCGCCAAAGTTGCGTCGTCAATCGACTCGGGCGTGATCGTGTTTATCGTGTGTGATGGCGGATGGAAATATCTGTCCACCGGCGCTTACACGGATGATCTCGATGCTGCCGAAGCAGCAGCCGAAAAGATCATTTACTTCTGAGTTAGCGCGGGTCCTCCAGGGCCGTCGTACTCAGGTAAAGTCCTCGAAAGTGACTGCCTCCACTTTCGTTGTGCCTCGTTGGGCTCGAGCATCGCTCGTCATCGTCATCATCTACCTATTTCTCGTTGGCGTCTCATCGCTCGAATCAGGAATCAAGGTGATGGGGGCAGATACCCAGGAACGACTGTTCTCATCAGTTTCAAACCCGCTCGTCGGGCTCTTTATCGGTCTTCTTGGAACCGCTCTGGTGCAATCATCATCGGCGAGCACTTCGCTCATTGTCGGACTAGTTGCGTCGGGGGCACTTGCACTTGATCAAGCAGTACCAATGATTATGGGCGCGAACATCGGCACGACCGTGACGAACACTCTGGTTTCGCTTGGCCATGTCAGGCAATCTCAGGAATTTAAGCGAGCACTTGCAGCTGCAACGGTGCATGACTTCTTCAATCTGATGGCAGTCGTGATTCTTCTGCCGTTTGAACTTCTCACGGGCCGAATTTCCTGGCTTGCAACACGCACAGCTGACTTGCTCACAGGTTCTGGCGGGTCCGAGTGGAAGAGCCCAATCAAAGAGTGGGTCAAGTACCCCGTTAATTGGCTAAAAGATGGACTGAAACAGTTCTCCCTAGATGGGACACCGTTGGGGATTGCGATGGTGACGATCGGAATTGGTGTCGTTGTTGTGTCGCTGATAGCGATCACAAAGAACATGAAAGCGTTGATTGCTGAACGACTCGAAGCATCAATGAACCGCGTGCTGGGCAAGGGCGGTGGCATCGTCGCAATGGTGATTGGCATGCTCATCACTATTTCGGTTCAATCGTCGAGCATCACGACATCGATTCTGATCCCGATGGCTGCGGCAGGGGTGATCTCCCTGCGAAATATCTATCCGGTCACCCTTGGTGCAAATGTGGGAACAACGATCACCGCACTACTCGCGGCGCTCGCTGCGAGTGGGTCAGACGCACTCACCATTGCGCTCGTTCACACCTGGTTCAACATCCTCGGAATTGTTGTCCTGTATGGGATTCCATTTCTTCGCCCGCTACCAATTCGATGTGCCGAACTGCTTGCAGAACTCGCGGTCAAACGCCGAAGTATTGCAGTGGGTTGGGTCGTCACCGTCTTTGTCGTCATACCACTTCTAGTGATTGCGTTATTCCGCTGATCGGAGGAACTCATGGTCTTATCATTTTTTAAAAAAGGTGAATCACCACTCGACCGAATTTCCCATGAGACGGTTCTCATGCTCGGTGATGCTCGACACTCCTTTGACCTTGCATCCACTGCGCTTCTTGCCGGCGCCGATGCTGCGGCGGTCGGGGCGGATATTCGAGCGACTGACGATCGGATCAACTCGGCTGAACAGCGCTTACGTTCAGAACTTGTCGTCCATATCGCAGTGAGAGGCGGAGATGATATTGGCCTTGTTATGGGGTACACGCTTCTGTTGAAGAAGATTGAGCGAATCGGCGATCAGGCAAAGAACATCCTTGATCTCGCAGAGGATGGAATCTCGCTGGCAGGTGCTCCTGACATTGATGAGTTCATGACTCGCCGGCAGGTTATTTCACAGATGTATGTCGAAGCGTCGGACATCTTGGTGTCGCTCGACACAGCTGCTGCCCAAGCATTTCTCGGCCGTTCGATGGCCATGAACCGAGAATGCGAACAGAAAATTCATGAGTACATGCGGTCAGAAGAGCCCGGCCACTGGGCAGTTCCGCGAGCGGTCTTACACCGCTATTGGAAGCGCATCGTGGCAAACCTCGCCGGCATCGTCAGCTCCGCAATTGAGCCGATCCAGACACTGGACTATGCCGATGGGGGATCAACTGACATCGTTGACGATTAAGTCAGCTGGCTTGCCACCACAACTCCGGCAACGTTGACATCAATCGTCGCCGACTCCTCAGTAGCGTTGAAACCGTGGATCGGCCGATCGGCATCTTTGACTCAGGTTTTGGTGGGCTCACTGTGGCCCGCGCACTCATCGACCTGTTGCCGGCCGAAGATTATGTCTATATCGGTGACACTGGCAGATACCCGTATGGATCTAAACCGCTCGAAGATGTTCGTGAATACGCAAGTGAACTTGCTCATTCGTTAGTGGAGGACTTCAACGTAAAGGCAATTGTTGTTGCCTGTAACACCGCAACCGCAGCTGGGCTTGACCATCTTCGGGCCGAACTTCCTGTACCTATTTTCGATGTTGTTGGGCCCGGTGCATCGGCAGTTGTGCAGGCCTCGCGCACAGGCCGTGTTGGCGTGATCGGCACTGTCGGCACGATTTCTTCTGGGGCATATGTGCACGCCGTGGAGGCGGTTGCCGCTCGAACCAACACCTCCGCCGAACTCTCAAGTGCAGCCTGTCCGGGTTTTGTCGAGTTTGTCGAGCGTGGGCAGTTGAGTGGAGACGAGGTGATGGTGCTTGCAGAACGGTTACTTGCGCCCCTCGCTGGTGCGAAAATCGACACGCTGTTACTCGGCTGCACTCACTATCCGTTTCTCGCAAGGACAATCGGAGAGGTGATGGGTCCAGATGTGGTGCTCGTGTCCTCAGCCGATGAGACTGCGTTTGCGGTTCGGGAACGTCTCGCAGAGATGAATCTTCTTCGCTCGCGTCACGATCGTGGTGGGCGTCGATTTCTTTCAAGTGGAGACGTCGACGCATTTCGTGAACTTGGAGCAACACTGTTCGGCTCTGATCTCGTCGCAGCCGAACGCTGGGAGCATTGAGCGCCTAGCCTGACAGAGCACGAACACTCGAGAGGAAGAACACGATGTCGCGACCTGATGGCCGAAATCCAGATGAACTGCGCCCAATCACCTTTGAGCGCGACTTCACAGAAATGGCCGACGGCTCCTGCCTTGTGACTGTTGGACGCACCAAGGTGTTGTGCACAGCCTCAATTGATGAAGACGTTCCGCGTTGGATGAAAGGTCGAGGGACAGGCTGGGTGACAGCCGAGTATTCGATGCTTCCCGGTTCATCCCCCGAACGTGTCGACCGTGAAGCGGCTAAAGGAAAGCAGTCGGGTCGAACGGTTGAAATTCAGCGACTGATCGCCCGAGCGTTGCGAGCGGCATGCGATATGACACTGCTCGGCGAGCGCCAAGTTGTCGTCGACTGTGATGTCATTCAAGCTGACGGCGGTACTCGAACGGCGTCGATCTGCGGCGGTTACATCGCGCTCCATGATGCGTTGACCCGACGGATGCAACAAGGCCTCATTTCTTCCCATCCACTGCATTCGACATGTTCGGCAATTTCTGTTGGGGTTGTCGATGGCGTTCCCGTCCTCGACCTTCCTTATGTTGAAGATTCTCGGGCTGAAGTCGATATGAACGTCGTGATGTTGCGTCCAGCCGGAGTTGGGGGCCAGGCGCGCTTTGTCGAGGTGCAAGGGACAGCTGAGGGAATGGCCTTTACTCGCAACGAACTTGACTCGATGCTCGTGCTCGCTGAGACTGGACTTGGAGCGATTGCAGATCTGCAGGACGAACTTATTTCGTCACCACCATCACCGCGTTCATGACGGCATCGCAATTGCGCCTCGTCTGTGCGTCAGCGAATCCTGACAAGGTCGTTGAGATAGAAGAGCTGCTTGTCGGCATTGCTCAATTGGAACCAAGGCCAGCTTCTATGGGCGAGGTTGTTGAAGACGCCGACTCACTCGTTGGTAATGCTCGGTTGAAGGCACAAGCCGTCCGTGCGGCCAGCGGTAAAGCAGCGGTGGCTGATGACACCGGACTTGAAGTAGATGCGCTTGATGGAGCGCCAGGGATTTATGCAGCGCGATTTGCAGGGGACGATGCGACCTACGCGGACAATCGGCGAAAACTGCTGTCCGAGCTTGAGGGGGTTCGATCAGACGAACGCACCGCGCGTTTTCGAACCGTGGTGATCGTTGCCTGGGCTGATGGCAGTGAGCTTGTTGTCGAAGGTGTTTGCGAGGGACATATCGCTGAGGGCGAGACTGGTGATGCAGGCTTCGGCTATGACTCGATCTTCATTCCTGTTGATGGAGGTGGACGTTCGTTTGCTGAGATGCCCGCTGAAGAAAAGAACAACATCTCGCATCGTGGACGAGCGTTCGCAGCACTTGCTGAGGCCCTCCGGCAACGCTCGTAGCGGGTTGATTCTGGCCGTTACCAATGCCGTAAATCGATTGGCCATCGATCAACGACCTCGCCATCTTGAACAATCCAGAGTTCTTCATGTCGAGCAATCGTTGGATCAACATGGGCGGGCCGTACATGAACCCGCTCGCCAAGTGTGAACGTTCGAGTCTGGCTACTGAAAGTCGTGTGTTCGTCGGAGCAAAACCACACCTTGCAGTCGTCGATTGTCGGGTCGCCATGATCCATTCCAAGAGCTTTTAGGCCAACATCGGTGACATACCGGTTCTCGTGGTGTGCAATAACGGTTCCCACAATTGTTAGGGCCTGCTCAAATCCCTGGTGAAGCGATGCGTACTGAGTATCGACCACGACGTACGAGCCCGCTTGCACATCGGTAACGCCCGTTGGATGGTCGAGGCCGATGATGTGAAGGTCGTGAGTTCCGGTTCCGCCTGTCGACACAATCTCACCGCCGACATCGCTGTGGGCGGCTCGCAGCATTGCCATCGCAGCGGCCACACGTTCTTGAGCTTCTGCGCGGTCTGACACCATCTGCAGGTGTCCCTCGTAACCCATCACTCCTGAAACGGTGAGTCCTCGTTGACGAGCGGTCTCAGCGAGTTGGCCAGCCTGGGCTGGAGCAATGCCGCATCGAGGCATTCCAACATCGACATCGATAATGACATCGCGGATACCTGCACGGTGAGCGGCTTCGATGGTTTCAGGAGAATCAACTGCGACACGGGCTATGACATCGGCGGTATCGGCTGCCTGAGCTACCCGTGTGAGTCGGTTGACATCGAGAACAGCGTTCGCCAGAAGGAGGTCTGTGCCAACGCCAGCTTCAATCATTCCGACGACTTCACGTGGGGTAGCGCAGGTAAACGACTGGTGGCCAAGAGCAGCTTGTCGAGCAGCCAGCGACGTGCATTTATGTGCCTTCACATGTGGTCGCAGCGACGGACCGGGAAGACGTTGTGTCATCGTGTGAAGGTTCCGAGTCAACGCCGCTGCATCGATGACTGCTGCTGGTGTTGGAATCTCACCGATATTCATTCTGAGAGCCTGCCATGTTGTGGTGTTGCCGGATGATGTCGGGAGATGGCCACCGATGTACCGTGACCCTTATGACTGAAGCATTTATCGTTGACGCAGTTCGTTCACCCGTTGGTCGCCGCGGTGGCGCACTGTCCACTGTTCACCCCGCCGACCTCGGTGCTCATTCCATCAAGCATCTCATCGAACGCTCGGGGGTTGACCCTGAAGCTGTTGATGACGTTGTCTTTGGCAATGTGAACTCCATTTGGGAGCAGTCGGGATGTATCGCCCGTACGTCATGGCTCACCGCCGGACTTCCACTGCATGTTCCAGGTGTAACGATTGACCGCCAATGTGGATCAGCCCAGCAGGCTGTGCAGTTCGCAGCTCAAGCAGTGATGTCAGGAACGATGGACATCGTGGTCGCCGGTGGCGTTGAGAATATGTCGATGGTGCCCATTACCGCCGGCGCTCAAGCCGGAAAAGATGATCCGGAGTTCAATCCATTCACTGGAGCAGAAGGGTGGAACTCACGTTTCGGTGGTACTGAGGTGAGTCAGTTCCACGGTGCAGAGCTGATGGCCGAGCATTGGAATATCACACGCGAAGAGATGGAAGAGTTTGCAGTTGAATCTCATGAGCGAGCGATTCGTGCTCGTGCCGAGGGGCGATTCGACAATGAAATTGTTCCTCTCAATGGTCTCGATTATGACGAGGGTCCGCGCGAACCGAATATCGAGAAGATGCAGTCACTCGCAACGCTGCGTGAAGGTGGCCGCATTACCGCCGCAGTTGCAAGCCAGATTTCTGACGGCTCCGCCGCATTGCTCATTGCAAGCGAAGAAGCGGTGAAGCGACACGGGTTGAAGCCTCGTGCACGTATTCATCACATGACGGTGCTTGCTGATGATCCGATCATGATGCTGTCGGCACCGATCCCGGCAACGCGTCGTGCGCTCGAGCGCACCGGATTGAGCATTGATGACATCGATGCAGTTGAGATCAACGAGGCATTTGCACCTGTCCCGATGGCATGGCTGAAAGAAATCGGCGCCGACCCTGCGAAAGTGAACCCGAGTGGCGGCGCTATCGCTCTGGGTCACCCGCTCGGTGCAACCGGTGCCCGACTCATGGTGACGCTGCTCAACGAACTTGAGCGCACCAACGGCCGTTTCGGCTTGCAGACGATGTGTGAGGGTGGCGGACAGGCCAACGTGACGATCATCGAGCGTCTCTGATCAGAGCTATTTTTAGAAACTGAAAAGGTGGTGGCCAATGGCCACCAACTTTTTGGTACGGGCGGTGGGACTTGAACCCACACTCCGAAGAACAGGAACCTAAATCCTGCGCGTCTGCCAATTCCGCCACGCCCGCATGTGGGTCACAGCGTACTGAGAGTTGTCAGTATTGGGTCAGCGTCAGCTGTCGCCGCCGCCGCTGCCGTCCTCGCCGAGAACGAACGCAAGATCGGCTGAGATGCGGCCAGTGACCTCAAGACCTTGGCTTTGTTGGTAGCGCATGATTGTCCGCATTGTCCCGGGGCCGAAGAATCCATCTGCATCGATGTTGTATCCGGCAGCGGCGAGTCCGTCCTGGACGGCTGAGATCGTGGCACCCTCAGTACACGGCGTGAGCGGATACCCGGCCTCAATTTCAGAAACGTAGGCGTTGCACCAATCAGCACCGCTCACTGCTGGTTCAATCATTTGAAACTCTGGGTTCCAGCGGATTGACATTGAGCCATTTCGCTCACATGGCAACGGGTCCTCGTCGTAGAGCGACTGAGGAACCATAGTCATTGATCCGGCACCGGTGATGTCTTCTGCAGTCCGATTTACGCCGCAAAGGGTGATGATCGGTCGATCCCACCAACGGCAGTTTGAGTCGAGTTTCTTTGTCGTCACGTAGTTTCCATCACTTGTACTTTCAGCGCGAACGAGCAATGGTTCGTCGTACCCATCGACGTTGATGAATGAGATGCTGGCGAATGCTGCGGCAGCAACGCCATTTTGTGTTGCGCTTTCGTAGCTGATGTGGTCGGTGCGAACCCATTCGTTGTCAACCCAGTTGAACATGGCCGCTTCTGGAATACGTGAGTCTTCAGAGTCGGCAAGCGGACCCCACTGCTCGGGACCGATGAGAATTCCAGCACGCACTCCGCACCGCTCGGTGACGATTGGCCCATAGAGACGTGAACTGGCGTATTGCGACTGGAGATCATCTCGAGCAGCAGCAATTTCTGGATCTAGTGCTGGTTCAACTGTTGTGGTCGTCGACTCTGCGTCTTGTTCGGGCTCGGTTGTCTCGGGAGTTGTGCTCTCGGTTGTATCGGTGTCGCCGGCATCGGTGTCGCTTGGGGACGATGATTCGGTTGCCTGCTCCTGATCTGAAGAATCTGAGCTGACGATGGTTGTTTCAGGGGTACTGAGAGTTGCTGCAGGCTCGTCGGTGAGCGAGATCGATGACGAGCATGCGGCGGTGACCGCAGCCAGCGAGGCAAGGAGCACAAGAGAGGTTTGCCGTTTCATAGCCTCATTGTTGTCGAATTTGTTGGCTGAATGTCGTCTTATTTTAAGATTGATGCGAGAAAGATCATTTAGTAGCGCTCGCGAAGGCGCGGCAATACACCCTTTGCAAACCGCTCAAAGCTTTCGTTCATCTGCTCGGGGTGGAAGCCGGGTGGGCATCCCCAGGTGACTACATCTGTGATGCCGTGGGCATCAATGAATTCGCACATGTCATTGAAAATTTTGTCTTCATCGCCAACGACCCAGGTTTGCGGAATGGGGTCTGCTCCACCGGTGAGTTGGAGTGACACATTGTCGCCAGAGTCGGTAAGCCAGTCGGCGTATATCCCTGCTTTGTAGCGTTCAGCAGCACGAATCGGCGGCCAGTCTCGGTCGCGATCATCGGTGACGAGCCAGGGGCGAATGATGCCAACACGTCGGGTGAGCGGATCAACTCCGGCAGATCGTGTTGCTTCTCGCCATGGTTCGAGCACTTGGTCAGCCGCACCTTGGGGCAAGAGATGAAGGCCGAGTCGAGCAGCTCGTTCGGCCCCCGGTTTTCCCATTGCAGCCATCCAAATTGGCGGGCCTCCCTCTTGGACAGGTGTTGGTGTTACCCGAACATCGTTGTAGGTGAACCGCTTTCCCTCGAATGAAAATCGCTCTCCGGTAAATGCGCGTTGCAGCACCTCCACACCTTCTTCGGTGCGTGATACCCGTTGTGTTCGAGGAATGTTGAATCCATGAAATTCATGTAAGGCGTATCCCATTCCAACACCGATTTCCATGCGCCCGTGAGAGATGTTGTCGAGCACTGCGAGGTCTTCAGCGAGTCGTAATGGCTCTTGGAATGGCATCAGCGTGATATCTGATGAGATTCGAATATGGCGGGTTCGACCGGCAACTGCACCGGCGACTGGAATCCACGATGGAAGGTATCCGTCGTCAACAAAGTGATGTTCGGTGAACCAGATGAGGTCATATCCGAGTTCGTCGAGCCACGAGATTTGGTCGAGGACGGCTCCATAGAGTTGCGGCCATGTGAGAGGGGAGCCCGGTGGGTTTCTGAAGTCGTAGCAGGCTCCAATACGAAGAGACGGTCGAACACTCATATGCCAACGGTAGAGCATTTGTTCTCGCTGAAATCACGGGGAGGTGACGGGCGGGCATGATCGGTGCCAGACTGTTGGAGTGACGGTTGCATCCACTGACATCACCAACGCGTTAGAGAATCAATTTGGTCTCGCTGACCGACTGGTTGACGAACAGGCATTAGCAAATTCGGTGCGCCGATTTGCTGAACGCGGCATTGTTTTGCCGACATTTGCCCAGCTTGCTGAGCCATCAACGATAGACAGCAACCTTGTCGGAGATGCTGATCCTCAGGGTGCAGATGCTCGCAACCTTTGGCGAGTGCATTGGTACAACGATCTTGCAGGTAACCGCGTGGCTGTTCCAGATCACATTGTGTTACCCAAGGAACTGACCGGAGTTGCCAGCCCAATCATTGTGGTGTTCGGAGACCGTTTCCCAATGATTACTGCTCACAAGGTGCTTGCCGCATACTCGTGTTTGGCTCCTCGCGTGGTGACGGGACAGTTTGATCCGACTCGCCATCGGGCGGTGTGGCCATCAACTGGAAACTACGCACGTGGGGGAATTGCCATCAGCCGCATTATGGCAAGTCGTGGTGTTGCGATTCTTCCCGAGGGGATGAGCCAGGAGCGATTTGATTGGCTTGATCGTTGGTGCGAAAACCCGGCTGATGATGTCATTCGTACCCATGGAACTGAGTCGAATGTGAAAGAGATTTACGACGCATGTAATGAACTTGCGCTCAATCCAGAAAATTTTGTTCTTAACCAGTTCTCAGAATTTGGAAATCATCTCGGTCACTACACCGTGACCGGTCGAGCGCTCGCTCACGTATTCGAGCACGTTCGAAGTGGCAGTGGTCGAGACCTCAACCTGGCTGCGTTTACATCGGCGACAGGCTCGGCAGGAACGATCGCTGCCGGCGACCGCTTAAAGGATGAATACGGAACGAAGATTGTGGCGGTCGAGGCACTGGAATGTCCGACCATGCTCGAAAATGGCTACGGCGAACACAACATCCAAGGAATTGGCGACAAGCACATCCCGCTCATCCATAACGTGATGAACACTGATGTTGTCGTTGCAATCAGTGACCGCTCAACGGATGAACTCGACGTCTTGTTCAATACCGAGGCCGGTCGACGACTGCTGGCCGATCGGCATGGGTTAGATACAGCAATGATCGAGGCGCTCTCACATTTTGGATTCTCAGCAATTTGTAACACCCTGGCGGCGATTAAGACGGCGCGGTTGCTGGATCTTGGTGAAGACGATGCGATCATCACGGTGGCAACCGACGGTGGTGCGCTGTACCCGAGTGAGCGAGCGAAGACCCTCGCAACGAGATTTGGTGGAGAACTCTCAGAGGCTGATGCGGCTGCGATTTTCGGCGAACACCTCTCACATGTTTCAACGGAGCACATGATCGAGATGACTGAGGCTGATCGCCGTCGGGTGTTCAACCTTGGCTATTACACCTGGGTTGAGCAGCAAGGCACGCCTTTTGAGTTATTCGAAGAGCGACGTCATCAGTCGTTTTGGAGAAACCTCCGCCGATATGTCGGAGTATGGGACTCGATGATCACTGAATTCAATGACCGAGTGTCATCTTCTTGATCAACTGACATGATCGTTGGTCTTCGATGCGTGGTATGCGGCGACGAGATTGAGATTTCTCGTCCGTGTTCTTGGACCTGCGAGCGTTCGACTGCATCGGATCCGTATCACGTGCTCGAGTTTGTTGATGATCACGCCACTCCGGTCATAGCGATAGAGACGGATGAGCAAAATCCGTTTGTTCGTTATCGAGAGCGAATGGGTTGGTGGGCATTCGCTCGGTCGTACGGAATGTCAGATTCAACAACGGTCGACATTGCGCGATCAGTGGCTGGGGCGTTCACCATCACGCCGCTCCAGCACCATGAATACCTGAGCGAATCTCTCGGTCGAACGGTGTGGGCAAAGAATGAAACCGTCGGCGTAAGCGGGTCGCACAAGTCTCGCCACCTCGTTGGCATCATGTTGCACCTCATCGTTGCCGAACAACTCGGCTTGTTGACCAAGCGGGAGACACTTGCGATTTCGTCGTGTGGTAACGCTGCGCTTGCGGCTGCCGAGGTCGCAGCGGGTCAGCAGTGGCCACTTGAAGTGTTTGTTCCGACCTGGATGGACGATGCCTTTGGTCGAGGGTTGGATGCGCACGGAGCGAGTGTCAACAGATGTCCACGGGTCGACGGCAGTACCGGGGATCCCGCAATGTCAGCGTTCAGAGATGCAGTTCGGTCTGGTGCCATACCGTTCAGCGTGCAAGGACCCGCAAATGCCTGGTGCCTTGATGGTGGTCGAACGATCGGCTGGGAAATCAGAGACCAACTTGATGCCGGGGTAGTTGAGGCTCAGGCAATGTATGTGCAAGTTGGGGGCGGGGCGCTTGCGAGTTCTCTCGCACTTGGTTTGGGCTCAGACATCCCGCTTGTTGTTGTGCAGGCCGAGGGTTGCGCCCCGCTTGATCGGGCGCTGCGAGCGGCCTCACAAATCGATATTCCTGAACACCATTGGCGCGAGATCATGACTCCCTGGGAGTCACCGCAGTCGGTTGCCGATGGGATTCTTGACGACGAGACATATGACTGGATCGGCATCGCGCGTGCACTTGAGCGATCGGGCGGTCGATCGGTCGTTGCCTCAGAACCCGATATTGAAAAAGCTCACGAAATGGTTAACGCTGTGGGGCCACCAACATCTGCGACTGGGGCTGCCGGCGTGGCTGGCGTGCTCGCCGATATCGACGCAGGTCGGCTCGATGATCGACCAATTGTTGTCGTTCTTTCCGGAGCTGCACGCTGAGCCCGGCGGTAAGGGCAGGTAGCCTTAAGGCCATGTCCGCCGACAACGTGAATCCAAACCCGGCCGCTCTCGAGGGTGGTTTCGATCCCCGCAGCGATGTGTTCAACCGTTTGTTGAAAAATCGGGTGGTGTTGCTTGGCTCTGATGTCAACGATGACATTGCGAATCAGATTTGCGCCCAGTTGCTTTACCTCGAGGGCGAAGACCCAAATACTGACATTTGGTTGTACATCAACTCGCCAGGTGGTTCTGTAACTGCTGGTATGGCGATCTATGACACGATGCAGTTCGTCTCATGTGATGTCGCAACAGTGTGTCTCGGACTTGCAGCCTCGATGGGACAGTTCCTGCTCACAGCAGGCGCCGCCGGAAAGCGTTACAGCCTGCCAAATGCCCGGATCATGATGCACCAGCCACTTGCTGGCCTTCGTGGCCAGGCAGCCGATATCGCAATTCAGGCGGAGCAACTTGCCTACACCAAATTGCGAATGGCTCAGCTCATTGCAGAACATTCGGGTCAGCCTCTCGAGCAGATTCAGCAAGATTCAGAGCGTGACCGCTGGTTCACCGCAGAACAGGCCAAGGAATACGGTCTTTGCGACAACGTGATCCTGCGCCGCGGTGAAATCGTCTGATAGTTAACTTGAGGCGCCGACCGGTGTTGCCGGCTCTGGCGCATCGTGTGGAACCAAGGTAGTTACTGGCCCGAGATCAACGTCGCATGAGGCCAACGCCCATTCAGCAATAGCTAGTGCCGCCGCCTCGCTTTGATATGCGGCTTCCACAAGGCGTTGAAGGTCATCTGCATCACCGGGCACGACCGTGTTTGCTGTCTCGATCGCATTCAACAAGGTTGACCACTCCTGTGAGACTGCGAGTGGAGCGAGATTGTTGAGTTGTCGATAGATCTCGAGCGTGCTGGTGAGTTCAAGTTCACTTGAAAATGATCCGGCAACAATCGCTGAGCGATTCGTTCGTAGCCCTTCACAGAACACTGCAGCGTCTCGCTCTGGGGCTGGATCTCCACATGCGACCAAAGTTGTTCCAGTGATGCACACGCTGAACGCGATCGTGGCAAGACGTTTGCACTGCACGACACGAGTGTGACACAACGACCGCATAATTTGTCGCCACCCCATCGGGTTAATGCCCCTCACCGCCAGCACTCCAAAGGACGTAACCCTGTGATCGCTTCTGTGACCTCGGCAACAATCCTTGGAGCACGTGGGTACTCGGTTCAGGTAGAGGTCCATGTGGGTCGCGGTTTACCTGGGTTTTCGATGCTCGGGCTACCTGACGAAGCGTGCCGAGAGGCCCGTGATCGGGTTCGCGCTGCGGTCCTGAGTTCGGGTTTTAACTGGCCTGACCAGAAAATCACCGTCAATCTTGCGCCGCCACATCATCGAAAAACTGGTTCAGGGCTCGACCTGCCAATTGCTCTCGGTGTCTTAATGGCGACGGAGCAACTCGCGGCCGAGTGCCTTGCCGAAATATGTGTGATTGGAGAGCTCGGGCTCGACGGTTCAATCAGATCGGTCCCTGGGGTGGCACCCATGGTTGGGGTGCACGCAGAAGCTGAGTGGATTGTGCCCGCCGATGGAGTGCGCGAAGCACGACTCGTGACAAGTGGCCGGGTTCGTTCAACCGATTCGTTACGAGAGCTTGTTGACGCACTTGCCGGCATTGGGGGCTGGGGAACCGTTCCGCCAAGCGCGCCACATGAGTCAGCCGTCGATCTCGGACCAGACCTTGCCGATGTCCGTGGACAACCTGTTGCACGCTTTGCGCTTGAGGTCGCTGCGGCGGGTGGCCATCACCTGTTGTTCATTGGCCCGCCCGGATCGGGCAAGACGATGCTTGCAGAGCGGCTTCCGTATCTGCTCCCAGACCTCCCGCCCGATCTTTCACTTGAAACAACCATGGTCCAATCTGCTGCCGGAGTTCGCCTTCCCCCTGGAGGTCTCGTCAGGCGGCCACCCTTCCGAGCGCCTCACCACACATCGACTGCGCCTGCGCTTGTCGGCGGTGGCGCCCATTACCTCCGTCCAGGAGAGATCAGCATTGCCCATGGAGGGGTCCTGTTCCTCGATGAGATGGGGCAGTTTGCCCCTGCGGTGATTGACTGCCTCCGCGAGGCGCTCGAAACCGGTTCAATTTCGATCAGCCGAGCCCAGCATCATGTGACATTGCCGGCTCGATTTCAACTTGTTGGGGCAACAAACCCATGTCCGTGTGGTGAAGGTTTGCGGCCTGGGGTCTGCAGATGTGATGAGCGGTCACGACGTCGATATCTCGGGCGATTGTCGGGGCCAATCCTCGATCGATTCGATCTACGCGTCGCTGTCGAACGATCTCACGTAGGCGAGCTCATGGCCACCGAGCCATCAGAATCAAGTGCAACCGTCGCCAAGCGAGTTGAGAGGGCACGAAATCTTGCCTTCGAACGTTCGGGAGGCACCAATGCCAGTATCCCTCAATCTGAGATTGATGCGTTTGCGCCATTGTCGACAGCAGCGGTGACTCGGCTGCGCGCCGAACTTGATGCGGGTCACCTGACCGGCCGTGGGTTACATCGTGTTCGCAGAACTGCGCGCACGATCGCAGATCTCGAGCCAACGCCTGAAGAGATCATCGACGAACGTCATGTTGAGATGGCGCTGTCTCTCCGAACTGCAATCGGGGTTGAACGTCGATGACCGAGCGTGTTCCGAGTCATGCAGAAGTAGTCGCTGCTGCACTTGCTTCACTTTCAGCAATGTCGCCGGCGCGGTTACGGCAGGCATTGAGCGAGCGTGAGCCTGAGGGCGTTTGGAGCGATATCACAGTTGGTCGAGCGAACATCCGTCAACTCTTTTCACACGAGAAATTTCGGCAACTTCAATACGAAGTGCATCGATTCGACATTGAGGCCACGCGAGCACAACTCATTGCGTATTCGATACGAGTTATCACATGCATCTCAGATGACTTTCCTGCAGCTCTTCGAGAAGACGACGATAAGCCTCCCGTGCTCTTCTTGAGAGGCGATATATCGATTCTTCAACACCGCATGGTTGCCATCGTTGGAACCCGGCGTGCAACGGCATCAGGTAGAGCAACCGCAACAGAGCTTGCCGAGCAGCTTGCAGCAGCTGGCATTGTCGTGGTGTCTGGTTTGGCGCTGGGGGTTGATACGGCGGCCCACCGGGGCGCAATGAGATGTGGGTCTACCGCTGCGGTGGTGGGTTGTGGTCTCGACCGCTGCTACCCGGCGCGCCATCAATCGGTGTTCGACGAGATCTCAGAACGGCATCTGGTCATCAGTGAGTGGCCACCCGGTACGCCTCCAGCACCATTTCGTTTCCCGATGCGTAACCGACTGATTTCGGCATTTTCTGAGATTGTTGTTGTTGTCGAGAGCGGAGATACGGGCGGGAGTTTGATCACGGCGCGTGAGGCGCTTGAGCGCGGCCGAACCGTGATGGCAGTTCCGGGAAGTCCACGTGTTGCAACATCCAGTGGGACAAATGCTCTCATTCGAGATGGAGCAGCCCCGGTAACAAGTGTCGGTGACGTGTTTGACGAGCTTGGACTCAGCACGAGTCGGCAGCCGGTACCCCAATCGACTCACCGGGTCCAAGGAATGGCAGTCGAGATCGTGCACGAACTATCTCAAGAGTCACTCACCCTCAATCAACTGGTTGAGCGCATGTCGACCACGATCGGGGAGGTCGTGGTTGTCGTAAGTGAGCTTCTCCGCCATCAGATCATCACGGAAAGCAACGGTTGGTTCGAACTTTCGAGATCGATGCTGGTGTCCGGCAAAGAGTGTCAATGAGCGAATACCCTCGTCTATGTGGATTTCGATTCTGCAGTCGAGACCGATCAGGTCGACCCGTGGCAGATCGATCGTTTTATCGCGTCCTTGACCTCGCTATCGGAGCGAACGGTCGATGCGTACAAGACAGACCTCCGGATGTTTACCGAGTGGATTTCGCGAATGAACATCGTCGAACCTCTGGCAGTAAACCGGACAATGGTTCGGCGCTACATCGCCCACCTATCAACACGCCAGTACGCCCAGCGCAGCATTGCGCGCAAAGTCGCCGCAATTCGTCGTTACTTCAAATGGGCGTTGCGCCACGGTGCCGCGTCCACCGATCCAACCCTTGGTGTGCACGTGAGTGGCGGGACAGGTCGCCTTCCACGGGTGCTCGATCGGCGTGACCTTGAGCATCTCCTCGAACCTGAGGTTGATCCTGATGAGCCGCTATGGCGTCGCCACAGAGACGATGCCGTACTCGAGTTGCTGTACGGATCGGGCCTACGCGTGGCCGAACTCTGTTCACTCGATTGTGCTGCAATCGATTTCACGAAGCAGGCGCTTCGTGTGTGGGGCAAGGGTTCTAAAGAACGTCGTGTGCCACTCGGCGAACCAGCATCTGATGCCTTGCGTACATGGATCGACATTCGGTCCGAGGCGGCCCCGATTGAAGTCGGTGATGCGCTCTTCACAAACGAGCGTGGCCATCGTCTCACTCCACGGGATGTGCGTCGCATTCTCGATCGCAGGAGCGCCTCCCCAACTCACCCTCATGCACTGCGGCACACCTATGCAACACACCTTCTTGACGGTGGAGCCGATCTGCGCGCAGTGCAAGAACTTCTTGGTCACGCTGATGTTGCAACAACTCAGCGGTACACGCACGTCAGCAAAGAGCGGCTCACCGCGGCATACCGCCAGTCGCATCCGCGGGCATGACGCCTCCTCCACCACCGGCGGGTCAGCGGCCGGGTCTTGTCGATGCTGCAACCGAGTTGGCCGAGCAGTGGAGTCGTTGGAGTCGACGTCGAACGCCGTCAGCTCGCGATCACCTCATCGTGCATTATTCGCCGCTGGTGAAATTCGTTGCAGGACGTGTGGGTTCAGGACTTCCACGGTCAGTAGATCCATCCGACCTTGTCGGGTACGGGGTATTCGGGCTGATCGACGCCATCGAAAAGTTCGATGTCGCGCATGGTGTCAAGTTCGAGACGTACGCGGCGCCGCGGATCAGGGGCGCAATTTACGACGGCCTTCGCGAGCTCGATTGGGTACCTCGAACGGTTCGCACTCATGCTCGACGCATAGAGCAAGCTATGGCCGATCTCGAGCGCGAGTTGGGGCGATCACCAAGCGAAGACGAACTTGCCGAGAAACTCAACATCGCTACCGAAGAGTTGGAGACGTGGCTTTCCGAGGTTGCCACCACAACTGTGGGCACGCTCGATCGGGCGATTTCGATGGGCTTCGAGCCCGAGGCAGACGAACTCGATGGGGCGCATACCCCTGTCGTGGCGGTCGAAGCCGAGGAACTTCGCGTGGTGATTCGTACGGCCGTTCGCGACCTTCCCGAACGGGAGCGGCTCGTTCTGTCGTTGTATTACGACGAGAATCTGACATTGGCAGATATCGGCGAAATCCTCGATGTCACCGAGTCTCGAGTATCTCAATTACACGCTCGCTCTGTGCTGCATCTCCGGTCCCGACTACGCGCTTCCGGCCACCTCTAGCTATCCCGATCCGACAGCAGTGATCATTGCTGTCGTTGCATTGCTCGTTGTTGTGGCAGGCGGATTCACCCACTTGGACAATCCAATGTTGTTGCGGGTCGTGACGCCAGACGCGAAATCAGGCGAGAGCTCTTTGCGTTCATCTCAGGTGTCCAGTGACGTGTGGGCGGGACAAATGTGTTGGCGACCACCTGTTGATCGCCCTATCTCTGATCCATTTCGACTACCTGAATGTGAGTGGTGCTCGGGTAATCGCGGAGTGAAGTTTGGTGCCGAGCCAGGCGATGAAGTCCGGTCTGTCGTTACCGGCACTGTGTGGTTTCACGGAACCGTCGGCAGTACGGGCTATCTGACGTTGTTGGTGGAGGGGAGTGTTGTTTCGTTGTTGGTCACGATTGGCGGCATCGAAGTTCTCGATCGCTATCCACGGGGCTCAGTCGTTGCGGCAGGTGACCCGGTCGGACAGGCCACAGGCACGGTTCACCTGGGCATCCGTTCGAATGGCCGCTATCTCGACCCCGAACTTTGGTTATCTGCCGCTCCAAATCGAGTTCGACTTGTTCCGGTGACAGAACCCCCTCGGCCAGCGCAGATTCGAACCTCGTGCTCGAGTGGTTACCCCGGTGAAAACCCAGGTCGTCGCCGATAGCGTGTCAGACGGCCTACCAACCGGTCGGCACCTGAATCTTCAGGTCACTCGAGATTAGAAATGTTCATGTCATTTGCGGTCGTTTCGGCGCCCCGACATGAGCTCCAACCGCAACCCTACATAGGAGACTCTCATGGCTCTCATCAGCATGCGTCAGATGATCGAGGCAGGTGCGCACTTTGGCCACCAGACCCGTCGTTGGAACCCGAAAATGCGTCGCTTTATTTTCGGAGAGCGCAACGGCATCTACATCATTGACCTCGACCAAACACTGAACCGGGTCGAGACCGCATACAACTTTTTACGTGACCTCGTTGCCGATGGCGGCAATGTTCTCTTCGTCGGAACCAAGAAGCAGGCACAGGATCCAATTCGTGAAGCTGCTGACCGTTGCGGCATGCCGTACGTCAACGAGCGCTGGCTTGGCGGAATGCTCACCAACTTCGGAACGATTTCACTTCGCGTGAACAAAATGCTCGAACTTGAGCGCCAGAAAGAGATCGGCGAGTTCGACCTCATGATCAAAAAAGAGGCGCTGCTGCTCGATCGTGAACTCACGAAATTGCAGCGCAACCTCGGTGGTCTTCGGTCGATGAAGAAGGCTCCTGACGCGATTTTCGTGCTCGACACAATGAAAGAACACATTGCAATCACCGAGGCAAACAAACTAGGAATCCCGGTTGTTGCGGTGGTTGACACGAACGTTGACCCTGATTCGATTCAATTCCCAATCCCAGGAAACGACGACGCAATTCGGGCAAATGCACTGTTCGCAAATGTCATCGCCGAAGCGGTTCTCGAGGGCCGGTACATCGCTTCCCGTCGCCCACAGGCTGCTCCAGCAACTCCGGAGCCAAAGGAGCGCACCCCAGAGGAAGAAGCAGCATTTGCTCAGGCCCAGGCTGAAGCCCGTGCGGCTGCAGCCCGTGCTCAGGCAGAGCGTGAGGCTCGCATGGCAGCAAAGAAAGCAGCCGATGAAGCCGCTGCTGATGCTCCTGCCACCGAAGAAGCTCCAGAAGCCGATGCTTCGACCGAGTCCTGAACAGATTTGAAAGAAGGCTGACACATGTCATTCACCGCACAAGACGTAAAAGCTCTGCGCGAATCAACTGGCGCAGGAATGATGGATTGCAAGAAGGCACTTGAGGAGTCCTCAGGTGATATTGATGCCGCAAAGCAGTACCTCCGCGAGAAGGGATTGGCCGCGAGCGCCAAGCGCGACGACCGTGAGAACAATCAGGGACTTGTCGCCCTCGGTATCGAGGGTGCAACCGCTGCGATGGTGCAGCTGAAGTGTGAGACCGACTTTGTTGCTGGAAGCGAACACTTCATCAATGAGGCGACGGAGCTTCTCAAGGCAGTACTCGCCGGCGGTGCCGATGCGGTCTCAAGCCGTGAGACTCAACTTGAGGAACTTCGCATCCTTCTGAAAGAGAAGATCGAACTCGGTGATGTTGTACACATGGTCGCGGCAGATGGCAACACCATTGGTCACTACGAGCACATTCAGGGTGGTCGTGGAGTCAATGGCGTTCTCGTTGAGATGTCAGGTGCCAACGATGAGCTTGCTCACGACATCGCAGTACACATCGCCTTTGCCCGTCCGCAGTACTTGAACCGTGATGACGTTCCTGCCGATGTGGTGGCTGCCGAGCGTTCGACGCTTGAGACCATCACGCGCAATGAGGGTAAGCCCGAACAGGCAATCGAAAAGATTGTTGAGGGTCGAATCGGCGGATTCTTCAAAGATGTCTGCTTACTCGAGCAGCCATTCGCGAAAGATGACAAGCAGTCAATCCAGCAGGTGATTGGCTCTGCTGGAATCGTCCGGTTCGCTCAAGTCGAGATCGGCTGAAATAATTCACATATGGCTGACGATTCCACGACCACCCCACGATGGCGACGGATCGTCTTTAAGCCTTCGGGTGAGGCGCTAGCTGGGCCATCAGGTCGCGGACTTGATGGCCCTACGCTTGACGCAACCGCTCGCGAGATCATCGACCTTCGCCAAAACCTTGGTGTTGATGTCGCCGTCGTCGTTGGCGGTGGAAACTTTTGGCGCGGCCGAACGGGAGCGATGGAAGGCATGGATGCCACGCAGAGCGACCACATCGGAATGCTCGGCACGGTGATGAATGCGTTGGCTCTTCAGGACGCTCTCGAACGGCAGGGTCAGCCGACTCGCGTTCAATCAGCGATTGAGATGCCGAGAATTGCTGAGGCCTACATCCGTCGGCGTGCGGTTCGCCACCTCGAAAAGGGTCGCGTGGTCATCTTCGCAGCAGGAACCGGGAACCCCTTTTTCACCACCGATACCGCCGCTGCGCTTCGCGCTGCTGAAATTGAGGCCGATGCTCTTCTGAAGGGCACGCACTCCGGTGTCGATGGTGTGTATGACGCTGATCCTCGTGTCGATGAAACCGCGGTGAAGTACGACGAAGTTGGCTACATGGAAGTCATGACGAAGAACCTCAAGGTCATGGATGCCACGGCTATTGCATTCTGCCGCGACAACTCAATACCGATCGTTGTTTTCGACATGACGGCGCCTGGAGCATTGCGCTCAATTCTTTGCGGAGACGCAGTCGGCACGATGGTGCACGACGTCTGAGGCCGCTGACGCCTGCCGGGCAACCTTCAACATTTTGTTGCTGTCCCCAACGGGGTACCGGCGGATGGGTACGCTGGTGGAGTGATCGACGAGACCATTCTCGAATCCATTGAAAAGATGGAAAAGGCCGTACTGCATGTGCAGTCCCAGTTTGCAACGGTTCGGACCGGGCGAGCGGCTCCTGCACTTGTTGAGCACCTACAGGTTGAGTACTACGGTGCACATGTTCCGCTGCAGCAACTTGCGTCAATTCAGGTTCCAGAAGCCCGTCAGCTGCTCATCAAGCCGCACGATCGGGGCTCGCTTGCAGCAGTTGAGAAAGCGATCAGAGATAGTGATCTTGGTGTCGCTCCGAATAACGATGGCGTGGTGATTCGTTTGAACTTTCCGGCGTTGACGGAAGAACGTCGACGCGACTACGTAAAAGTCGCAAAAAACATGGCCGAAGATGGTCGCATTGCGGTGAGGAATATACGCCGAGATGCCCGTAAAGCGCTTGAAAGCGCTGAGAAGGATGGCGAAATCTCTGCTGATGATCTCGAACGGGCAGAGAAAGAACTCGATAAGTACACCCACGAACACGTGGAGAGAATTGATCAGGGGCTCGGTCGAAAAGAGACCGAACTCCTCGAAGTGTAGAGAGGCGACGTGCAATGAGTGACGACATGTGGGGCGACTCAGAATCATTGTTTGATGAGCCTGAGCGTCGACGATCTGAAGACGAGTCGAGCGCCGCAAGTCAGCCGGCGACACCATCGTTTTCTTTTGATGACGAATCAGGACCGTTGCCCCATTGGACGGAAGCACCATCGGGTGGAATGCCGCGGCCTGACGAATCCGGGGAAGATACCGAAGAGCGTTTGCCAGTTCGGTCCTTCGATGATGACGATCTTGGAATTCTTGACGACGATGTTCCCACTGGCAGGTCTGAGGATGACCTTTGGGCGACCTTTACTGCCGAACAACCGGTGTGGCAGCCAGGCGAGACCCCAGAACCGACGCGTGAATCGCCTGCGCTCGGCACATTTGATGATCCCGTCTCTGCAGCAGATCCGGCGACAGCCGAGCAGAAGCGGATCGTTATCGGGACAGATCCTTCAGGAATGGATCGACCCAGCTCGGCGGCACAAGCAGCCATTGGTGAGGACTCAGGTGGCACTCGTCGCCGTACACCGGGTAAGGCAAAGGCATCCGTGTCTCGACCGGGTGCGCCCGCCTCAGCTGGGCGAGATATGCCAGTGGCGACCGCAGTTGGCATTTTGCTTGTTGCGATCTTTGTTGGAACGCTCGCGTACCGACCATGGGCAGCGCTGACTCTCGTAGCAGTCATCCTCGGACTTGCAGCAGTTGAGTTCTACGACAAGGTGACCGAGAAGGGCTATCGGCCAGCGGTTGTGCCGGGGATCGTTGCCTGTGTAGTTGCGCCACTCGCTGCCTACTGGCAGGGCGATGGGGCGTTGCCGTTAGTCGTGATGTTTGCGTTTATCGCAACTGCGGGCACATATATCGGTGCCCGCTCGGTTGACATTGGGCCGTTGCCAAATGTATCGATCACAACATTGCCGATCGTGTGGATCGGTCTGGCAGGAGCCTTCGCTGGGCTGATTCTTCGTTTCTCCACAACTGGGGAGGTACTGAGAGCAGATAACGGCACTGACACCCTGTTCATGTTGGCCCTCGCTGTCGTGGCAAATGACGTCGGTGCGTTGTTCGTAGGTGCGGCCGCAGGTCGAACCCCGTTGCGCTCGTGGATTTCACCAGGCAAAACAGTTGAAGGCTTTATCGGTGGGGCATTACTCACCATCGTGGTACTGATCATTGCTGGTATCGGTGGTTGGAACACCACGTGGGATTCCACGGGTGACCTTCTTCTTCTGGCGATCGTGGTCTCGATTTTCGCCCCGATGGGAGACTTGGTTGAGTCGATGTTCAAGCGGAACTTGGGTGTAAAAGATTTTGGCTCATTGGTGAAGGGCCATGGCGGGGTGCTCGACAGGTTTGATGGGTTCTTGCTCACGCTGCCAACCGTGTATTACCTCACGCTGATTCTTGAGCCGTGGGCCGGCTGACGAGTACCTGACCACGATGGCTCCCGTACGGGTCGCAATTGCAGGCTCAACAGGGTCTATTGGTCGACAAACGCTCGAGGTTATCTCTGCTGAGCCTGATTCGTATGTCGTCGTGGGGCTGTCGGCAGGGTCATCTGTTGACCTCGTCGTCGAGCAAGCGCTGAAGTTTCGCCCATCAGTTGTTGCGATGAGCGATGTGGCAGCCCGGGAAAAGGTCCGCGATGCCCTTGCTGGAGTGGATGGCATTGAGGTCGTAGCAGATGCCACCGAGATGTGCGGGATTGCTGATGTCGTCATTAACGGCGTCGTCGGATTCGCTGGGCTACCGGTCACGATGGCGACATTAAAGAATGGGCGGCGACTCGGGCTTGCCAACAAGGAGAGCCTTATAGCGGCAGGCCCTGTCGTGCAGCCATTGCGTCAGGTTGAGGGGGCTGAACTCATTCCAGTTGACTCAGAGCATTGCGCATTGCACCAATGTCTTCGATCATCAGTGGACACCAATCGCGAGGTGGCTCGTCTCGTGCTGACTGCGAGTGGCGGTCCGTTCCGAGGTCGCTCATTTGCGGATCTCGAGCAAGTGAGTGTTGACGAAGCGCTTCGGCATCCAACCTGGTCGATGGGACCGAAAATCACCATTGATTCTTCAACTCTCATGAATAAGGGCCTTGAGGTCATTGAGGCCCACGAACTATTCGGGATTGAGTTCGATGAGATCGATGTGGTGGTCCACCCGCAGTCGGTGGTGCATTCAATGGTGGAGTTCACCGATGGTTCAACCATTGCCCAGTTATCGATGCCCGATATGCGCCTTCCAATTGGGTATGCCCTCGGTTGGCCAGAGCGCTTAAGGACGCCATTTGGCAAAATCGACTGGACCCAACTCTCGCAACTTGACTTTGAGCCACCAGATCGACGTGCGTTTCGATGTCTGGATCTTGCGTATCAGGCGGGGCGCTCTGGCGGAACGGCCCCAGCGGTTATCTCTGCAGCAAATGAGGTAGCGGTGGATGCGTTCATGTCGCGTCGAATCACATGGCACCAGATTCACGATGTCTCGGCCGCCGTTCTCGACCACTCAACGATTGCTATGCCGACATCGGTTGAAGAAGTCATTGATGCCGATCGTGGCGCTCGTGAGGACGCGGAGCGTGTGATCAGTGGCATGATTTCGTAAGAGGAATCGTGGCTGACAACGTGAAACAAGAATCATCTTCGCCTTCCACATGGCCGGCGCCGACCGCCTCGTCGCGGTTCGTCTCCGAGGTCGTTGCCGGTGGTGCGGTTGGTGAGCGGAACCCTGACGAGAAGGGCACCGGTGTTGTCGGCTTGCTCGTTCTCATCGGGATATTCGTTGCGATAGCGCTTGCGAACATTTGGTGGTTCGTCTTTGCGGTCGGCTTGTTGCTCTCCATTGTGTTGCACGAATTAGGGCATTATTCAACCGCTCGATGGAGTGGTATGAAAGTCACCCAATTCTTTGTGGGTTTCGGACCTCGAGTGTGGAGTGTGCATCGGCGTTCAACTGAATTTGGTGTTCGCGCGTTGCCCCTTGGTGCCTTTGTCCGAATTGTTGGCATGAACATGATGGATGACGTCGATGAGGCTGACGAACAAGAGACATACCGGTCGCAGTCGTATCCAAAGCGAATGCTGGTCATCACAGCCGGGTCGCTCACGCATTTCTTGTTGGCGTTGGTCTTGTTATCGGCAGTGTTTGCAACCCGTGGTGAGGCTGTCGTGTTGCCAGGAGCTGAAGTGATGTCAGTCGGCGAAGACATGCCAGCGGCAGGTGTTGTCGAGCCGGGGGACGTCATTTTCAGCATCGATGATCGTGTTGTCGTAGATGGTGCACTAGGTGATGTCGTCAGGTCGTTCGAGCCCGGTTCAACCGTCAATATTGATCTTGAACGTAACGGAGTGAGATCAACGGTTGCAGCGACTCTGGGTTCGAACGCATTGGTTGGAGGAGATGGGTCCTCTGCGTTCCTTGGAGTGTCGACTGTGATGCCAGTGTCGATGGAGCAACGAGCGTGGTGGGCGGCGCCGTGGCACTCGGTTACCGCGATGGGAGATCAGATGTGGATGTCGGTGAAAGGTGTGGTCACCGTTCTGAATCCCGCGAATGTTGTTGCACATCTCACCGGTGATGATGCTGACCCAATGACGAGGCCGACGACATTGGTTGGAATCACAGCGGTGAGTGACGATGTCGGGCAATCCGGTGGGTTTGCCGGAGTTATCGAGTTGTTGGCCTACCTCAATGTGTTCGTCGGGGTTTTCAACCTTTTCCCACTGTTGCCGCTTGATGGTGGGCATGCGGCGATTGCAACCTACGAGCGTGTTCGTGAAGGTCGAACTCGCTCTCGGTATCACGCTGATGTTGCTCGTCTTGTTCCTTTGACGATGGCGGTGGTGGCAATGCTGGCATTCATGTTTATGTCGGGTTTATATCTCGACATCGTTAACCCGATTCGCTGAGGAGAATTCGATGGAAGTCACAGGATGGTCAGGGGAGCGCCGTAAGACTCGAGTGATCAACGTTGGTGGTGTGCCCGTCGGCGGTGACTCGCCGATCACGGTTCAATCGATGACGGTCACGAAAACGGCTGATGTCGAGGGGACCCTTCAGCAGATCTATGCGCTTGCGGCAGCGGGATGTGACATTGTTCGATGCACCTGTAATGAGTCTGAAGCTGCGGTTGGATTGGCACAGATTGTTCCGCGGTCACCAATTCCGGTCATCGCTGATATCCACCATCAATACAAGATGGCACTCGCCGCGTTGGAGGCGGGTGTGCACGGTCTCCGCTTGAACCCTGGAAATATCCGCCGACCTGAACACATCAAGGCGGTGGCAGCAGAATGTCGAGACCGTGGAGTCCCAATCCGCATTGGGGTGAACGCTGGGTCACTTGACCCGGACCTGTATGAGAAGTACGGCGGAGCAACACCAGAGGCGATGGTCGAGTCGGCGCAGCGTGAACTGGAGTACTTCGGTGAGGTCGATTTTGACCTCGTGAAAATTTCGGTGAAGGCCTCGAGCGTTCCACTCATGGTTGAGGCGTATCGCCAGCTCGCCGAGGTGACGGATCACCCGCTGCACCTTGGGGTCACCGAGGCTGGCCCGCCCCCCGCCGGCTTGGTGAAAGCAACTGCCGGTATCTCAACCCTGCTTTTGGAGGGGATTGGCGACACCATCAGGTACTCGTTGACCGCTGACCCCGTTGAAGAGGCGCGGGCCGGCCGTCAATTGCTTGAGGCCCTTGGGCTTCGTGAGCGAAAGAATGTGGATCTCATTGCGTGCCCGTCTTGCGGTCGAGCCGAAGTTGACGTGATCGAGGTTGCACAGAAGGCGATGGAGGCCTTTGGTGAGCGTCAACTTCCGCTTCAGGTAGCAGTGATGGGTTGTGTGGTGAACGGTCCAGGCGAGGCCCGTGAGGCTGACCTTGGGATTGCAGCGGGCAACAAGCGTGGCCATTTGTTCGTGAAGGGACGCAATGTCGCGGTTGTTCCCGAGGATGAAATGGTTGGAGCGCTGGTTGAATGGGCTGAGTTCATTAGTGAACATGGCACCGAGGCAGCGATCGAGCGCGCTGACACCGAACGCGCTGAGCGAGAAGCAGCCAAGGACCGGTCGATGCTGCTTGAGGAGCAGGGCGATGACGCAAATAACACGACTGAGAGAATTGTTGAGATTGGGCGGCGCCTTTCCGGCGACAACTCCTAGCTAGCTATTGAGTTCAGCGATCGCTTCGGCTGTGGCGAGAACACGACGTGCGTTATCGACATGCAGGTTTTCGATCATGCGACCATCAACCGTGATCACCCCACGACCCTCGCTCACTGCCTCATTGAATGCTTCGATCACCCGCTTGGAGTAGTCGATGTCGGCCTCTGATGGGGCCCACACATCATTTGCCGGTTCAACCTGGGTGGGGTGGATAAGCGTTTTGCCGTCAAATCCGAAGGCTCGTCCTTGTTCTGCTTCGGCAAGGAACCCTTCAGCATTTTTCACGTCGTTGTAGACCCCGTCGAGAATCACTTTGTCGGCCTCGCGTGCACCAAGTAGAGCCGCCGCGAGGTGGGGGAGCAGCGGTGCACGATCGGCCTGCTGCTCGGCGCGAAGTTCTTTCACCAGGTCATTCGTTCCCATGACGAGCACATTGACGCGCGGGTGAGCTGCGATCGATCGAACATCAAAAATTGCAGTGGGAGTCTCAACCATTGCCCAAATCGTCATTTCTTCTGGGGCACCTGCTGAACGAAGCTGTGCATCGACGTCGTTCAAATGATTAGTCGACGTCACTTTAGGAATGACAACAGCGGCTGCGCCCGATGTTGCTGCCGCAGCAAGGTCGGCTGCTCCCCAAGGGGTATCGAGACCGTTACAGCGAATCGTCAATTCACGATTGCCGTATTCCCCAGAAGACGCAGCGGCTACAGCATTGACCCGGGCAGCATCTTTGGAATCAGGTGCCACGGCGTCCTCTAAATCAAAGATGATCGCGTCGGCCGGAATTGTTTTTGCTTTTTCGAGCGCACGTTCATTTGCGGCTGGCATGTAGAGAACGGATCGACGTGGTCGAAGTGAGGTCATGTCAGGCTCCCAACTCGTATAGAGCGGCGAGCTCCGGATCGCTCGCAGCGAGTTGCTCGGCGAGACGTACAACCACTTGGCACTGCTTCACCGATGCATCGTCTTCCATTTTGCCGTCGAGCATGATGGCTCCTGTTCCGTCGCCCATTGCCTCAATGACTCGGCGGGCGTGGGCAACCTGATCGGCGGATGGAGAGAAGACCTCTTTCGCTACTGCTATTTGGTCGGGGTGCAGACTCCAGGCTCCGACACATCCGAGAAGGTAGGCATTGCGGAACTGGTCTGCGCATGCAGTGGTATCACGGATATCACCGAATGGGCCGTAGTACGGCAGGATGCCTGCCATTACACAGGCATCGACCATGCGAGCGATGGTGTAGTGCCACAGGTCTTGCTGGAAGGTAGACCGCTCTGCCTCAGGGTTTTCCGGGTCAGGATCTGACCGAACGAGGTAATCGGGGTGTCCACCACCGACTCGGGTGGTTTTCATTCGCCGGTTGGCGGCGAGGTCAGCTGGTCCGAGCGAAAGTCCTTGCATACGAGGTGATGCCAAGCAGATTTCCTCGACATTCGCTACACCGCGGGCGGTCTCAAGAATGGCGTGAAGCAGGATTGGTCGAGTGAGACCAGCCTCTGCCTCGAGTTGTGCAATGAGCCGATCGGCATAGTGGATGTCCTCGGCACCCTCGACCTTCGGAAGGATGATGACGTCAACTGCGTGCCCTGCTTCGAGCACAGCGGCACGAATGTCGGCAAGGCACCAAGGTGAGTCGAGACTGTTGACTCGGGTCCACAACTGGGTTGTTCCAAAATCAACGTTCTTCGCAACATCGACAAGACCGGCACGGGCAGCGTCTTTTTCTGCCATCGGAACACCGTCTTCTAAGTTGGCGACAAGGACATCAACTTTGCCGACAAGTGATGGCACTTTGCTGCGCATCTTCTCGTTATTCGGAGGGAAGAAGTGCAGCATTCGGCTCGGCCGGAATGGAATCTCGCGGACGGGTTCTGGAGCGCCGACGGCGAGGGGGCGGAAGAAGTCTTTAGGTGAACGCACACCCAGACGCTACGCGCCAGAAGCATCGTTTGAAAAACTGCGCAGCCAAGCAGGTAGCCGGGTTGGCCGACCCTCGGGGGTGACGGCACCGTGCACAGTGATACCGGTTGAGTGAATCGCGCCCTCTACGGTCAGCAGGTACACCATCTGAAAGGTTGCTCGGGTGACTGGTCCCATGGCGACATGTACGTCAACAACATCATCAAATCTCAACGGTTGCCGATATTGAACCCCTGCTTCAAGGACAGCCATGTCGACACCTTCAGCCCGAATTTCGTTGTACGGATGGCCGATGTGGCGCAGGTACTCGACTCGAGCTTCCTCGAGGTAGGGCAGATAGCGACTGTGGTGGACGATTCCCATCGCATCGGTTTCGGCAAAACGCACGCGGATGCGGTGCGAGAAGTCGTAAGCCGAGGCGTCAGTTGGTGGTTCGATAGACATTCTCACAACCCTCGACCGTATCGTGCTGGTGTGAGGAGTCGTGGACAATGACCCCAGCAGTGCAGTTCCTGACCGAATACAAGATCTCTTTTCGTCTTTGCGAGTACGACCATGATCCCGCAAACACAAATTTCGGTATTGAAGCGGCAAACGAACTTGGACTCGATCCAGATCAGGTATTCAAAACGCTCATCGTCATCGCAGGAGAAGACGAGATGTGCGCGATCGTTCCGGTCAGCGGGCAACTGTCGTTAAAGGCGTTTGCGAATGCAGTGGGGGTGAAGCGCGTCGAGATGTGCCCACCAGAGCGTGCTCAACGAGCCACCGGCTATCTCGTCGGTGGTATTTCGCCAATCGCTCAGCGACGTTCGCTGGTAACGGTGATCGATGAGACCGCACTCTTGTATGACGAGGTGTTCGTCAGCGGAGGTCGCCGCGGGCTCGATGTCGCAATCGGTCCCGATGACCTCCTAGCGGTCACGAGCGGAATGTTTGCCGATATCGCTACCGGTTGAGGTGAGTTCAATCAGATCCCTGATGGGTGACGAAGAGCGGCTTCGATGCGCGCAACTCGCGTGCGCGCAGGTGGATGCGATGCCCGCAAGCGTTGGCGCCAGCCAATGCTGCGTTGGCCGCCACCGAAGGTGATTACGCGGTTGAGTGCGGCAACGAGCTCATTTCCGTAGCCCAATTGAACACTTCGCTGATCTGCGTCGAACTCTGAGCGATGTCCCACGAGATTTCCCACTGCATCGCTGGCGTACAGGACGCTGAGAAACACCCACGACACGCCGGTAAGCACACCGGCGATGACCGTACCGACTGCGGTGAGTGCAGATGAGTGTGCGACAAATGTTTCGGTTGCCGCACGGGCAATGTTCTTCAATGCGAAGCCAATGCGAGCGAGAGCGATGATTGGCAGGGAGTACCAATGGATCAGTGTGAGAGAAATCGTATGGAGGCCCAGGTGGTGGGATAATTCGTGAGCGAAGACACCGGCGAGCTCGCGTTGATTGAGGTTCCGCAGGGAGAATGACGTGGTAACCACCATGTGTCCGCCGCATGCGAAGGCATTGAGTTCGTCGGCATCGATCACCCGTAACACAAACCTATTTGGGTCAATTCCTGCAGCCGCACTGACCTGTTCCCAAATCGGTTGAGCAACATCGTGTTCCTCGGAGGTGAGTGATCTGGCGCCGAGAGCGGGGCTAAGAACCAGAGTCTGAGCGAACCGAAGAAACAGACAACATGCCCCCAGCGTCCATGCGATTGGAACCACCCAAAAGGACAGGTTGATGCCGATGAGATTGAGTATGGCACTCACCGGAATCCAGATGAGTCGCAGCGAAATTAATGAAAACGGCAGCACCACCGCAAGGGGAGCGAGCGCAGCAAACGAGGAAAGATCGACCCTTCTGCGGTGAAGATGCGGTGGTGTGCGATCCACGGGTATGAGGTTACGCAGAGTGCCGAGGGGTTTCTCATCGCTTCATGTCAGGCAGAATGTAACGATGGCCGACAGCAACAATTCATCTCCAGCAATTCTCCCGGGCGCGGAGCCGCTCTCTCACACCGCAGGGTCGACAACCGGGGTGCTTGTTCTGCATGGATTCACCGGCAACCCGTCATCGGTGAGAATCCTCGCTGAGGCTTCGGTAGCACACGGATTTGATGTCGAGATGCCCCGATTGCCAGGACATGGCACAACCGTCGAAGACATGATGACCACCGGTTGGGACGACTGGTTTGGCGCAGCGCTGCAGTCATTTGATGCCCTCGCAGCACGATGCGAACGGGTGGTGGTAGCGGGACTGTCGATGGGTGGACTGTTGACCCTTGCTATCGGCGGTGCTCGTCCGGCAGCAGGTCTCATCTGTGTGAACCCGGTTGCACGAATGAGGTCTCCCGAAGAGGTTGAAATGGTTGAGGAACTCATCGAGGACGGAATGACGATTCTCCCCGGCATTGGCTCAGACATCGCCGACCCTGATGTCATCGAGACTGCTTACGAAGGCACACCCCTCGTGCCGCTTCGATCAATGTTCTTCGAAGGGGTTCGTCCTCGCTGTGAAAACTGGGGAGACCTCACAGCTCCGTTGCTTCTCTTCACCTCAGAACAGGACCATGTGGTAGATCCGGCCGATAGCGCACATCTTGCGTCAACCTACGGTGGGCCAGTCGATCATGTGTGGTTAACGAAGTCGTTTCACGTTGCAACACAGGACTATGACAAAGAACTGATCGTCGAGCGTTCACTTGCATTCCTCTCGCAACTGACTGACTGACCTGCGACCGGTGAGCACTCTCGCAGCAATCCCCTCACCTCCGTGGTCGAGCCTGTCGCTCGGACCGCTCGAACTTCGTGCCTACGGATTGCTGATCGCCATCGGTGTGATTTTGGCGGTCCGTCGACTCGGTATTGGTATCGACCAACTCCGGCCCGGTACCGCCGAAGCCGCTCCATCGATTGGTATCTGGGGGGTTGGTGCGGGTTTGGTCGGCGCTCGTTTGTACCACGTTGTTACCGAGTGGGATCGCTTCGCGGACAACCTGAGTGAGATACCAAAGGTGTGGCATGGAGGGTTAGGTATTCCTGGAGGAGTGCTCCTCGGCACTGTTGTCGGCGTCCTTCGCGCACGCTCGTTTGGAATATCTACGGCCGATACGTTGCATGCAGCCGCTCCAGCAATTCCGCTCGCTCAAGCTGTCGGCCGATGGGGAAATTGGTTCAATCAAGAACTGTTTGGGCGGCCAACGTCATTGCCGTGGGCCTTGCAGATTGATGATGCTCACCTGCCTGCTTCTTTCGAGTCTGGCACGACCTTCCACCCGACCTTTCTCTACGAGAGCCTGTGGACCCTTGGGCTCAGTATGTGCCTTATGCGTCTCAGCGGGTCACCTCGGCTCGTTGGCTCGAGGCTCTTCGCTCTGTATGTCGCTGGTTACGGGCTTGGTCGTCTCTGGATCGAAGGGCTCCGCATTGATGATGCATCGGTACTTGGGGGTCTCCGCTGGAATCAATGGGTCGCGATCGCTGCGATTTTCGGGGGTGGTGTGTTCCTGCTACTGACGTCCTCGTCTCGCACAACTCTCGAAGAACTCGATGTTCAACAGACCTCAGAGAATGACGACCGGTAGCCTCAAGAGTGTGTCGGAACAATTAGATCGACGAGCGGTTGAGCGGGTGGCGAAACTCGCGCGGCTCGAATTGACGAGCGAAGAACTTGACGAGGCAACGACTCGCCTCGCTGGCATGTTGGCGCATTTCGCCGATATCGATGCGCTCAATCTCGAAGATGTTGAGCCGATGACCCAGCCGTATGAACTCGTGAATGTGATGCGCGACGATGTTCCGCTCGAGACCCTTGACCACGATGAGGTGCTTGCGGCCGCCCCAGATGCATCTGATGGCCGATTTGGTGTCCCACCGATCCTGGGGCTTGAACTGTGAGCGGGTTTCAGAGCGCGCGGTCGATAGCTGAAGCTGTCTCATCAGGGGCATCGTCTGCTGTTGACGTTCTCACAGAGCACCTTGCTCGCATCGATGAACGCGAGGCAGAAGTACATGCCTTTAACCTCGTACTCCGCGAGGAGGCCCTGCAAGCAGCGCAGCAGATTGATGATCGGATCGTTGCTGGCGAAGTAGTCGGTCCTCTGGCTGGAGTTCCAATTGCACTGAAGGACAATCTCTGTACCCGAGGCATACCGACCACCTGTTCCTCCAAGATTCTCGACGGTTGGCGGCCGCCATACGACGCGACGGTCGTGTCTCGACTGGCGAACTCGGGAGCGGTGTTTGTTGGCAAGACAAACCTTGATGAATTCGCAATGGGCTCAAGCCCCGAGAACTCCGCATTTGGTCCGACGCGTAACCCTCTTGACACGAGTCGGGTGCCCGGTGGGTCGTCAGGCGGATCAGCAGCTGCAGTTGCCGCCGGATTCGCGGCGATGTCACTTGGGTCTGATACCGGTGGATCGATTCGCCAGCCAGCGGCACTTTGCGGCCTGGTGGGGGTCAAGCCCACCTATGGGGCAGTGAGTCGCCTGGGCCTGATTGCCTTTGCATCGAGCCTTGATCAAATTGGGCCGTTTACACATGACGTCGCTGATGCGGCATTGTTACTTGAAAGCATCGCGGGACATGATCCCGGTGATTCGACGTCGATCCCGCAGGCGTTTCCGTCGCTGAGTGAATCGCTCACTCGAGGTGTTGACGGAATGCGTATCGGCCGAATTGTTGACCTACCGGCTGGAGCTGATGCAGAAGTCGTTGCATCAGTCGATCGAGCGTTCGAGGTGCTTGCGAGTGCGGGCGCAGAAATTGTTGATGTTTCGATCCCCGCGTTTACCTATGGATTAACGGCGTACTACCTCATTGCTCCAGCCGAGGCGTCATCAAATCTTGCTCGCTATGACGGCGTTCGGTTTGGCTCGCGAGTCGAGGCACCCGATACGAACTCGATGTACATGGCAACAAGAGGTCAAGGGTTTGGCCCCGAGGTGAAGCGCCGCATCATGCTTGGCACCTATGCTCTTTCCGCTGGCTACTACGACGCCTACTACGGAAAAGCGTTGAAGGTTCGCCGCTTGATGGCTGAGGACTTTGCGAAGGTGTACCAGTCGGTTGATGCATTGATTACTCCTGCCTCGCCGAGTGTTGCGTTCCCCTTTGGCTCAAAGACCTCGGACCCGCTTGCGATGTATCTCTGCGATACGTACACGATTCCATCGAACCTCATTGGGCATCCTGCGATGAGTGTGCCGTTCGGTTCTGGTGAACAGGATCTGCCGATCGGTGTGCAGGTGCTCGCTCCAGAGATGGGCGAACCGACGATGTTTGCAGTTGCTGCAGAGCTCGAACGAGCAGCAGGGGGTGCTCATGTCTGATGCAGGTACCTGGACCCACGATGGGTTCGAGATGGTGGTTGGACTCGAAGTCCACGTTGAACTTGCGACCAACACAAAACTCTTCTCCGGTGCCCCGAACCGGTTTGGTGATGACCCGAACACGAATATCGATCCTGTGTCACTCGGTTTACCAGGGGCGCTTCCGGTGCTTAACCGGCAGGCCGTCGAATTGGCGATGCGCATTGGGCTTGCCCTCAATTGCACTGTTCAGTCGTGCACATTTGCTCGAAAGAACTACTTCTATCCAGATATGCCGAAGGCGTATCAGATCTCGCAATACGACCGTCCACTGAACATTGATGGTCACCTTGAGATTGCCGATGGCGTCGTGATTGGCGTTGAGCGGGCACACCTTGAGGAGGACACCGGAAAGAGCACTCACATCGGTGGTTCGGGCCGCATCCACGGCAGTGAAGGGTCGTTGATTGACTTCAACCGCGCCGGTGTCCCACTCGTTGAAATCGTGAGCCGTCCCGATATCCGATCACCAGAGCAGGCCCGACAGTATGTGAATGAACTTCGGGCGATTCTCGTCGAGATCGGTGCCTCCGATGCCCGTATGGAAGAGGGTTCAATGCGCGTCGATGCGAATGTGAGCGTTCGACGGCCTGGCGAAGAGTTCGGCACGCGATGTGAAATCAAGAATGTCAACTCTGTTCGTTCGCTCGGACGTGCGATCGATTACGAGGCGCGCCGTCAGGTCGCGATGATTTCTGATGGCGAGGCGATTCGTCAAGAAACCCGGCACTGGGATGAAGGCGATGGTCGCACTCACACCCTTCGCACAAAGGAAGATGCTGACGACTACAGGTATTTCCCTGATCCTGACCTCGTGCCACTCGATCCGGGTACTGAATGGATTGAGTCGGTGCGGGCGAATTTGCCGATGTTGCCGGCTGCCAGAAGGATTCGGCTTGCAGAGTTGACTGGACAATCAGCCGATGCTGAGGCGATCGCAACCATTGTCGAGCGCCGCCAAGATGACTATGTCGTCGCCGTTGCCGAAATTGCGGGAGCAGCGGATCGCGTTCTCATCCATGTCAAAGAAGCTTTTTCGGAGCAAGGTAGTGAGCCCACCGTGCCGGCCGCTGACCTCGCGGCATTGGTTGTGATGGAAGTTGCGGGTGAGCTCACTTCGACCCAGACCAAGACTTTGCTGAGCGATCTCGTCGAGCAAGGTGGTGGCGACCCGGCAGCGATGGCAGCCGAACGAGGTTTTGAGGCAATGGATACCTCCGAACTTGACGGTTTTGTTGATGCTGCGATTGCTGCAGATCCTGATGCCTGGTCGAAGTTTTGCGCCGGTGATGGCAAGGCAATGGGTGCACTCGTGGGTCATGTCATGAAGGCATCACGTGGTCAGGCCGATGGGAAAGCTGTGACTGCGATGCTGAACGCCCGAAAGGGCTGAGCACTCCGAACGATGGCGCTAGAGGCCTGCAGCATTAGCGTGTAGGTATGAGCGATCGTCCATCAGAGACTTCTGTAGATATCAAACCGCGTTCTCGTGACGTCACCGACGGCATTCAAAAAGCCGCCGCCCGTGCAATGTTGCGTGCAGTTGGTCTGACCGATGACGACTGGCAGAAACCACAGGTTGGCATTGCTTCGTCATGGAACGAGATCACTCCGTGCAACCTCAGCCTCCGTCGTCTCGCTGAGGCTGCAAAAGATGGCGTCCGGCGATCAGGTGGCATCGGCCTCGAGTTTGGAACCATTACCGTTTCTGACGGCATTTCAATGGGCCATGAGGGCATGCGCGCATCGCTCGTCAGCCGAGAGATCATTTGCGACTCGGTTGAGGCAGTCGTGCACGCTGAGCGACTCGATGGAGTCGTTGTGCTTGGTGGCTGCGATAAGTCGATGCCAGGCATGATGATGTCGATTGCTCGCCTCGATCTCCCAGGAATCTTCGTGTACAACGGATCAACGTTGCCGGGTTACCTCAACGGTAAGGCCCTTGATGTCACCAGCGTGTTCGAAGCGATTGGCGCATGTGCAGCTGGCACGATTACTGAGGATGAACTCCATGCGATCGAGTCGAATGCGTGTCCGGGCGAGGGAGCTTGCGGCGGAATGTTCACTGCAAACACCATGTCATCGATTGGCGAGGCGCTCGGTCTGAGCCTCCCTGGTTCGGCGTCGCCTCCTGCTGTTGATCGTCGCCGTGAAGATGACGCTCGTCGTGCCGGTGAGGCCGTCATCAACATGTTGAAGATGGGTTTGCGGCCGCATGACATCTTGACGAAAGGGGCGTTCGAGAACGCGATCACTGTCGCGAACGCTCTTGGCGGTTCAACGAATGCGGTGCTGCACCTGTTGGCAATCGCGAATGAGGCACGGGTCGATATTCAACTTTCGGACTTCAACCGGATTGCGGCTCGAGTTCCTCACTTTGCCGATATGAAGCCTGGCGGAAAGTTCCATATGACGGACCTTGACCGAATTGGTGGGGTGCCAGTTGTGTTGAAGCACCTACTTGAAGAGGGCTTGCTCCACGGCGATGAAATGACGGTGACCGGCAAGACAATGGCCGAAAACCTTGCTGAAATTGACCCACCGGCACCAGATGGAACCGTCGTATATCCGATCTCTCAACCAATCAACCGAGAGGGCGGTCTCAACATCCTGACCGGATCACTAGCGCCGTTGGGCTCAGTGGTGAAAGTTGCTGGTTTGACTGAAGACCAACGGACCTTTGAGGGTCCAGCTCGGGTCTTTGATGGTGAAGACGGTGCGATGGCAGCGGTGATGGGTGGCGAAATCCAGCCAGGAACGGTCATCGTGATTCGCTACGAAGGTCCAAAGGGAGGACCAGGGATGCGTGAGATGCTTGCCATTACCGGTGCGCTCAAGGGAGTCGGCCGCGGCTCTGATTGTGCGCTGATCACAGATGGTCGATTCTCGGGTGGTACCTGGGGATTCTGTATCGGGCACGTCGCTCCCGAAGCAGTTGACGGGGGCCCAATCGCGTTTGTCCAAGATGGCGACATCATCCGAATTGATGTCCCAACGCTTGGGCTTGATCTTCTCGTCGATGAGGCAGAACTAGCTCGCCGACGTGAGGGTTGGGCACCTAATGAGCCTCGTTATACAACTGGGGTCTTAGGC
Source organism: Ilumatobacteraceae bacterium (assembly GCA_049432165.1). Classification (GTDB taxonomy): domain Bacteria; phylum Actinomycetota; class Acidimicrobiia; order Acidimicrobiales; family Ilumatobacteraceae; genus Casp-actino5. Next base: position 55,664 of record JBMTDQ010000004.1, read on the forward strand.
AAGTACGCCCGTCTTGCGCAAGGTGCTGAAAAGGGTGCAATTACTAACCCGGTATGACCTGGTTATCCCTCAGGAAGGCCCCGGTCAGGCCGTCGTGACCGAGCACGAGCAACTACTCGCCACGCCTGAAAGAACGCCCCGTTAAAGACCGTTGCCACAACAACGAACGGAACCGCTATACCGCCGCCGAAGATTGTTCGTCGGAGCACCATTCCGAGAATGATCACCGTGGCCCACACGGTGAGCCCAGCGGGCACCGACGCCGGTGACTGCCTCACGTGAGGCAGTGACCACGCAACCAGAGTCGCGATGAGAAATGGGCTGACGGTTGTCAGATAACCGATGATTTGCGAACCGCTGTTGTGTTCGTTCCTTCCGATGAGCACGAACGCAGCGATGATCGCAAGGTCAAAGAAGATGAGGGCGCGATCTGAGGTGTCTTCAGGATGCCGCAAAGGTTCCCAACCCGCCCTTGAAGAACAGCAACGGATCACCAGCACCACCGGCAAGCGATGCGACATCGCCGAGAACGAAGAGGTGGTCACCCATCTCGAATACCTGGTTAATTGTGCAGTCAATCCACGCAAGTGATCCGTCGATCACTGGTGAGCCGGTTGCTTCGGTGCGCCATGCGAGCCCGTCGAAACGTGAACCCTCAGCGGGTTTCGCAAATGTCCAGCATTCATCGGCTTGATGATTGCCAAGCACGTTGACACAGAAACTTCCACTCTTTTCGATTGCCTGCCACGTCGCGGACTCTTTTCCAGGAAGAAAGCCCACCATCGGGGGATCAAGGGAAACAGATGTAAACGAGCCGATTGTGAGCCCGACGGGCTCGTCGCCGTCTATCCCGGTGACGACGGTGACACCGGTGGGAAAATGTCCAAGGACGTTACGGAACTCTTTTGGGTCGATAGCGCTCACCTCTTCGACATTAGGCGTTTGTTGCGGCGTTCAAAGAGATGTGCAGGGTACGGTGCTGATGTGGCAACGGTGAACGACGCCAAAGCGCAGATTCGATCAGAACTGAGAACGTGGCGCCGAGGGTTGGGTGACGATGAACTTGTGCGTCGCTCAGATGTCATTTGCCAAGCACTCATCGCACTCGCGATAGAGATCGATCCATCAGTTGTGATGGTATTTGATCCAGTTCGAGGCGAGCCTCTGCTGAACACGTTCCGAACTTGGTTAACAACGAATGAGATCTCAGTCGTGGTTCCCGAGGACGACCCTGATTCCCAGCTACCAGACCTTGTTGTTGTACCAGGAGTTGCGTTCACTGCAGATGGTCAACGACTGGGACAGGGTGGGGGCTGGTATGACCGCTTTCTGCCTGGCATTGGCGACCACACACGAACTGTCGGCGTGTGCTTTTCAGAACAGATCAGAGACGAACTTCCGACAGAGGATCATGATGTGTCCGTCGACTGCGTAATTTCTGGCTGACACCCTGCATTTACAACGGATTTAAGTATCCAATTTGGGTGTGAGACGTTGATGCCGTCGTGCGCATTTGCGTTCTGAGGTGCGGGCTGGCACACTATGAGGCGATGAAAAAAGCTCCGCGCGTGTTCCTCGATTTTGTAGTAGGCATCCGGTAGCGCACCGGGCCTCACACCGCGTGCGCACCGACCTCCCGCCACCGGGGGGTCGTTCCGTTTTTCACTGCAGACATTTGATGACCACGACGACCGACCAGGAGAACCAATGAGCACAACATCTACACGCATGACTGGGGCGCAAGCCCTGATCAAGGCGCTCGAGATGGAGCAGGTCGACACGATTTTCGGATTGCCAGGCGGATGTATTTTGCCTGCATACGACCCACTTCTTGAGTCGACAATCCGTCACGTTCTCGTTCGTCACGAACAAGGCGCAGGCCACATGGCAGAGGGCTATGCCCATGTCACTGGGCGTCCGGGTGTTGCGATGGTGACCTCTGGGCCAGCGGCAACAAACCTGGTGACCCCATTGATGGATGCGTACATGGACTCGATTCCGATGGTGGGCATCACCGGCCAGGTCGGCACCTCAGCTATTGGCTCTGATGCGTTCCAAGAATGTGACACGGTTGGCATCACCCGTTCATGCACAAAGCACAACGAGCTCGTGATGACGGCGGATGATCTTCCTCTCGCCGTCCGGCAAGCATTTCACCTCGCAACGACCGGCCGCCCGGGACCAGTGTTGCTCGACATTCCAAAGGATGTCCTGCAGAACGAAATGACCTGGCACTGGCCAACCGATGACGAAGTGGTTGACTCGCTGCCGGGTTATCGCCCAACGATGAAGGGTCATCCCTTGATGATCAAAGAGGCAGCTCGCATGATTCTTGCTGCTGAGCGTCCCGTGCTGTACGTCGGGGGCGGAATGTTGAAGGCCCGTGCAGCGGAGATTCTGCGGGAACTTGCTGAATTGACCGGCATCAACGTCGTGACAACTCTGATGGCGCGAGGGGTCTTCCCAGACGACCATGAACTCTGCCTGGGAATGCCTGGCATGCACGGAACCATCGCAGCGACAACGGCAATGCAGCGCTCTGATCTCCTGATCACGTTGGGGGCACGTTTCGATGACCGTATTACTGGTCGTCTCGATGGATTCGCTCCGGACGCCAAGATTATTCACGTTGATATTGACCCCGCGGAGCAAGGCAAGGTCCGTCGACCAGATGTCTCAATCGTGGGTGATTGTCGTCTCGTGACAGAAGAACTTGTTCAGGCGATTCGTGATCTCACGGCCTCGGGAGTTAAGCCGACCGATATCTCCCCTTGGAAGTCACGAATCTCGGGGTGGCAGGAAATCTTCCCGCTCACCTATGACGACGCAGCCCCCGGTGCGGCCTTGAAGCCGCAGTACTGCCTTGAAGAACTTCGCGCAGCATCAACCGATGACACGATTTTGGTATCTGGTGTTGGCCAGCATCAGATGTGGGCATCGCTCCACTGGAAGTTCAACAAGCCGTATTCATGGGTCAACTCCGGTGGATTGGGAACAATGGGTTTCTCAATTCCTGCCGCGATCGGAGCGAAGGCCGGCCGTCCAGATGCAACGGTCTGGGCTGTCGACGGTGATGGTTGTTTCCAGATGACCGCCCAAGAACTTGTTACTGCAACCGTTGAGCGAATTCCCATCAAGGTTGCCCTGTTGAACAACTCGTATCTCGGCATGGTCCGTCAGTGGCAGGAGATGTTCTATGACGAGCGTTACTCGGAGGTGTACCTCTCGACTGACACACCTGACTACGTGAAGTGGGCGGAGTCGATGGGTTGTGTTGGAATCAGGGTCGAAAGTCCAGAAGAGGTCGGTCCTGCGATCGAGAAAGCAAACTCGATTAACGATCGTTCGGTCGTGGTTGAATTCCGTACCGACGCTGACGAGAAGGTGTTCCCGATGGTCCCTGCTGGCGTGAGCAACGATGAAGTGCTTGTCCACCCATCACAAGAGCAGTACCGGGCACAGCTTGGCTGAGCAGAGCGAAGAGAACTGGAGAACTCGATATGACTGCGTTTAATCCGCACGGCAAATCGCTCAACCACGGGATCTTGTCGGTGCTCGTGCAGAACCGGCCTGGCGTGCTCGCACGAGTCGCAAGCCTGTTTGCCCGACGTGGTTACAACATCTTTTCGCTAGCGGTTGCACCCGCAGAGGATGAGTCGCAGAGCCGGATCACGATGGTCGTCGACCTCGAATCGGCTCCGCTCGACCAGATGGTGAAGCAACTCTTCAAGTTGGTTGACGTCGTCAAGATTTCCGAGCTCGATCCGCGGCGCTCAATTGAACGCGAGCTGTTACTTGCAACGGTTGAAGCCGATACCGATCAACGCTCTGAGATTGTTGAGTTAGTGAAGATTTTTGAGGCGAAAATTCTCGCCGTGGGATCAGACGCAGTGACGATGAGCCTTGAGGGTCATCCGGACAAATTGGACGATTTTGAGGAACTGCTCGATTCTTATGCCATCGTTGAGCTGCAGCGGACGGGCCGAGTGGCTCTTCCCAAGCTTGATCGGGCAACACGCCTTCGTGTTGCCAACCCCAACCAGAAAGGACAGGTGAGCTGAGATGGCCGCCAGTGTGTATTACGAGGCCGATTGCGACGGCTCCCTCATTCGGAACCGAAAGGTTGCGGTCATTGGCTATGGCTCTCAGGGTCACGCCCATGCGCTCAACCTGAAAGAGTCTGGCGTTGAGGTGTGTATTGGTCTTCGTGAAGGATCAAGCTCGACTCAGAAGGCTGAGCAGGCGGGTTTGACGGTGAAGTCGGTCGCCGATGCAGCCGCCTGGGCTGATGTGATCATGATCCTTGCCCCCGATACCGAGCAGAAGAAGATTTTTGACGAGCACATCGCAGCAAACCTCAAGGCCGGTGACGCGATCGCATTCGCGCATGGATTTAACGTCCGCTTTGGTCGGATCTCTGCCCCAGAGGGCGTTGATTGCATCATGATCGCCCCCAAGGGACCTGGGCACCTCGTACGTCGTACGTACACCGAGGGTGGCGGCGTTCCTGCGCTCATCGCTGTTGAGCAGGACGCGACCGGACAGGCGAAAGAGATTGCATTGTCGTATGCAGACGCGATCGGCGGAGCGCGCGCCGGTGTGATTGAGACCACGTTCACCGAGGAAACCGAGACCGACCTCTTTGGTGAGCAGGTTGTCCTATGTGGCGGACTAACTCGTTTGGTCCAAGCTGGTTTCGAGACGCTCGTTGAGGCCGGGTACGCACCTGAGATGGCGTATTTCGAATGTCTTCACGAGGTGAAGTTGATCGTCGACTTGATGTACGAAGAGGGCATCGCAGGTATGCGGTACTCGATTTCTGACACTGCTGAATACGGCGACCTCACTCGTGGCCCTCGCATTGTCACCGATGCGACGAAGGCTGAGATGAAAAAGGTGCTGTCGGAAATCCAGTCGGGTCAGTTCGCTGAGGAATGGGTGAATGAGAGCGAGTCAGGTCGCGCGAACTACCACCGGATGCAAGAGGAGGGCCGTGCCCACCCGATCGAGGTTGTCGGTGGAAACCTTCGCGCCATGATGCCGTGGATTTCTGCTGGTAAGCAGAAAGTTGCTGAAGCATCAGGTGGTGATAGCTGAGCAGTTTGCTCGCATTCGTCGTTGTGCATCCTTGAGTGTTGCACGACCACATCTTGTTGAACAGCCCCGCCGAACGGCCCGCCTGTTTACATTCCCAGGCCATATTCTAAATATGACCTTGCAAGTCGGGTTTTAACGGCGTAGTCTCTCCCACCATGTCTGACAACGCAAAGAAACTCGGTTTTGACACTCGCCAGATTCATGTTGGGGGAGACCCAGACCCGACGACCGGTGCCCGCGCCGTGCCGATCTATCAAACAACGTCGTATGAGTTCCGTGATGCTGAGCATGCGGCAAATCTGTTTGCACTCGCAGAGGTGGGAAATATCTACACCCGCATCATGAACCCGACGCAGGCGGCGCTAGAGGCCCGACTCAACGACCTTGAGGGTGGATGCATGACAGCAATCGGAATTCCGGGTGCGCTTGCGACAGCATCCGGGCAGGCTGCCGAGACGCTTGCGATTCTCACCGTGGTCGAAGCAGGACATCACATTGTTGCCTCGCCATCGCTGTATGGCGGTTCGTACAACCTGTTGCACTACACCCTGCCCAAGATGGGTATTGACGTCACCTTCGTTGAGGATCCACACAATCTCGACCACTGGCGGGCTGCTGTTCGCGATAACACCAGGTTGTTCTATGGCGAGGTTCTGCCAAACCCGAAGAACGACATGTTCGACATTGAAGGTGTCTCTGGGGTTGCGCATGCCGAAGGAATCCCACTAATGGTCGACAACACCGTTGCCACTCCTTATCTCGTTCGCCCGTTGGAGTGGGGTGCCGACATCGTTGTGCACTCGCTGACCAAGTTCATGGGTGGCCACGGAACGTCAGTTGCTGGTGGAATTGTTGATGGCGGAACGTTTGACTACGCGGCCTCAGGCCGGTTTTCAAACTTCACTGAGCCCGACCCGAGTTATCACGGCCTTGCGTATTTCCCGGCTCTCGGCCATGGCGCAATGATTCTTAAAGCCCGTGTCCAGATGCTTCGTGACCTCGGAATGGCGATTTCACCATTCAACGCGTTCATGATCCTGCAGGGAATGGAGACGCTAAGTCTTCGCATGGAACGCCACTTCTCGAACGCCCAAGCGGTCGCTGAGTTCCTTGATGCTCACCCTCAAGTTGAGTCGGTGAACTATGCCGGGCTCGCCTCGAGCGAATGGAACGAGCGTGCAACCCGTCTGGGTGGGGGCCGTGGTTATGGTTCGGTGCTTGCCTTTGAGATCAAGGGTGGTCTCGAGGCTGGCAAGAAGTTCGTTGAGGGCCTTGATTTGCACAGCCATGTTGCAAACATTGGAGATGCACGAAGCCTTGTGATTCATCCAGCGAGCACAACCCACTCGCAGCTCAGCGCTGAGGAGCAGGCAGCGAGTTCGGTGACCCCAGGGCTCATCCGGCTCTCGGTCGGGCTCGAGAGCATTGAGGACATTCTCGACGACTTAAGCGCTGGTTTTGCTGCTGCGTCGTAAATTGAGGGGAGGCGATCACTGGGTGCTCATCCCGGCGCGCCACATTCCTTCCTCAACTAAAAGTTTGATCGCTGGATCAGGTTCTGACTTGCGCTCAAGCGTCACACCAGAGATTGCAGCCGTGCATCGGTAGTCATGCGGGTACGGGCCAACGGCTGAGCCAGTATCGATGCCAACGTCGAACGTTTCGCCGCTCATCGAGTAGACGAGTGGAACGGTGCGCTCAATTCGGGCGCCGGCTACGACGGTGCCATCGACGCTCATCACGATGTCGCCGCCGGCCCCGAAGCCGCCGTCGTAGCCAAAGTCGACGACGATGATGTGCGGTCCGCTCGCCAAGGCGCTGCCGCTGATGGTCGTGATGTCATGGCCAAAACAGTTGTAGGTGAAGTGTGGACTGTTCTCTCGGAGCCACATCGACCATCCGGACATGTTTCCGCCCTGGCAAGCGATAACTCCCTCGTCACCATCGTTGACGGTGATCTCCCCGGTGATTCGCCATGAACAATTCTTCAGATTGATCACCGACGACTCAGGCATTCTGACGTGTGAGGTCGAATAGGTCATCGAAGTTGTACTTCCGAGCGAGTGAGGCACCGCAAGATCTCCATTTCGCGGCGATCCAGCATCACGCAGTGGATAGACGCCGAGACGACGAGCCTCAGTATCGAAGAGTTCCTTCAGCTCGGCTAGGCGTTCTGGGTGTTCTGCGGCAAGATCGACTGATTGTGAGTAGTCGTTTGTGACGTCGTAGAGCTCCCATTTCTCGTCGGGGCCATCAAATTCGTACGCCTGCATCCTGATCCACGGCACTCGACCATGGAAGCATGAGGCGATCCAGCCATCGTGGTAGATGGCACGATTGCCGAGGATCTCGAAGTACTGGGTTGTACGAGCGCTCTCGCCATCTGCATCAAAGGTGTAATTCATAGGCACACCATCGAGACTCATTTGATCGATGCCGTTCACCTTGGTGGGCGGGGTGATGCCGGAAGCGGCATAAATCGTTGGAGCGATATCAACCACGTGATGAAACTGCGACCGAACGCCACCGGCATCGGAAATACTGTTGGGCCACGAGATTGCTAGCCCGTTTCGAGTACCACCGAAATGTGAGGCAACTTGTTTCATCCATTGGAAAGGGGAGTCAAGCGCCCATGCCCAACCCACATTGAAGTGGTTCTCGCAGCGAGCGGTCCCGAAGTCGTCAATATGCTCGAGCAGCCACTCAGGGTCCTCGTGTACACCGTTCTGGAACGACGGAGCGCTCCACGCACCGTGGATCGTTCCCTCGGCTGAGGCACCGTTATCGCCGGTGAGATAAATGATGAGCGTTTCAGTTCCGTGGCGTTCATCAAGCCTGCGTGTTGCGTTGATCACTCGTCCGATGTGGTGATCGGTATGGGCGAGAAATCCCGCGAAGCACTCCATGAGCCGAGTAGCAACAGGGCGGTAGCGCTCTGGGTAGTCCTCCCATGCTGGGATTTGCTCGGGCCGCGGGGTGTTGACTGAACCAGGAGGAATCACGCCGAGTTGAAGTTGACGGGCGTAGATCTCGTCTCGTAACGCATCCCAACCTGCGTCGAATTGACCAGCAAACCGGTCGATCCATTCGGGTGGTGCATGATGTGGGGCGTGGACCGCTGGAGTGGAGAAGTAGCAAAACCACGGTCGATCAGGGGTAGATGCTCGTTGTCGTTCAAGCCATTCGATTGCGTGGTCAGCGAGGTCTTCGGTGAGGTGATAATCAGGGCGACCGACATGGGGTGACACTGGGGTGGTTTGGTCGTAGACGGCAGGCTCCCACTGAGATGCTTCCGCTCCAATGATGCCGTAGAACCGATCGAAACCGAGACCGGTTGGCCAGCGGTCGAACGGACCTGATGGGCTCTGCTCCCACGAGGGTGCGAGGTGCCATTTTCCGAAGCACGAGGTCGAATACCCAGACATGCGAAGGACTTCTGCGACTGACCCGGCCTCTCGGGGAATTGCAGAGTCGTAACCCGGATACGAGTTCGCAATTTCGGTGATTCCACCCATGTGTACCCGATGGTGCTGCCGGCCGGTGAGAAGTGCGGCGCGAGTGGGGGAGCACAACGCGGTGGTGTGGAACTGGTTATATGTCAGCCCGTTATCTGCAACGCTCTGCAGTGCGGGTGACGGAACCGGTCCACCGAATGTCGACATCGAACCAAACCCGACGTCGTCGAGCATGATGAGGAGCACATTTGGGGCACCATCGGGGGCTGTGCGTTGGCTGAATGATGCAGGGGTTGAGTCCGAGAGCAGTCGTTCAATGTTGCCCTCAAACGGTTGTGAGGAATGCGGTAGGTGCGTCATCGGATCACGACCCGAATGCTGGGTGATCGAGTGCTCCGAAGGCGGCCAGTACGGCTGTGGACTCACCATCGATTGTCACATCGCCACAATTGATTGCTTCGGTAAGTGTTGTTGAACCCGTGAGGAGGGCATCCCAGGTCGCCCGATTACACGACAGCGAATGTGAGGCGGTCACGCCATCGGTTGGGCACAAAATGTGGTTGCGGAAGTGAAGTCCGCAGCGCTCATCATCGACCTGAAGTGCGACATGGCAGTTGATTCCTGTCAGTTTCTCCGGCTCGATCATTACTCGAAGCACGCCCGCCGAAGTAGCGAGGTCCCAGTTAGCGACCTGGCGCCGTCCGAGTCGGTGTGTCCGGTGACGCGACATGTCGATTGAGCCCTCGACATCGAGTGCTTTGGTGATGCACCAATTTCGCACATTGGCACTCGGTGTTCGCCGGGCCGCGGTACGAAGTGCGTTAGCGAGGAGCCCGCGATCTTCGTCGGTGGCGTCGTCGTGATGAGCAAGTTGAGCAGCGAGGTAGATCCCCCAGCGGAGATCGTTAGAGATGGCTGTTTTGCATCGTTCTCGAACTGCTTCTGGGCCGCCCATTGCTTCTATGAGATGTGCTGCGTGATCATTAGTGTCGAGAGGAAGGATGTTGGCAGGGTCACCGTCGAAGAACCCAAACAGACCGTTTCGAATTTGGCGCGCATGGTGTTCTGCGATGCCATAGTGCTGCTGGGTGAGCCAATCGTCACCGAACAGCGATGGCAGTTGAACACGGTGGGCTAGCTCGGCCGAGGTTGCGCCACGGTTTGTCCATCGCACGGTCTGGTCCCATAAGAACTGGACCGAGTCGCGATAGGCGAGAAGTCGTGATTCGATCTCGTCCGCTCCTGACAGCGGTGGCCCGTGAGTTGCAACCAAGTGGTCAGCGCCGAGTGAATGAAGATGGTCAAGCCCGGTAAGCAAGACACGCGGATCTCGGTACTCTTCGCCGCGGATAGCGAATACGTTGAACAGCGCCGGCCACATGATGTTGTGGACTGCAACGCCAAGGCTCGGTATCCATAGGGTCACCGAGTCATCAGCATCCGATGGAGCAGGAGTGACCTCGATCGTGAGACCTGCCACGGCGATAGTGGTCGCTTCAGCGAAGGTGTGTGTCGCTGGTATGTGGCCCCCTGAATAGGGGGCATGTTCGGGCATGCGGTATGCCCGTCCGAGTCCGACATTGACGTTGCCATCAGGACCATCGGTGGGAAGTTGCATCGCGAATTGCTCGACGAGTCCACGACCATATGCCGGGGCGATCTCGGTCGCAGACCGACGAAGGTTGCCCTCGATTCGTTCATGCCCCCAGATGGCCGTGACCGGCTCGGAATCGAGGATCGCCTGGGTGCCGCTCACATAGTGAAAGTGTGTGTAGATCACCGCAACGACGGGTGCATCGCTGACCGTTCTCAGTTCAATCAGGGCGTCGCGCATCTCTTCGATGGATTCGCCTGTGTCGATTGCGATGATGCCATCTGGAGCGGTGATAAATGTCTGGTTGGACAACCCATTACCAACTAGGCACCACACGCCTTCGGTCACTTGATGCAATGTCCTCGCAAGGCGAGCGCTGTGTTCGATCAGAGATCGATGAGCGACCTGGCCATGCAGGTCTGTCGCTGTCGTTGAGTCGTCGTCGAGTAGCCCTCGTGTATCCCCCATAGGTGAATAGTAGGGGGGTGGAGCGGATGACGCGTAAAGCGGCCTATTCGTCGTCGCTGTTGAGGTCGCG